>NZ_CP102277.1:3066423-3373066 GCF_025149785.1 Coprococcus comes ATCC 27758 | reverse complement strand
ATTCCTGCCCCATTCATCTTCAAAATAAGCATAATCATACTCTTATATTCTACCTTAAAACGATTTCAGAATCAATCAAAAACCATAAACTTATTCATAATTTCCTTAAAATAAGGGTCGAAACTTTATTAAAACTGCTTGACGGAGACAGCTTTTTTGATTATAATGAAGTACGATGTCTTAAAAACGTAAATAAGCTTCTATTCATATAAGAAGAAATCGATAGGAGGTGGATATCAATGAAGATGACATTCCAGCCAAAGAAACGTTCCAGAGCGAAAGTTCATGGATTCAGAGCAAGAATGGCCACAGCAGGTGGAAGAAAAGTTCTTGCAGCAAGAAGAGCAAAAGGAAGAAAAGTATTATCAGCATAGGTCACATATATGTGGCCTTTTCTTCTATGCAAATTTATGTAAATCGGGAGAATAAAGTATGAAATTTTCCGAATCATTGAAGAAAAACAGGGATTTCCAGTCTGTATACAGAAAGGGAAAACCTTATGGCAACAAGTACCTTGTAATGTATCTCCTGGCGAATGATCTCGGACGCAACCGCGTCGGAATTTCCGTCAGCAAAAAAGTTGGGAACAGCATCATAAGACATCATTTAACAAGGCTGATCCGTGAGAGTTACAGGTTACACGAAGAACAGTTCCAATGTGGATATGATATCGTGATCATCGCAAGGACGACCGCCAAAGACCGGTCATACCATGAGATTGAAAGCGCTCTCATCCATCTGGGCAAACTTCATCACATTTATTCGGACTGCAATTAGCCAGTTCAGTATATCGAGAAGACGGATATACACTACGAGGCACTGAAATTATGAAAAAGATATTATTATATTTGATTCGTTTTTACAGAAAATATTTATCACCTATGAAGGTATATACCCACTGTATTTACATTCCAACCTGCTCAGAATATGCTTTGGAGGCCATTGAAAAATACGGTGCGTTTAAAGGAGGCCTTCTGACCGTATGGAGAATCCTCAGATGCAATCCATTCGCCAAAGGTGGATATGATCCGGTGCCTTAACTAACCTATGAGCCGTCCAAACACCGGGACGGAAATGTTTATGGAGGAAAGGTTATGACAGGAATTTTAATGACACAGGTCAGCACACCGATCATCGGACAGGCTGCCTGGCTGCTCGGTAAGATCATGGATGGTATTTACCGGGTAATGGATTTAATCGGCATTCACAACCTGGGTGTATGTATTATTCTTTTGACAATTGTCATCTACACTTTACTGATGCCGCTCACCATCAAGCAACAGAAATTTTCCAAGATGTCCGCTGCAATGAACCCTGAGCTCCAGAAGGTTCAGCAGAAGTACAAAGGAAAAAATGATCAGGCTTCCATGCAGAAGATGCAGGAAGAAACACAATTGGTTTATGAAAAATACGGAGTATCACCGACCGGCGGATGCTTAAGTATGTTTATCCAGTTCCCAATTCTCTGGGCAATGTACTATGTAATCCGCAACATCCCTGCTTATGTTGGACAGGTTAAAGCGGTATACACACCGATTCTTACCTCTATCATGGCACAGGATGGATGGCAGAAGGTCATGGAAAAGATCGGCGAAGCAAAACCGATCCTTATGTCCGCCTCCAAATATGATTACTCTGATAAAAACGTACTGATCGACGTACTGTACAAATTCCAGACTTCAACCTGGGAAACTCTCGGCAAGAAGCTTCCGGATCTGCAGCCTACGATCGACAGCACCGTCGATACATTAAAGTCCATGAATAACTTCCTTGGACTTAACATTGCGGAAACTCCTATGAACCTCATTAGCAACGGTGTAAAAGCCGGCGCATGGGGAATTGTGATCATGGCAGTGCTGATTCCTGTCCTTTCAGGACTTTCCCAATACCTGAGCGTGAAGCTTTCTCAGCAGACAACTGCAGTTACGAACAATCCGCAGGCTGACCAGATGGCTTCAACCATGAAGACAATGAACGTTACCCTTCCTCTTGTATCTGTATTTATGTGTTTCACATTACCTACAGGTCTTGGAATCTACTGGGTTGCAAGTGCCGTTGTCCGTATGGTACAGCAGTTCTTTATCAACAAACATCTGAATAAGATTCCGATGGATGAACTGATCAAAGAGAATATGGAAAAAGCTGCTGAAAAACGCAAGAACAAAAACGAAGTGGATGCAAGCAATGTAAACAAAATGGCTCATAAGAACGTGAAAAACATTCATGAGCCGGTAAGAACAGCTGCTCAGACAAAAGAACTTGAAGAAAAGCTCGAAGAAGCAAAGAAGAAAAATGAAAATGCAAAGGCCGGAAGCCTTGCAGACAAAGCGAACCTTGTAAAGCGTTTTAACGAAGGCAATAAATAGGGGGACAAGTTAAATGAATGAGATCACAGTATCAGCAAAAACTTTAGATGATGCGATTACAGAGGCTTCCATTCAGCTTGGCGTTGCCAGCGATCAGATGGAATATGACGTAATTGAAAAAGGAAGTGCAGGCTTCCTCGGAATCGGAAGCCGTCAGGCAGTTATCCGTGCCCGTATCAAAAAAACTGTAACAGAAGAAATCAAAGCCGAAGAAATCAAACCGGAAGAGATCAAAAAAGAATTCAAGAAGGATTTCCGAAAAGACCGCAAGGAATTCGTTGGACACAAAGAACGTAAAGAGTACAAAGAACACAAAGAATACAAAAAAGATTCGAAAAAGGACTTCAAAAAAGAGCCTAAGAAAGAATTTGTAAAAGAAAACAAAACAGAAACAGCCTCTGCCGTAACAGCAGCAGCTCCGGTTTATGAAGAAAAGAAAGAACTTCATGTAGCCGTTGTAACAGAAGCTACACAGAAGATCTGTGAGAAATTCTTACAGGAAGTTCTTCAGGCAATGGGAATGGGCGAAGTAACTATCGTATCCTCCATTGATGAAGAAGGTGCTCTTGCAATTGAGATGAGCGGTGACAACATGGGTATCCTGATCGGTAAGCGTGGACAGACATTGGATTCTCTCCAGTACCTCACCAACCGTGTAGCCAACAAGTCACAGGATGGTTATGTACGTGTCAAACTCGACACAGAAGACTACCGCAAAAGAAGAAAACAGACTCTTGAAAATCTCGCAAAGAATATCGCTTACAAAGTAAAACGAAGCAGAAAGCCGATCTCACTGGAGCCGATGAATCCTTATGAAAGAAGAATCATCCATTCCGCTCTGCAGGCTGATGACAGAGTTTCTACCCACAGCGAGGGCGAAGAACCATACAGACGTGTTGTTGTAACACCGAACCGCCGTTAAACAGTAACGCAAATTGGTTGCATACACCGTTATAACTGAATCGTTCACAGTAAACCGCAGTCATTTAATGGCTGCGGTTTTTTTACTGTTCACTCCCGTGTCAATCACTACGCTGTTTGGCACGGAGGATGCACGTTTTATCTTGAATGGCATCTCGCCCATCGCCAAAGGTGATTTAAAATGGCGAGATGCGTTGCTAGTCACAGGTACTGTGAACAGTAACGCGGTTTTTTTCTACTCTTCACAATAGGCACTTCCATTTTGACAGCTTTCGGGGTAAAATGATAACATCGCATTTATTACAAAAGTATAGAAGGAAGCAATAAAATGGGATTTAAAACAGACACAATCGCAGCAATCTCCACAGCAATGACTAATTCCGGAATCGGAATCGTGCGTCTCAGCGGAGAAGATGCGTTTTCTATTATTGACAAAATTTACAAAGGCAAAAGCCCGAAGCTTCTGTCCGAACAAAAAAGCCATACCATTCACTATGGCTATATCATGGACGGAGAGCAGACGATTGATGAAGTGCTGGTTCTTTTAATGCGTGGGCCGCACAGCTACACCGGTGAAGATACTGTGGAAATCGACTGTCACGGCGGTGTATTTGTCACAAGAAAGATACTTGAAACCGTGATCAAATACGGTGCAAGACCTGCTGAACCGGGTGAATTTTCCAAAAGGGCTTTTCTGAACGGCCGAATGGATCTGTCACAGGCCGAAGCCGTGATCGATATCATCAGCTCCAAGAATGACTATGCACTACAAAGCTCGGTAAACCAGTTGAAAGGCTCTGTCCACAATAAGATTAAAGAAATCCGCGAAGTAATCCTTTACCATACCGCTTTTATCGAAAGTGCACTGGATGATCCAGAGCATATCAGCGTAGACGGATATGGTGACAGTCTCCTGGGCGTCGTAAAGGATCTGCAGCAGAAAATCCAGTGTCTTCTGGATACTGCCGATGACGGACGTATCATCAAAGAAGGCATCAAGACGGTTATCGTCGGGAAACCGAACGCCGGGAAATCCTCTCTGATGAACGTTCTGGTAGGCGAAGAAAAGGCAATCGTAACCGAGATTGCCGGAACCACAAGAGATGTCCTAGAGGAAAATATCCAGCTTCAGGGCGTTTCTTTAAACATCATGGATACCGCCGGAATCCGCGATACCTCTGATATCGTAGAGAAGATCGGTGTGGATAAAGCAAAAGAAAATGCAGAAAAAGCCGATCTAATCATCTATGTGGTCGATGCATCCAGACCTCTTGATGAAAATGATCACGAGATCATCGAGATGATCCGGGATAAGAAAGCTGTAATACTACTGAATAAAAGTGACTTATCCACAGTTGTTGATAAAAAGGCATTAGAAACGTTGATAACTAAGCCAATGATCGATATTTCCGCAAAAGAGGAGACTGGGATCCATGAACTGGAATCTACTTTAAAAGAGATGTTTTATCACGGTGATATCTCATTTAACGATGAGGTTTATATCACCAATATCCGGCACAAAACAGCTCTTGCCGATGCACTTTCCAGCCTGAAAAAGGTAGAAGAGAGCATCGAAAACCAAATGCCGGAAGACTTTTTCACAATTGACTTAATGGATGCATATGAATCTCTGGGAAGCATTACCGGAGAGACGATAGGAGAAGATTTAGTAAATGAAATATTCAGCAAATTCTGTATGGGAAAATAAAGACGCATACGACATCGTTGTAGTTGGTGCGGGACATGCCGGCTGCGAAGCTGCCCTTGCCTGCGCAAGACTCGGTCTGAAAACGATTGTTTTCACCGTAAGTGTAGAAAGTATCGCCATGATGCCATGCAACCCGAATATCGGCGGTACCTCAAAGGGGCACCTGGTACGCGAGCTGGATGCGCTCGGCGGTGAAATGGGAAAGAACATCGACAAGACATTTATTCAGTCAAAGATGCTGAATAAATCTAAAGGGCCTGCCGTTCATTCCCTGCGCGCCCAGGCAGATAAGAACAAATACAGCAATACCATGCGACAGACGCTGGAAAACCAGGAGAACCTGGAGATCCGGCAAGGTGAAGTCGTCAATATCCTTGTGGAAGATGGTTCTGTAACGGGCGTTCAGACCTATTCTGGTGCTATATACCGCTGCAAGGCCGTTGTACTGTGTACCGGAACCTACCTGAAGGCAAGATGCATTTACGGTGATGTCAGCACGCATACCGGTCCAAACGGACTGCAGGCAGCAAATTATCTGACCGACTGTCTGAAGGAGCTTGGTATTAAGATGTACCGCTTCAAAACCGGTACACCGGCACGTATCGACAAGCGCAGCATTGATTTCAGCAAAATGGAAGAGCAATTCGGCGACGAGAGGGTCGTACCTTTTTCGTTCACAACGGATCCAGAAGATGTGCAGATTGAGCAGGCTTCCTGCTGGCTTACCTATACCAATCCTACAACCCATGAGATCATCCGTAAAAACCTGGATCGTTCCCCACTTTATTCTGGTATGATCGAAGGCACCGGGCCACGTTATTGTCCGTCTATCGAGGACAAAATTGTAAAATTTGCCGATAAAGAACGGCATCAGGTGTTCATTGAACCAGAAGGTCTGGAAACCAATGAAATGTACATCGGCGGAATGTCAAGTTCACTTCCAGAGGATGTTCAATATGAAATGTACAGAAGTGTGCCTGGTCTTGAACACGCAAAAATAGTTAAAAATGCTTACGCAATTGAATATGACTGTATCGATGCAAGACAGCTTCATCCGACACTTGAGTTCAAATCTATTCATGGTTTGTTCAGCGGTGGTCAGTTCAACGGGAGTTCGGGATATGAAGAAGCAGCCGCTCAGGGACTTATTGCCGGAATCAATGCCGCATTGGAGGTTCTAGGAAGAGAACAGTTAATTTTAGACCGTTCCCAGGCTTATATCGGTGTTCTGATCGATGATCTGGTTACAAAAGAAAGCCACGAACCATATCGTATGATGACTTCACGTGCCGAATACCGGTTACTCCTGCGCCAGGACAACGCCGATCAGAGACTAACCGAAATAGGGCACAAAATAGGGCTTATTTCAGACGAGAGATACCAGATGTTGTTAGACAAAGAAGAAATCATCCGCAAGGAGATCCACAGGCTTGAGCATACCAACGTTGGAACTTCCCAGGAAATCACGGATTTTCTCACAAATTGCGACAGTACGCCTCTTACTTCAGGATCTACACTTGCTGAGCTTATTAAGCGTCCTGAGCTGAATTACAAGCTTCTCGAACCTATCGACCATATGCGAACAGAACGCTTCAGCCGAGAGATTATGGAACAAATTGATATCAACATCAAATATGAAGGCTATATCAAGCGCCAGTTAAAACAGGTAGAACAGTTTAAAAAGCTTGAAACCAGGAAAATACCGACAGATATCGATTACGATGCTGTTCCGAGCCTGCGAATCGAAGCTGTGCAGAAATTAAAGCAGTTCCGACCGCTTTCCATCGGTCAGGCATCCCGTATTTCCGGTGTCTCACCTGCCGATATTTCTGTATTACTGGTATATCTAGGACATTAGACCACCAGATAACCAGACCTGTATTTTGATCTTTTTTGGGATATTACAGAATCCATTATTTCTGGTTTCTGTTTTTCCCTCTATATAGATGTGTACTTTTGAGGGCATCACCCAAAAAGTACACATCTATTTTCAAAGAAATGGTTTTATCGTGTACTTTATAGGGCAAAAAGTATGTTTTTCATCTTTTCGTATACCTTTCAGGTGCATGATTGTATTTTTTTAAAAACATTATCACTTTATCGTGTACCTTTAAGGTGCTATCTTCTCAGAAATTGTGTACCTATTTGGTGCAAAACAGTGTAAATTACTGTTTATTTTCCGCAAAGATGTGTACTTTTAGGGGAAAAAGGAGCAATATGAGTAAAAAATTTGAGCAACAGCTTGCAGAATTAGGTATCACATTAACGCAGACCCAGTTTAATCAGTTTGATAAATATTACGAAATGCTGGTGGAATGGAACAAGGTTATGAATCTCACCGGTATCACCGAGTACGAAGAAGTAAACGAAAAACATTTTGTCGACAGCCTTGCATTAGTAAAGGCTCTGGATATCAGTAAAGTTCAAACCGTGATCGATATAGGAACAGGCGCCGGATTCCCCGGAATTCCTTTAAAAATCGCCTTTCCGCACCTGAAAATCACGTTGCTTGACTCTTTAAATAAGAGAATCCGTTTCCTTGACAGTGTGATTGAAGAGTTAAATCTTACGGATATCCATACAATCCACGGCAGAGCAGAAGATTTTGCCCGTCAGGCAGACTACAGGGAACAGTTTGACCTCTGTGTTTCACGTGCAGTGGCCAATTTATCTACATTATCCGAATACTGCCTCCCTTATGTAAAAGTTGGTGGATTCTTTGTTTCTTACAAATCCGGTGATATTGTCGATGAACTTTCCGCTGCAAAAACCGCAGTACATGTCCTTGGAGGTACACAAAATAAACCAGTTGTATTCCAGCTTCCAGGCAGTGATATCAGCCGTTCATTTGTAAAGATCAAAAAAATCAAGCCTACCGGGAAGAAGTTTCCTCGAAAAGCAGGACTTCCTTCCAAAGAACCTATCCACGGATAAACAGCTATACATGCCTGTAGTCTGTATATGCCACAATGGAAATTGAACTTTTTTCTTTATCTTGAACTTCTGCTATTATTTCTTTTTACAATAGTTCAATTTTAATTGTTATAGTTTATTCTATTTTGTATTTTTGATAGTTCAATTTTTGTATGCTTTGAAAATGTATTTTTATTTTTTTGTATGCAGTTCTGCCAGAAATTTGTTTTCCTATTTCATTTCAAAAAGCGGGTAAGTTCAATTTTTTACCCGCTTAAAATCTGATTTTTTATTTTCATTTAGCTTGATTATTTCTGCAAAAAGCCCAATAATCATCCTTCTGTTTTGTTTTTCAGAGAAAGACAATTTCCATAGAAATTCCCAGAGTTGCATGTCGGTTTTCATGGTGTTCATGAGCAGAATAAGTACCAGTTAAATACCAGTTCTGTTTGCTATTAGATAATCGCAAAAGTTGATCAAGAGCCATATATAGCCAAATGCGGGATGTACACCGAAGTGTACATCCCGCATTTGGCTATAATGTGTACCTGAACGTACTTTATATTATTCAGCAGAGAAAAGGATATCCAGCTGTTCTGCGAATCCTTCCGGTTGTTCAATTTGCGGAAGATGTCTCGTATCCTTTATGCACATGCATTCTATAGCAGGTACATGCTTCTGATATTGTTTAGCAATCTCAATACTGTTTTCATCATATTGTCCAGAGATAATACAGATACTATTTGTCGCCTTGCGAATACAATGATAAATATTTGTCTTTGTATATCCACCTTTGATGCTTGCAAACAAATATTTTGAATGTGCGTTTTCATTATGAGCAGATTCATGGTATATCTTCGTCATCTGATAATCTATCGTATCTTCGTCATACAGATACTTATCCACAAATTTTTCATCAATTGCTTCTCTTGAATGAATAATGTTGTACAGCAGCGTACCAATAATCGGTATTTCGATAAGGAACTTCAGCGTCTTAGTTCTCTTATTCGGACATTTTGCAAGTTCCGTAAGTGACAGTGGATTCACCATACAAATCTTTCCAATCACGTTTTCATCATTTCCGCATGCCATAACTGCAATAGCAGCCGATTCTCCCGTAGCCACAACATCTGCCTTTTCGCCAATGACATGTTTAATAAAATCCGTCAGCATTTGCACATAAAGGAAATTAGTATAAGTAATATTTGGTTTTTCAGATCGTCCACAGCCTAGCAGATCCACGGTATAAACAGTATGCTTTTCTGCAAGAATTGCCGCTACTTTTTTCCATTCTACGCCAGAGCTTTCTGCATCCAAATCATGAAGTAGCAGTAGTGGTTTACCATTTCCCTGTTTTCTATAATAGATTTTTCCAAATCTCCAGTCATAATAATTTCCCTCTGATGAGTTTAACAAGCTGTCTTTTGTTGCCATTTCTATAAGTGTTTTATTTATCAGATGGATTGTAATCGCACCAAGTGTTGCTAAAATCGCACAACTTTTCAATTTATTTTTCATCGTTAATTGTCCTTTCTCCGAATCATTTTTGCCCCGATTCAGCAAGATCATACTCGCAAATAGTATCTGTTTTGTGTAATTTTTCACCTTGCGGCTTATAGATAAGTATACCATAATCTCCTTACAGTTTAAAGATTTTCATCATGTTATTGTTCCTTGGTTTTCGACAAAATGTTTCACGTGAAACATTTTGTTTTCTCTTTTTTCAGCTGCTCATAGCCAAATATATTTTAATATATCTAAAATATGATGATGCCATGGGCAAAAGGTCAGAAAGTCGATGTAAGCTTGCTTGCAAGAGGATTTTTGACCTCTTGACCCGCCAAAAAATGAGTAAGTAGCCATTTTTTTTCAAGAAAAAAATGAGCGGATTACGAATGTTTTTATACATTTTCACATTTCACTTTGTGTAGAATGTTTCGCGCAAAAAATCCCCTTATTTATAAAAAATGCCAAAATAAATGTTTCACGTGAAACATTTAGTAGATTTAGATAAAGTTTAGTGTTACAATTATACCTAGATGTAAATAAAACTTCATATATATTTGCACACTATTAGAAAGGAGGTAATTGCAATGGGACGAATAATTGCCGTTGCCAACCAAAAGGGTGGCGTTGGAAAAACTACAACAGCGATCAATTTATCCTCGTGTTTATCGGCAAAAGGGCAGAAAGTTCTCGCAATCGACATGGATCCACAGGGAAATATGTCCAGCGGTCTTGGTATAGATAAGGATAATGTTGCCTATACTGTATATGATCTTTTAATCGGCGAAGCCACTATGGATCAGGTGTTATGCAAAGAAGCAATTGAAAATCTCGACGTAATTCCCGCAAACATTGATCTGTCTGGTGCCGAAATAGAGTTGCTCGATACTGAGAACAAAGAATACATATTAAGAGATGAGGTGCTTAAGATAAGAAGTAATTACGATTACGTCATTATCGACTGCCCACCTTCACTTAGTATGCTGACAATCAATTCAATGACTACCGCCGATACCGTATTGGTTCCAATTCAGTGTGAATACTATGCACTTGAAGGATTGAGCCAGCTGATTAAAACAATCGAACTTGTAAAAGAAAGATTGAACGAAAACCTTGAAATGGAAGGCGTTGTATTTACCATGTATGATGCCAGAACCAATCTTTCTCTTCAAGTTGTTGAAAATGTAAAAGATAATCTTGATCAGACAATTTACAAAACTATCATTCCACGTAATATACGACTTGCAGAAGCCCCAAGTCATGGCTTACCAATCAACTTATATGATCCTCGTTCAACAGGAGCTGAAAGTTATATGTTATTAGCAGATGAAGTAATTCATAAAGGAGAAGAGTAAGCATGACAGCAAAACGAGGCGGACTTGGAAAAGGTCTGGATAGTTTAATCAAAGAAAATAAAACTGCGAAACATACTGCACCAGTTAAAAAAGAAGTAGTGAATGCTGGACCAATTATGATGAAGATCAATGATGTGGAGCCAAACCGTGACCAGCCGAGAAAACATTTTGAGGAAGATGCTCTCTTGGAACTTGCCGATTCAATCAAACAGTTTGGAATCCTACAACCTCTGATTGTTCAGAAACGGAACGATTACTACGAAATCATCGCCGGCGAGCGTCGCTGGCGTGCAGCAAAGCAGGCCGGTATCAAAGAGATTCCTGTTATCATTAAAGAATACACAGATCAGGAAATCGTTGAGATTTCTCTTATTGAAAATATTCAGCGCGAAAATCTGAATCCAATCGAAGAAGCGCAGGCATACAAACGCTTGCTAAATGAATTCCGTCTGAAGCAGGATGAGGTAGCTGAGCGCGTTTCAAAGAGCAGAACTGCTGTTACAAACTCTATGCGTCTTCTAAAGCTGGACGAGAGAGTACAGCAGATGATCATCGATGACATGATTTCAACCGGACATGCACGTGCTCTTCTTGCAATCGAGGATAAAGAGCAACAATATATTCTTGCCAATAAAGTATTTGATGAAAAGCTCAGTGTCCGGGATACCGAAAAACTTGTCAAAGAACTAAAGAAGCCAAAAAAGGAAAAAGAAAAGCCTGTTATCCAGAATGCATTTGTATATGAAGATCTGGAGGAACGTATAAAGTCAATCATCGGTTCCAAAGTCCATGTCAATCATAAAGCAAATGGAAAAGGTAAAATTGAAATTGAATATTATTCGGACAACGATCTGGAACGTATATTTGAATTGTTAATGTCAATACAGGAAGGAAAATAATATATGGAAAGTAAAATTCTAAAGTCACTTGGAATTGATCCGGCGTATATATTTCTTTTTCTTATCATGCTGATCATATTGATGTTTCTTCTTTATATTAATGTTAATATGAAATACAACCGTCTGAAATCAAGCTATAACGTATTCATGCGCGGACAGGACGGTAAAACGCTCGAAGAAAGTTTCAGTGCAAGATTCGATGAACTCGACGAGCTTTCCAACATTGCCCACGAAAACAAAGCGGACATCCGCATATTGTATCGCGCGTTGCGAAGCAGCTACCAGAAAGTAGGTATTGTAAAATACGATGCTTTCGGTGAAATGGGTGGAAAACTCAGCTTCGCCCTCACAATGCTTGACAATGATAACAATGGATGGATCCTCAATTCCATGCACAGCAGAGATGGCTGTTACACTTATATAAAAGAAATTGTGCGTGGTGAAAGTTACATTGAGCTCTCTGAAGAAGAGGCCGAATCACTAGATCAGGCCGTTTACCAGGAAATGTATGATCCGGATGTACAGGATGCGATCAAACCACAGTAATAAAAATAAAGAAATAAGACAGGAGAACAGTTATGTTAGATATTAAATTTTTAAGACAGAACCCGGATGTTGTAAAAGAAAACATCAAGAAAAAATTCCAGGATGAAAAGCTTCCACTTGTAGATGAAGTAATCGAACTTGACAAGAGAAACCGTGAAATCAAAGGCGAAGTAGAAGCACTCCGTGCTGAGAAAAATAAAGTTTCCAAAGAAATCGGTGCATGCATGGCTCATGGCGAAAAAGAGAAAGCAGAAGAGCTTAAGAAAAAAGTTCAGGAAAACGCTGCCCGTATGGAAGAACTTTCTGCTGAAGAAAAAGAAGTTGAAGCAAAAATCAAAAAAGATATGATGGTTATCCCAAATATCATCGATCCATCTGTACCGATTGGTAAAGACGACAGCCAGAATGTTGAAATTGAAAAATTTGGCGAACCGGTTGTTCCGGACTTTGAAATCCCATACCATACAGAAATTATGGAAAAATTCAACGGAATCGATCTTGAAAGTGCAGGAAAGGTTGCCGGAAATGGTTTCTATTATCTGATGGGAGATATTGCACGTCTTCACTCAGCAGTTATCTCTTATGCACGTGACTTTATGATCGATCGTGGATTCACATACTGTATCCCACCTTTCATGATCAGAAGCAATGTTGTTACAGGCGTTATGAGCTTTGCCGAAATGGATTCTATGATGTACAAAATTGAAGGCGAAGACTTATATCTGATCGGAACAAGCGAGCATTCTATGATCGGTAAATTCATCGATACCATGCTTGATGAAGCTGAACTTCCAAAGACACTGACTTCTTATTCTCCATGCTTCCGTAAAGAAAAAGGAGCTCATGGAATCGAAGAACGTGGTGTATACAGAATCCATCAGTTTGAAAAACAGGAAATGATCGTTGTATGCAAACCAGAAGAAAGCAAAGAATGGTATGATAAATTATGGAAAAACACTGTTGATCTGTTCCGTTCTCTTGATATCCCGGTTCGTACACTGGAATGCTGTTCAGGTGACCTTGCCGACCTTAAAGTAAAATCTTGTGACGTAGAGGCATGGTCTCCAAGACAGAAGAAATACTTTGAAGTAGGAAGCTGTTCTAACCTTGGTGATGCACAGGCAAGACGTCTTGGCATCCGTGTAAAAGGAAGTGACGGAAACAAATATTTCGCACACACACTGAACAACACAGTAGTAGCTCCTCCGAGAATGCTGATCGCATTTCTCGAGAACAATCTTCAGGCAGACGGTTCTGTCCGCATTCCTGAAGTACTTCGTCCATACATGGGCGGTAAGTCTGAAATCAGATAGAAAACGAGGTAAATTTTGCATAAATATTTAAACGCTATCGGATTCCACGATATCGCATCTGAACGCGAATGGTATCAGATTCTTCTTGAATCCGAAAAGAAATTTTCCGGATATGACCGTATTGCCCTGGACGAGCACACAGATCTCTGTGAGCTTCGCAGGGAATACGGCAACGGGATTGGCATTTCTTCCTGCGGCTTTATCGATGAAAATGATGAAGAGTTCCGCAGAGAATGCTATTTCCCATATTTTTCAGGCAGTGGAGTCAGCTCTTATGCTGATATTGCAGTAGAACAGAAAGCATCCTCACCGACCTATATTGGTGTCTGCGAAGATGTAAAGCTCGGCTGCAGTATCATTTTCCATATCCAGAACGGAATGGAATACATAAAAGAAGCCACTCTCGGTGGTCTGAACAAAAGTTCAATCTCTATAACCTTTTCTGGGCTTGCCTTAAGTGGGAAAATTTTGCTTCCGGTCGCAAAGGATGCAGGTGCTGCGGACAAGAGAGCGAAAGATCTCCGCAACCGGATGATGCTTATGAGCGCAGCAAAGGAAGGGAATCCCGATGCCATTGAAAGCCTTACGCTTGACGACATCGACACCTATGCCGCAGTATCAAAAAGAATTCGCGGGGAAGATATTTACAGTATTGTCGATACGCATTTTATGCCAGCTGGTCTTGAATGTGACCAGTATGCGATCCTTGGTGAGATTCTGAATATCGATACCATCGAAAATCTTCTTACCGGGAAAAAACTTTATGTTCTTACAGTTGAAACCAATGAGCTTCAATTTGATGTATGCGTACCGGTTGAAAAGGTGATTGGCGAACCGGCAGTTGGAAGACGGCTGAAGGCACAGATCTGGCTGCAGGGGCATATTAATTTTTAGAAAAGATTTTTGACTTATATAAAAAGCATGACCAAATTTCTTTTAATTGAAAATTAGTCGTGCTTTTTTGTATATGCGTTTCAGAACATTCGGCTTTACATAAAAAAGTCCTGTAAAAGCTATTTCACATATCAGATCCCGCTCTGTTACCTCACCATAATCATCCTCTTAGAAAAGCATTTGACATTTTCATGTTCAAACGGTATGATATATGTATATGTTCTATTAGTCAAATGAATATAAGAATCGTCTCCTAAGAGAAAGCCGAGGCATTCCCCAAAGGGAAAAAATGAAAAACAACTTTCAGTTCGAATCTATTCTGAAAAATGCCAAAGGTGACAACAAAGCATTCCCCAAATTGGGGAACGTTCTAATGTTACCAAATCGAAAAAATCTGTAGATTGACAACTCGAAAAAGAGTTGATAATCTTATATATGGCCGAAGGGAAAAATCCCAGAAACCCAGTAAAATCAAGGGTTTGCGGCATGTGTCGTCATAGCTCAGCTGGATAGAGCACTCGCCTCCTAAGAGAAAGCCGAGGCATTCCCCAAAGGGAAAAAATGAAAAACAACTTTCAGTTCGAATCTATTCTGAAAAATGCTAATGGTGACAACAAAGCATTCCCCAAATTGGGGAACGTTCTAATGTTACCAAATCAAAAAAATCTGTAGATTGACAACTCGAAAAAGAGTTGATAATCTTATATATGGCCGAAGGGAAAAATCCCAGAAACCCAGTAAAGTAAAATCAAGGGTTTACGGCATGTGTCGTCATAGCTCAGCTGGATAGAGCACTCGCCTCCTAAGGGTCAGGTGGAGCAATCCCCTTTCGGAAGCGATTTATGAAATAAATTTGAAAATTGCTCCATTACAATTAAATAAGTCTCAGTACCTCAGTAGGATAGAGGGTTCGCCTCCTAAGCGAAACGTCGCAGGTTCGATTCCTGTCTGGGACGCCAGCAAACAACGCTGAAAGCCTTGATTTATCGAGGTTTTCAGCTTCTTTTGTTTTTGGCTTATAACCTGTCGGATAAGAACATATTCAATTTATATTTTGCAATTTCTTTTGATTTTCAGAATTTGTAATTCGATATTTTTATGACTGTTTGAGTAGAAGAGTTTGCTAACACTTTTTTTATTTTGAAAAAATATCAGCAGATTTTTGAAGATTTGCTAACACTTTTGAAAAATTACTTTGAAGCTGATTGTTTCAAAAGCATTTCTTTCATCTCCGGCGTAAGTGATTTTAAAAGCTGTAAAAGCTCCATATCACTGTCTGATAAGCCGTTGTTTTCTGGCTGAACTTCCTCATTTTGTGGTTGCATTTCTGAATCATGGTTTAGAGTGGAATAAAATTGTTCGTCCATCTTTTGAGCATTGTAACGTCTATCTTCGTCTATGATTTCTGAATAAACGTCTGTAACCATTTCTGCTTCTGCATGACCTGTATCGCCTTGTACCGATTTTACATCGCCGTTGGTCATTTTCAATTTGTATCCTGTGGATAAATGACGCAGACTGTGGAAAACAACTTTTTCATAGCCATTTTGTTCGCATAACTTTTGAAATCTGTCTCTCACAATTCTACTTTCAACGGGATTTCCATTTTCCAAAGCTATAACAAGGTTGTAATTGTTATAAGCGTCTCCCAGAAATTCCTGTAATTCCTTTTGGTCTTTTTGATATTGCACCAGTAATTCTGCAACCGTCTTTGGCAACCATACGGTACGATTACTTGTTTCTGTCTTTGGTGTTTTTAATACAAGCCTTGTTGTGCAATGCGGTTTCTGTGTCGGAAAAATCTTGATAATATCTTTTTCCTTTAATTTCTGCATAGCTTGTGCATTTACTCTGGAAAGCTCTTTATTGATGATTACCCTTGCGTTATTCGTTGCAATGGATTGTTCATCAATAATCACATCTTCCCATGTAAGACCTGTAATTTCTCCAATACGCATTGAGCAGGAAAACGCCAAATGCATACAGATGGTTAATAAATCGTCGTCTGACTGCTGAATTGCTTCACGGAATGTATCTACACTCCATACTTTTCTTTTTACCTTAGGAACTTTAGGAAGCGTTGCTAATGAAGCAGGGTTACGCTTGTTGGTATCAAGATATTCCCAACGGATTGCTTGATTTAATGCACAGCGTATAATGTCGTGTATTTTCTTGATATTGGCAGGTTGTACGCAACGTCCAGTAGCTTTTCTGTTAGCTCTGGGTACTTCTGGAACACTCAATAAATCGTTGTAGTAGGCAGATAATTTCTTTGTGGTAATCTCATTTAACTTCCAATCCCCGATAAGTGGATTGATGTAATTTTCGATAGTACCGACTTTGCTACTAAATGTACTAGGCGACCATTTTGACGTACCATAGAGATTGACAAATATTTTTAAAAAGTCACAAAGCGTAATATCTTCATCGGTACTATCAAGTTTTTTTTTCGATTCATCAATCTGGCGTGCAAACTGTTCCTCTAAGGGAACAATCACATAACCATATTTTTCTTGATAATACTCAACAAATGCTTTTCTCTGCTTTGCTTCTTTCTTTGTCTCTAACGTATCCCATTTCTGTTTACGTTCTCCGGCATTGTCTAAATACCAGTAAATAACGGAAAATGTTGATTTTCTTTTTTTGATTGAAGCCATAATATATTCTCTCCTTAACAGTTAATTTTGATTTAACCATTTATCGAAAGAATCTTTAGATACCCGTATGGCTCTACCAGCACGAACATAAGCGAACTGTCCACTTTTAACCAATGCGTAAGCCACTTTTTTACTCACACATAATTGTTCTGCAATTTCCTCTACTGTATATGTCTTTTTCTCCTTTTTAGGAGTTTCTGTATTTGATGCATCACTTATCACGAGTAATAATAACTCCTTTCCGTGTGATAACAGCAAAATACATACGCTTAACAAGGTCATTATAGCATATCAATAACTCTTGCGGATATGTTTTTTGCCGTTGCTAACACTTTTGCTAATACTTTTTATATGCAGACAAATGGCTTTGGCAAGCTCCACTGGTATCTCAACCATTCCCATTCCTGTGGGCTGAACCGTGTCATACGGGTGTATCATTATCCTGTGTTGCAGGTCATGGCAGAACGACTTTTCCAACGGTCGCTCCCAGATCATTGCATGAATCGCTATCTCCCGATTGGAAAAGTCACGGCGTACAATCTCTGATGGCTCACTGCAAGCACAAACGTATCTGTCTGCATTATTCAGTTGTCAAAGAACTATTAGGCTCTTGTCAGCCTGTATCAATCTGTTTTGTTAAATAGACTGATACAAAATGGCAAGCTAAGAAGTAAGCGGAACAGGAAAGAGGGAAGTGCTTATATGAAGCGTTCCGCAGATATTACCTATTCGATTTTTATGTCAAATTCCAATATCATTTTCATAATGGCTTCTCTGATACGACCTTTTAACTCCATATCCACAGCGATATATACATTTCCGTATTCATCATATAATGGGCGAATACAGCTTTTTGATATATACGGGTCATAGAAATCTAAGATTTTATCAATGGAAATTTTGTCGCCGTCCATAGCCGATGAAATCACATAAAATGATGGCTTCTTATACGAACGTTTTTGTTTCAAATACTAATGTTCCTCCTCTAATGACTTTTTCATTTGTTTTAATGCATAGTGTCGGTTTTGAAATACACCACTTCGGGATATATTCTGCAATTTTGCAATTTCCGTATCACTCATATCCAAGAAATAGTACATAAGTACATTTTCACGGTAACGGTCAGATAATTGTTTAATGACTTTTGCCAGCTCATCGTCATATACATAAATGTCATGTCCACATATATTGAAAGTCGTGTAATCCGTTTTATATGTATCCCATATAGCAACTTTATCTATGATAATGTCGGGAAGCTCACAAAAGGGGATAGCTTCTGCTTGATTCTTTTTCAACTCTTTGTAATAATCTTTTACAACTCCGAAAACAGTTTTTTTTAAACAACTATCAAAACGACACATTACAGTTTTCTGGAAGTCAGATGGTTTCACGTTCTCACCTCCTCCCTGTGCTGTTTTGTATCTATCCCTCTTTCCACTCCATATAAGAAAAAAACAGGGCAGTTGCTAAGTGATTTGAAAAAATAATCGCTATTTTAGATAAAATTTATATTTGCCCTCAATATATAAGCCGATGAGAAAGGTAAAAATTATTCAATTCGATAAAAAACGACAAAAAAAGACCTGCACAGTTAATGTACAGGTTAAAGAAGTGATGATTTTTCATAAAATCAGTATTTAATTTTTGTTGCCATCGTATAAACGTATTCTTCTGGTGTAGGTCGTTTCTTTCCAAAATAACTTGAAAATTCAGCTTGCACATCTGGGTCATCGCTGTAATACATTTCATCAATGGTTGACTGAATACGTTCTTTTACTTCTGATACGGAAACACCCTGTTGATGTGCAATCGCTTTAAACACTTGTTTTGTATCACGTTTTTTGATACCCAACATTTAACCACAACCTTTCTGAATAAATTTATTTCCATTCGATAATATCACAAAAATGCGAAAGAAAACGCAAAGGAATACTTTTGTCTCAAATATGATTTTTCTTTTTATTTTTTATAGTATATTTTTTAATTTCATTTCCATTTCAACTATTTCTTTATCTAATTTTATTTTATCTATAGGAAATTTAGGGTTTTCAAAACATTTTATCATTATTTTATATTTTACGAGCATCCAGCCAATCATACTTTGCTTTGCTTTTAAATCTCTTGCATTTCTAATATGTTCATCATATAATTTTAACCCTGCTTTACGATTATCATATAATGCTTCATTTTCATACTCCATCACTGAGTTTAATAGCTGTTCATATTTTTCTGTTTGATTTGTTTCTCTGTATATTCTTACAATAGTCCATTTGGCATATAATATTTCATCGTAAATCGTATAATTACCAGTAAATTCTACTTTTTCAATAATATGATAAAGTTCAACAGCCATTTCAAAATCTTGGTATATATACATTAAATCAATTAACTCAACCAATGTATTCATATCTCTTGATGATTTAGCACTACACTTTTTCATAAGTGCTTTACAATCACGCTTTATCCGTTTATTCTCATATTTTTCTGAAATTTTTTCAAATAGTTCCATATTATCTTCCTCTATTGTTGTTTAATAAATTATTTTTTATTTTATAAAATTAAGATTGACTAATCCTCAATATTAAACATTCTTTTTATAAATAGTCCTAATTCATAATCTGTTATTTTCATTGATATAATTTGAGCTTCTTCATCACTTGCTGGTACATATCCTTTGTTATCAGTAACCCATCTTTTTATCTTTAATTCATTACCAATCACTCTAATAGATATCGCTTGAAAATGTCTAGAAAATGCTATATACCCCTTATATTTTGTTTGTTTCCAGTAGTTACTTAATGCTTTCTCATCTACTTTGGGTATTTTTTTTGCAATTTTTATTGCACGTATAACTGCATTTCCTAAATCATCGGAAGAACAATCGGGCATAACTTTTTCTGTTGGTTCAATCGAAATATGACACCCCATAGTTTTTTCAACTGCATTAGGTACAATTAAAAATCCAAAATCTTGATTATAAAATACTTGAACCATTGGTGGAATTTTTCTCTTAAATTTATCAAACAATCCCATAATTATGACTACCTCCATAATAGCGTGTTTGTATATTTCTTAATTCATACTATATCATAATCAAATGCAGAATAGTATAGATAAAACAACAAATTACCATACTATTCTGCTGTAATATTTATTCTACAATCTTCCAGTTATCGTCCTTATGAAGCACAAGGTCATACTGTGAGATTTGCGTCATTTTCGACTTGTTATCCAGATATTTTACGGACACGCTAACTTTGAGATTATCGCCATCTTTGGTAAAGACAGGGTTTTCCAGTTCTGAAAATACATAATCGCCAGATACAGGAGCAAGCACACCGTCTTTGATATAGTAGGCAAGTTCTTTCTCCGTAGCGGTAGGGTACAGTTTGAAGAATGTTTCCAAGAAAGCGGTAGCGTCCTTGACTGTGTCTGAGCTGATACTGACATCTGCTTCCTGTGCTTTTGGCTCATACTTTGATTTCTGTACTGCCGGAGCAAGGGTAGGATTCTGGGTAATGACCATTGCACCGTCCTTATCCACATGAACGGTCACTGTGTAGTTTTCTGTGACTGCCTGTGTCTGTTCGCCCTCTTTTACCTGCTGATCTACTTCGTAGGCAACAGTAAAATCGTCCGTTCCAGACTGTCCCACGTTCCAGACCAGCACATTTGTAACAGTAGCACTGGTTGGTATGTCCGTTCTGATAGTATCGGCGTTCAAGTCCTGTAATTCCTTGGTAAGGTATTTACTGATTTCTGTTGTCCTTGCTTCAATGGCTTCCTTGCTGGTATCCCATGAGTAGTAGGCTTTCGCAAAGTTCTTGACGAAATTCTCAATACCGTTGGTATCGTTCAATCTTAGCTGAATGATTTCTTTTTCATGTACCGTGTGGGTGTCAATGGCGGTAAAGTTCTTATACACACCAAAACTGGTGCTTGCCAGAAGCACCGCCCACAACAACAGGACAGATTTCTTATGTGTCCCGACTTTCATGGTACGCACTTTCTTATTCTTAGGTGCTTTCTCTGTTTTTTCTTTCTTCTTAAACATATTTCAAGTCCTTTCTATTGTTTGATTCTTCCGGCACAAATGATGTGCTGTTGCCAGTAGGCAGAAGTTAAATCGGTATAGCCGATTGGATTTCCAGCATGATACATCTGATTGTTTCCCACATAGATTCCTACATGGGTAACATAGTCGCTGGTATTGTAGGTGGAATGGAAAAAGACCAAATCGCCAGCCTGTGCCTGTGACAACGGGATATGCTGGGTTGCGTCATACTGTGCCTGTGCGGTTCGTGGCAGGCTGATTCCGGCTTTTCCGTAGCACCACTGGGTAAGACCAGAACAGTCAAAAGAGGTGTTCGGGTTACTGCCACCATAGACATATTTCCAGCCTTGATACTTCAACGCTTCATTCATAACCGCCTGTACCGTTTCGTTGCTGAACTGCTTTATATTCAGATATTGGTTGACCAGCTCCACATAGAACATATTCCCGTAATTATAACGCCAGCCACCATTTTTGCTGACCGCTATCGGGTTCGTATAGGTCACTTTTGTACCGCCGGATTTATTCTTTGCGAAATTCTCTGCAAGGTTGAAGCTGTGCTTTTTCCCGTTCTTCGCCACATAGTCTGCATAGCCACCACCATAGTTATAAGATTGAATGACCACGTTAATGTCATTCATACCTTTGGCTTTACAGGAAGAAAGCAGGGACGCAAAATATTTACACCCCTGCTTAATGGATTCTTCTGTACTTAATGAGTTTGGCGGTAGTCCCAGACTTTCACTGGACTGCATGACATCGGTAGCCGTACCGCCACTTTCCACCTGTATGATGGCAAGCAGGACGTTCACATACTCCGAGATACCGTTTTCTCTGGCGTATCTTTCTACCATCGGCTGATGTTTGAGGACATCGGCTGACAGGTTCATGCCAGAATAGACAGGCGAATAGCTGTTTGAACTGTCGTCATCTTCGCCGGAAATCAATATCCCGAAAAAGAGGACGATGGAGAAAAGGACTGGAAATATCGTACCTATGATAAGGATACGTTTTAATCTCATTTCTTCCGTCCTTTCTCTGGTTGCTTCGTAACAGTCTTACGATTCTGTTTTTGCTTGACCTGTTTCTGTATGGTTGTTTTCTTTTGATTACTTCTGGATTCCGCTATATTCGGCTGGTTCGTTCTGGTAACACCTTTGACCTGTTGTTCCTGTCTGATATTGGTTCGAACAGTTTCTTTTCCAGCCTTGACTTCTGCATTTTTTATCACAGGAGAAGTAGCAGGACGCTTCATATCCGGCTTTATGACCGTATCGGTCTGTGCTGTTTTTGGAACAGGTGTGGCAACAGGGCGTTCATGGCTTCTGGTAGCTCCGGCTGTCGCTGATCCATTCGCATGAACTGTCTGCCTTGCTTCCTGTGCTTTCTGTAATTCCTGCTTTTTCTGTGAGATATTTTCCCTGTGCAGGTTGCGTTTCTGTGTACGCTGTTCCTGTCGGTTTTCCCGTTCTTCCACAATGCCACGCTTAAAGTCCGATACATTATCCTTTGCTTTCTGTTTTGCAGAGTGAACAGCATAACCAGCCTGTGTCGGTAAGTCTTTCACATTTTCTTTCAGAGAAGAAGCACTGTCACGGACTTTATTTTTTGTATCCATTACAGCACCTACCGCAGAACCGACACGGCTTCCCACGGAAATATCATTATTCCTTTGTGGTCTGGCTGGCGTATTTTTATGTGTAGAACGAGAGTGATTATAAGCAGAACCAGCGACTGCACCAGCACCAGCTCCGACCATACTTCCTGTACCCACAGCCCTTGCAAGTCGGCGTTCCATACGTCTTGCCCTGTGTCGCATGAACACCATCGGTCTACGGAATATCCGGCGACCTATCTGCTGGCTGTCATTGGCATTCAGACTGAACATACTCATTAGTTCTCCGAGTTTCATGTAGATTCCGGCAAAACAGATTATCTGCAAAAATGCCACCATGAAGAACGGATAGTCTGTGGAAATGTTGTAAAACATACTGGAAATTGAAAATGCCACGGTCACAATCAGTGTGATTCCGGCTCTTGTCATAATGGCATTGAACACACGGACAACTGCCTGTTTCGCCATGTTCTCATAGGTCGGTATCATGGACAGTAAAAAACTGACAGGTAAAAATATGGCATATATGATAAAGAGTATCTGGGAAAACAACATCATGCCAGTAAGCAGGAAGATAAATATTGTGATACCGAGATTGAAAATGAGCAGGAAGAACACCATGCCAAGACGGTTGACGACCTGTGGAATGGTAAGGTTGTCATTGTCGTTATCCTCAATCTCTGTTTTGACAACAGTTTCCCTTGTTTCCCCATCTTCATCGGACGGGCTGGCAGATACCAGAGCTTCTACACGGTCAGTCCCGATTTCTTCGGTATCGCTGTTCCCGAACTGCAACAACAGCCACGGTTTTTCTACCTGTATCGCAAAAAGGCTGTCACGGATAAGGTCTACGCTGTCCTTGCCTTTGCTTTGTGAATCGGGGAGCATGATTTTTGTCCCCAAGTCCAGAGAAGCGGTGCTGATGTCCGAACTGAAATCATTGATTTTCTGGATATAATTGGGAGCATAAGCAATAAAGGACGCAGACACGATGAATACCACTACAAAGTTGATAACGGCGTGAAGTGCCTTGCTTGTTTCCCGTTTGAGAAGCCCTGTATAGGCGGTATAAACACCTACAATCAGAATGATAATAAGCAGGAATCCCACATAGAATCCACTGCTTGAAAATCCGTTTTCGGTCACTCCGGCAAGTGTCTGGATACTTTTCCCGATACTGTCTGCCATGTCATTGATGAAGTCCAGCTTATACGCCTGTTGCACCACATATCCTGTGGCATTGCTAAGATACAGGCTGATTGTCCAGACAAAATTTGTGATACAGTAAAGCCCGTACTGCACCGATTTTCCAATGCCGTCCAGCCAGTTCCACGGAAGCCAAGACCAGCTATTGTCCACATAGAAATCAAGCTGATAATTGGAAAGCGGATACTTTGAATACAGGTTGTCTGCATTGACCGTATCATCGACCAGTCCAGACGCATGAGCTACCGTCCCAAGCAGGGACAGCAGTACCAGCGTGACGGTCACGGCAATCAGAATCATTTTCAGCACATGGAACACCTTTTCTTTTGTGACAGATTTCATCATTCCAAATCCACCTCACTTTTTATCGGCGGTCTGGTATCAAAAGCGTGGAGCAGTTCTACAAAGACAGGGTGTATCTGTACTACACCGACACGCCCGTATAAATCCTGCATTAAGCATTGTCCGTTCTCCAAATCCCTCAACCGCTTCTGGTTATTTTCGTCCTCACTGTCCAGCCCGAAAAACTCTAAGGTCTGCTTGATTTCATTGGTATCTGTGGAGCGGAACGAAAACTTTAAGCCGATGTTATTTTTCAGACTTTCTTTCGATACGTCCCCAGAGGACTGTGTGACAAAATATACTCCGGCATTCATGGCTCTACCAGCACGTACCAGTTTATTTGATAAAGTTTCGCCCTGTGCCACATTTAAGAACGCCCATGCTTCATCAAGGTCTACAATCTTAAAAATGCTTCGGTCTGAATGGATAAAGTCTAAGGCAAAGGTAGATATTACAATCAACATTGCCACCGATAATAATTCAATGGTCGTGTATTCGTCAAAAGTAGTATCTTTATCCGGCAGAACCAAATCCGCAACCTGTATGATATTGAGCTGGTTATCCAGACTGATAGTATTTTTCGCTGTTCCGTCTGAAAAGAGCAGGTGTGCAAAATCATAATTTGTAAAACTGTCAATATGATTTGCGATATGGTTTGCAATAGGCGTATTTTCTTTCCGTAATTCTGTGATAACATTTAGCAATCCTCTGTGTTCACTTTCTGATACTTTGCTGATTGCACTGATAAGCACAGGGAACTTGTCTCCATCACGGGTTGAGATACCTGTTAAAAATGTTAAAATTTCTTTTGCCAGTGTAGCTCCGTCCTCTTTATCTTTCATAATTACAAACGGGTCAAGAAGCCCTGCATTTTCCTTGTCGCTGGTGAGATTTACAATGTTGATTTCCTCTGCAATCTCCGGCAGTGTTTCTTTCCAGTTCCCACGCTCACTTTTCGGGTCTAGGATAACTGCCTGTCCACCGAACAGGACGGAATAATACACCAGCAGGTTATTACAGAATGATTTTCCACCACCAAGCGAACCCACAAAGGCAGAAGCCAACGCATTTGTGACCGTACCTTTTACCCCTTGACTGGCAAGGGACGGTTGCAGGTAGACATTTCTTCCTGTATCCACGGAATATCCGATATAAATTCCTGTATTTTCTCCCAACATCTGGGTAGCTCCAAAACCAAGTCCGGCTAAAAAATCTGATTTCACATACTGGATATAATCATTGATGTAACGCTTGCTGGCTGGAAGAAATTCTCCATGCAGTCCAAGCATATCTCCGGCAGGACGAACCAGCTTCACATTCAAATCATCGTAAAAATCCTTAACCTCATCACAACGGCGTTTCAGTTCGTCAAGATCGGGTGCAGACACCCGTATGACGTAGCTTAACTTGTACATACTTTCCTTACTCTGGTCTAAGTCTGTTTCCAGTTCATCGACACTGTCCAAGGCTTCCACCACATTTGAACTTGTTTCATTTCCAGCTTGATAGGCGTGATTATCCAAGTCCTTTAATTCCTTTTTCTTGTTACGGACAGTGGTTAAGGCTTTCTTATTTCCCACAATCTCAACATTCATGGAAGTATCCACAGGGAATGTGAACTGCTGTTGCTGGAAATAAAAGATTTCCGATGATGGGAAGTCCAGCTCCCCGACAATGGCATTGACCGTAAAGTAGGACACATAACTTTCGCTGTCCTCATGTTCCAGACGCAAATATCGCTGGCTTTCTTCCACCACGCAACGGGTAGGACGGATAAGGTCATAATACTTAATCAGTGTTTCCCTTTTTAATTTTCTTTTTGGCAGAGGATACACATAATCTTCATAGGCTATCCCGTCCCTGCCGTAGAGGTGTTCCATCAGATACGCAAAGTCTTTGGCTTCCAGTCGGCGGATTTTGAATCTACGGGAGATTTTGTTTTCCAGCAGTTTTTCCATCTTCGCATAACGGTTGATTTCATCATTGCTCATGGAAACAAAGTCATTCATCAGCGTGTGCCTTACCTCATTCAAAAACTCACGGAATGTCAGAAATACCGATTTTTTGATGTTCTTCAGATTGACTTCGTCCTCTGTGACCATGAGCTTGAATCCCAGAAAGAAACGGTAATCCACTTGATTATCACCTATCATGGATACAAGGGCTTCGGTCTGGTCGTCTATCTTTTGGATTGCTACCTCACGGAGCTTTCCAGTTACCAGCTTCTTTGACTGTTCCTGTATGCTTCGGATTGAACTTTCGGTTGCAATCTGCAACGCATGAATCTTTCCCTCACGGGACTGTGCTATAAGCTGACGGAAGCTGTCATGCACAAGGTATTTCTGCTCTGGGGATAAGAATGAATAATTGTACGGTATCAGCTCATAGTAGGCGAACACCTCATTGTCCTTATTCCAGACAAGGTTATTGTCGATATATTTAATCGGGGACATAGGTCACACTCCTTACTGCCGTGATAGTTTCCTCAAATTTCTGCTTATGCAGGTTCACGGCTTTTCCGGCATAAGTCACTTTAGGACGCAGGGCATACAGAACCATCGTCTTGATGTAACTGTATGGCTTTTTCCCGTCAAAGGTTTTCTGTGACATAAACCATGTAAGGGCAACGGGAATCCCGAAATATTTCAAAAACGCACCCTCAATCATGGAAAGTGGCGGTATATCTGCAAACAGAATGATGATAAATTCCGTCAGCACGAACCATGTAATCTGGGTAAAGGTCACAGGGAATGGCAGGTTTACATCATTGATGGCATACAGTACCTTTTCCACGTTCCAGATACTTGTATAACTTCGGATTTTCTTCACTTGTAAATGCTCCTTTCTTCATTTTCCTAACAACAGGGACAGCCGGATTTTCCAGACTGCCCCCAAGAGAAAAGCTGACAGTAGCACCAGTGGCGGTGCTGATCTGCCAGCCCTTAACGCAGTACCTCACAGATACCAGCGTTTGTTGCAATAAATGTCCCCTCTATATCGAGGTCACGCCCGTAGGCTTCATAGTCGATATAGTTCTGTAAAGAGGACGGGATTTCTCCGAGTATCTGTTCTTCATCAATCAGATAGTAGGCTAAATCGGTCATCGTTTCACAGCCGGAATACAGAATGATGTCGTCCTTATGTTCCACCAGTTCTTCCAGACTTCCATAGCAGGATATAAAACTGTCCAAGTCGTCCAGCAGGTAATCCGGTAATTCTTCCAACTGCTCATAGATACGGTTCAGTTCTTCGATGGAAATGTATTCGCTAATCTCCATCGGGAAGTTGTCCGTATCATGGATTGCGTATTCTTCGTACTCTACATTTAAGCCGATACGTTCTGCAATCACTTCTTCGTCCAACGGAAAAGAGAACCAGTCCCCGACCAGTTCTCCCTCATTGTACTTGCCAAGATTGGCTATATAGACTTGCATATCATCAATCATAAACGGTCACTTCCTTTCACTCATTGTATTCATAAAATCTGCCATGCACACACAGGAAATGTTCTGATGTTTCTTCCATATCTGAACAGTTCCGATGGTATGTAATATTGCAAAGTCCGGCTTCCAGCTCTTGCAGGTTTGAAAACCATTCTCTTTGAATTGCAGGTATATCTTCGTGTGGGATTTCACTCTCTGAAATTGCAAGGCAGACATTATTTAGCAAGTCGAGGTCTGTATCTTGCAGGATTTCAAAAGGAAAATCATAATCACTGATAAGATAACGGTCACTGTCCGGCGGTAAACCAATGGATTGTTTTAATGCTTCTATGTTGCAGGGAAGTGTAAACCACGCACAGCCTGTATCTTTTTCCTGTTCATCAAGATTGATAACAAATACTTTCATTTCTGCCATAAGCAATACCACCTGTCAAAGTTTGAACATTCCATTATTGCAGACAGCATAACGTCCTTTTTCGTCCAGTTCATGGGCGTAGGCTTCCAGATTAAAGTATTTCTTTCCTTTTTCGGATAGAACAGAAAATTCAATGTTATGCTCCAAGCGGTAACGGGCAACGTCCATGATGTTGTGGCACTCTGGATAAAACAGAAATTCTTCCGACTTCTGCAATAAATCCTCAACACCGCCACAGTAGGGAATCAACTCTTTATAAGCCTGCTGAACCTCTGGCGATAAATCCGTGTAAGCAAAGTACAACTTGTTTAATCGTCTGACAGATGTTGTCCTTACAATGTCGTCAGCAAAGGGGAGCTTCATATCAATGATTTGATAATCATTGCTGTCAGCTTCCACGCCGAGCAGGTCACGGAACAGCTCATAATCAATGGGTAAATCAAACCAGCGAGAGGTTTTATCCTCTGCTGATTTGGTCGTTTCAATCAATACGCTACATTCTTCCATCGTAATTCAGTCCTTTCTTCTAATTTTGAGTATGAAAAAAGCAGTCGATCATAACTGAAAGACTGCTTAACTCTAAAACAATATTAAAGCGTTTCTTCTTTTAAATTCTGACTCAAAAGGGATTTTAACTCTTTTACATCATTTTCAGACAAATCATTTTGATTAACAAGAACCATTTCATTTTTTATTGTTCTGATATATATGTAATTTCTGAAAATCCCCCAACATTTAAAGGCGTTCCAATGATTAGTCCCGTTACCGATATCAGAACTAACTGTAATACCATCGGTATCAAAACAATATTCACGTTTTCCCGAAGTCAATTTATTATCCATCTTTGAATGAACAATATTTATTACTTTTTTCTGAAATGTGTTAGCTCCGTTTATGATAATCCAGATAAAGAAAACCGAAAATAATAATCCAATAATACCATATCCAATACGACTATTCATAAAACAAAGAATCGTATATATTAACATTATGACAGCCATCACAGACGATAACCCTGTTGCAAATTTACGTTTCTTTACATTTTTATCACTGGCTAAAACGATTTCTTTTAAAATATTTTGTTCTTGCTGTCCGATTTCAATACTGTATCTAACCATAATAAGAATCTCCTTTAAACATTTTAATGATATTAGTATATTACCACAAGTTAGTATATTACCACAAGTTTGTGTTCAAAATGTGGGATTCTTAATTTTACGCTCCAATAATCTTATTGAATAACTGTAACAATACGTCTTTTACGCCGGACGCATTGAATACAAGACCAACGGCTACTAAGGCAACTACCAAGAATCCGATAAGTTTGGAAAACTCACGCTTAAATCCCAAGTAGATACCGATAACCACAATCGCCATAAGCACAAGGCTCTGTGCATTGCTTAAAAACCAGTTATAAAGGTTCTGTCCAAAATTCATGCTTTCTTTTCTCCTTTCAGTTCCATCATTTTTCTATCAGACTGTCTGCCAGCCTGTAAAATACACATGGCAATCACGCCAACTGTTCCCCCTAAAGAGAAGAACAGGAAATCAAATAATAATCGTTGCATTTTTCAATTCTCCTTTTCCAAAATCACATCTTCGGTAGCTGTGGTCTGCTGTTCGATTATCTTGTAGTGCTTTTCCGTCAGTTTCGTGGATTTACGGATTTCTTTCAGATAATCAATCCCTGTTTTCGCTGTGATTGCTTCCAGCATTTTGAGTGTCGGGTCAACCTGCCGTTGAATCCAGCGTAGGGTTCTGTCCAGTGTGTAGGGTTCGGGTTTGGTCGTGAGCTTTAACGGCTCTCTGTTTTCCCCGATGAACCACGCCCATCGGACAGATAATTTCCAGTCGCTCCGTTTCTTGTCTGCTTCCTTATCCACGAAGCGTACATAACGGTTGATAATAGAAAATGCCGTCCGTTCAGCGTCATAGTAGGTCAGCAGGTCACGGACAGCATAATAAGCACGTTCATTTTTCAACCGTATTTCAAATCTGTTTTTTATCGGTGCTTCCTCAATGGGTATCCCCAGTTTGATGTACTGCTCATAGCTTTTTTCATAGACACAGAAGTACACCTCACTTTTCAATGAGCCGATATAAAGCGTGTAGCCCATACCAGCCTTGTCCTGTTCCTTATGCTTGACCAGTTCGCCGGAAGCATAAGACTTAAAGGAACGGAACACCGATACACATTCCTCATCCCGGCATTTTTCGGTCAGTTCTGGAATATCCAACATTCCCGTATGGTCATTGATGGCAAGGTCAAGGCGTTTCATCACACCGCCGTCCACCAGAGCGTCCATAAGGAAGTCATACCAGCTCCGTTCCTGTGCCAGCAGATAACTTTCAAACTGGCGACAGCCTTTTCCTTTCAGTTCCAGCAGGACACCTTTTTCTTCATCTGGGGAAGTATATACGAAAATATCTCCGATGTAGTAGTGTTCTGTGTAGCTGTAATGCCCGAAGTCCTCATGTATCATGTACTGGATATTGAGCTGTAAGATGTCCTTAATGATGTGTCCAATATCCAGTGTCGGAAACCGTATCCTCACATAATCAAACAGCATGGTAAGCGGTGCTTCTGGATTGAATTTTTCCAGAGCTTCCAAAAGTTTCACTTTCATTTCTTCTGTGACCGCCACCTTGCCGGATTCGATACGGCTTAGATGTTCACGGCTGATTCCAGCCATGACCGCAAGTTTCGTCTGGGATACACCGTACTGCAAACGTTTGTCTGCAAAATCCTGTATCCACTCTGTATCATTCAGTTCGATACCCCCTTTACGAAAAAAATGTGACATTTTTCATCTGATGTCACAGCAATAAAAAAAGCTACCAAACGCTTAATTTTAGCCAAGAATTGGTAACTTTTGTGTATGTTTCCTTGTGATTTGTGCCCCTCTGTTAGATATCGAGGGGCTATTGTCTGCTGGCGTGGCTACCGCCACACCAGCAAGGCTAGTCCGTACCTGTGGCTTTCGCTTCGCACGCCACCTGTCCGTCCTGCCTTATGTGTACAATCAGTCCATTTCCAGAGTAAATTTTTCTGGATTGTCCACAATATTGTATGTGCCGTCTATCTGGTTCTCCTGCCGATAGGAAAAGCTAAATGCCGAGTTGCCGGATTCAGCGTCTTTCTGGTTCTTGTAGACCGTAACAGAAAGTGCGTGGGGAATCTGAATATCATAACTGAAACGGACACTGTGAAAAGAGTTGTCCCTGCATTTTTCAAATATTTGTTCCGCACATTTCTGTTGATCGGTCACGACCAAAGTGTTGAGTATGACCGACACCCGTAGCTCATAATGGTTATCAGAGCCAGAGCCAGACGAAGAAGATACGTCCATCTGTCGTCCCCATTGCAGGTAAAACAGGATTCCTGCCAAGAGCAGAAGTATAGTGATTACTATAATTATTGTCCGTTTTCTTATCATTTTAATTTCCTCCGTACACCTGTATTACAGTACAAGTGTAGAGCAAAACAGCTTATTTTTCAATACAGCTATATTTATAATTTGATTAAAAGACGAGGTAAACAAAAATGACAGTATACATGGATTTAGAAAATCTTCTCAAAGAAAAGAATATCAGTAAAAACAAAGTCTGTGAAGCCTGTAATTTACAGAGGACACAGCTCAACAACTACTGCAAAAACAAAGTGACCAGAATCGACTTCTCCATCTTAGCAAAGTTGTGTGAATATCTGGACTGCACACCTAATGACATCTTGAAATTAAAGTAAGGCTTCGGATTGTTCCAGAGCCTTTTTTTCTGTTCTCCTTTCTGCAAGTTCCCCAATCGTACCTAAGAAATCATAGCCTTTGGGTACAAGGGGAGTATAAAATTCAGATATGACACTTGTTCCTACATCACAGTATCCACGCCCCTTGATTCGCTTCTGGAAAAAATGTTTTTTCACATCACTTCCAAAGAGCATACCGTAGCCGAGTTCACTCATGCGACCAAGCCCCACACGGAAGTTGAAGTTATCTCTGATACCGTCCCCGAAATACTTTGCGTCTGGACGCTGGCAAGCCACAATCAGAAAGTATCCAGCCTGTCTGCCAAGCATGACGATTTTCTTTAACTGGCTTAACAGGGCGGTGCTTTCTTTTGTTGTGAGCATTTCCAAGAACGCCACATATTCATCAAAGATAAGGAACTGTGGAGCAAGTCCCAGATAGGCATAGTTTTCTCCTGTGCGGTAGTTCGGGTGTAGTTTCATTTCTTCCGAGCGTGTGACCATGCCCTTATAAAAGGTATTGACGCAGTCAATCATATCGTCTTTCGTGTGGTAGACATTTCCCATGACCGTTCCCAAGTCTGCAAGGTCAGCGTTCTTCGGGTCAAGAATATATAAATCCGCATTGGTTCTAAGCAGGGCTTCAATGATGGTCAATAGAAAATATGTCTTTCCACCACCTGTACCACCGCAGATAAGGGCATGGGGAAGTGAATCATATTCCCACACCAGATTTTTCATTAACCGCAGACCGCCGTTTTCGGCAACCACTTCATCAATCGAAATACGGTTCGCTATCATATCATAGAGCAGGGTGTATTCGATATAGCCGTCATGCAGTGTCTTGTCGGTCAGCTCACAGTACAGCCCCGATTCCAGTTTATCCTCTAAGGACAGGAGCTGTTCTTGATATTTTCCCATTGTGATTTCACACAGAATATGCAACAAACCATTGTCCATCTGGTAGTAGATTTTTGGAAACCACACGATTTTTTCTCTTGATCTGCTTTGCAGGTCAGTGAAAAAACCGCTGTCTTTGGTGTTTTCTGCTTCATACCATTTATTTTCCAGCACCATGCGAGCCAGTTTTTGCCTGTGAAACAACCGCTTGATACGGTCATATCCGTAACGGTAGTAGAGAAAAGTGACCAATACACAAATACCAGTCGCTATCAGAACCGTAATGGAGTTGTAGGCAGTCCAAGTAATTCCGGCATGGAGCAGGTTAAATTCTTTCCAGTCTGTAACAAGAGGCTGTCGCAGGTTCAGTAGCAAGAATACCGCAACAAACAGGAGCAACAGCCAGCCAATACAGAAATGATAGACCAGCGATTTGTCACCGGCACGAATCCTGTTACCTTTAGATTTTTGCCATACTTTCATATAAACTCCTTTCTTTGGACGTAAGAAAAGCAGTCAATCGTGTAGACTAACTGCTTTGTGGACATAAGTATTGAATTGTAAAACTGTGATTTTTAGTTCTCTTTTACTTTATTCGATTTCCTGTATTAGTATCAATAAAATATCTACCAGTATCATCAAAACAAAACTCTAAATCTGCACCTACTGGCATGTCATATACTGATAAAACTGCTGGTTCGATATTTGCAAGAGTGTTAAAATCTACTACCATAGAATTTTCGGGATTATCTAAGTATTCCTGTGTATCATTATCTCCGATTGCTCGCCAACCGTTATCCGACGGATTTACGCTTTCTTCCCGAAAGAGCCATTTTAATTTAGAAGTTCCCTGATAAATTGATTTTGTGATGATAACTCCACCAGCATTTTCAATAAAAGTAATTTTGGTATTTTTGTTTTTGAATTTATCAAATAATCTCATCTTCAACTCTCCCTTACAAACTGATATTTGTTTCACTTTCTACTAAAGAAATACTGCATCAAAGCACCTATCAACAATCCTACAGAAGAAATTACCAAATACCAAATGGAGTGTATGAGTGCAGATTCATTATAATAGATGAAAACGGAAGGAATAAAAAGAACAGAAACCAAAAGCGGATACACATACTTGGCTTTTTTCTTTGATACACTGCCCATAATTATCGCAAGTACGAAGGTTGCAACTATAATTAAAAACACCATTCCCATAGCATCAGTAGGTCCTGCCGTTAATGGAAATACATAAAACATGAGTAGTTGTGCAATTAAGATTGCGATTTCTTTGAAATACTTTTTCATATCCATATCCTCCCCATTAAATCCCGATTTGAAAAATGATGATTTTATAAACTATATACCCACTAATCCCATTGTAACTTAATCTTGCCATCTGCTTTTTCAAATTTAAGCATTAGATAATATCTACATTTTTCATCGACAGTCAACATACCGGTTTTTATCTCTGGTGTCAAATCTAATATGGTATCTTTATTTTTATTTTCTACAATAACATGGATACTTCCTTTTGAGACATCGCCATCCAACTTAAAAGTATATTCACGACTTTCGTTAAATTTTATTACCTTTTTTACATATCCGCTACAAGATGAAAAAGAAACTTCGCATTTATTTTTCCCTCTGAGTGAACCAACAAATAATAAGGCTCGTTTTGCGTTCAAAATCATATATCCGTTGACCCATAAAAAATAAAACAAAACCAACATTGAAATAAATACAATCGCTAATATCATAAATTCACTCATACCAACATCTCACAAAATTCCGATTTGATTAGATAAGTATATTATATCAATTATATACGACCCGTACAACAGAAAATCTAAGTTATGAACTTATTTCTTCGGCGGTTGCTGTGGAGCATTGTTCTGTGGATTTCCGGCATGAGTGCCTTTGTTCTTCAAAACAATATCGTCTGCTTTTACATACCAGTCCACATCTGCACCACGGTAATTTGCATTGGCTACCGTATCTGCAACAGGATTGATAAGTTCCACTTCGGCGTTGTAGTCATAGTCCTTTAACGGAACAGTCGCCGGAACGGATACCTGTATCATGCGTCCCTGTGTGTTGCATTTTAAATCGTAAGTACGTTCCTTGATTTCCTCACTGACCGTCCCATCTTCATTCTGTACATGAACCTCACGGCGTAATGCGGAGAACTTCAACACTCCGAAAGTCTTTTCTTTATCAATGACGATTCCATTTGCTAATCTCATAATCTGAATACCCCCTTATTTACTTTCCACTGGTAACATATCGTCTGCAAGTAAGATGTAATTGACAAATCCACGTTCCCCGATTTTATAGCCATCAGTAGTGATTCGAGGATTGATAAGTTTTACTTTCTGCTCCGGCGAGAAATGTTTTTCGCCAGCTTTGGCAGGAAGCACAACGACAACATCATCGGCTCTCTGCACATCGGAATACAGGTTGTAGCTTCTGGTAATGACAGCCATACGCCCGTTGATTCTCTGCTGTTCCGTAGTATTTTCTCCGGCAAACTCCAAGTTCCCGAATGTCTTTTCCATGTTTGGTACGACAAATCTTAATTCCATAAATGATTGACCTCTTTTCTTTCTGTTTTATTTTCTTTCCTGCTGTATGTTGTGGGGAGCTACACTCCCCACGCCCCTAGTGGACTTCACGCTCCCGTAAACCAAGTGCTTCACGGGAGCGTGAAGTTGCAAAAAGGGTGGCGACCTTGAACTCTTTACCAACCGCTACATTACCGCCTTATGATTTCTTTCTACGGCGTTTGAAGTAAAGCATACCGCCAAGCCCTACGCAGGAAAAACCGAGCATGGCAAGATAAGCATAGATATTGGTATTGTCGCCTGTTTTTGGGCTGTCACTTGTCTTAGTAACCGTAGATGGTGTATCCGGCGTGTCGGTATCCTTTGGTGTGTCTGGGATTTCCGGCACTTCCTTGATTGTCACAGTCTGTCCATCGTCTGTAATGTCCTTATGTTCCGTCACTTTCTTTGGTTCGTCTGGATTGGTCATATCGTATAACTCCTCAAAGGTAACAAGGTTTTTACCACCAAGAGAAGAACCATCAAAGGTAAAGGCAATCTCAACCGTCATTTTTTCATTGTCGGCTGTAAACTCATAATTATTGGATACTTTCTTTCCATCAATCAGAAGTTCTGCATTTTTCTCTTTTAACATCTGCCAGCCGGAAAGTTTGTATTTTGTTCCAACTTCCAGACCATCTAATGTGACTTTATCCACAATCGTTACATCTTTTCCGGCTTCGATTTCTTTCTTGCCGTTCTTGTCCGTAGCGGTCGTATGGATTTTGATGATACGTTCTGTGATAAGAACAGTCTGTCCATCATCGTTGATGTCTTTATGTTCGGCAACCTTGACAGGCTCTTTCGGATTGCTCATATCGTACAATTCCTCAAAGGTAACAAGGTTCTGACCACCAAGAGCTGAACCATCAAAACTGTAAGTAATCTTAACCGTCATTTTTTCGCTGTCAGCAGTAAAGGTATAATCACTGTCTACACGTTTCCCATCAATGAGAAGTTCCGCATTTTCTTCCTTTACCATCTGCCAGCCGGAAAGTTTATATTTTCTGCCTGTTTCCAATCCATCAAGTGTGACTTCGTCCACGATCTTGATGTCTTTTCCGGCAACAATCATCTTTTCGCCTGTTTTCTTGTCGGTAGCTGTGGTATGGATTGTGATTTCTTTTTCGTATTCATCGGTAAGCGTACCTAAATCAATGGTCACTTTATTTCTGGATACGACTATCTCAAAAGCTGGAATCAGCTTAAATCCGGCGTTGGAATCACACTTTAATTCCTCAATCACATAAGTATCATAAAGTAATGCACCTTTGCTGTCGTCTGGTTCAGAAGTTCCAAACCATACACCGTCCTCACTGGATTTTCCGGCATTAGTATTGACCTTATGGGAAGCCCAGCTTGAAGCAGTGGAGAACTGACCGTTGTTGTCAGTAACTACAATATGGGATTCTCCCGTTGTCTTGCTTGTAATTCTGAATGGAACACCTGCAAGACGTTTGTGTGTACCTGCACCGATTTTTACACCCTCAATATCGCCACGTTTAATCTGGTTGTAGACAGAGTGAGATTTGTCGGTCAAGTCCACGATTTTTCCATCTTCCGTGATAGAAAAGTCGATTGTTTTTGCACCGTCTGTCAAGTAGCCCTCTGGTGCTTTGCTTTCTTCTAATCTGTAATTTCCGTAAGGGAGTAAGTCAGCAGAAGTAGAAGCGATTCCGTCAATGCCTGTCTGAATCTTCTTTACGGTTTCATTCTTGCTGTATAATTTTCCCTCAACCAGTACAGGACTGTCATTTAAGGAAATGATATTAAATTCTGTGTACTGTAAGGTAGCACTTCCCTGTGCTTTGGTATCCTTTGTTTCAAGGTCACGTTTCTGGATTTTTACACCGCCACAGATAACCTTGTCGGATACGGAATACTGATTGCTTCCAGAAAGTACGGCAAGTTCGCTATCTTCGGAAATCTGTGTAAGGTATGTTCCCTTAATCTGTTCGGAACTTCCGTCAGCCTGCATATATGCACCATCTAATAAGTAGCCGTTTGGTGCTTTTGTTTCTGTGACAGTGAGTGTACCAAGTGGCAGTACATTTTTACCGTCCTGTGTATAGAAGCTGTCGCCGGATACTTTGTAGCTGTCGGCAAGTCTGGATACATAATGGATAGTTCCGTCACTGTCTTTTTCGGCAACGGTTTTCGTTGTCCATGTACGGGTAGCTTTTGCAGGTAGATTATCTGCATTGTAGTATCCGTCATAATAGCTCCATGTGAACTCTGCACCCTCTAAAGAAGCAGTTCCCTGTGGAGTAGATTTTCCTGTTTCCATGTCGATTTTAAATAAATCAATCAAAGTTTCTGTGACTTTTGGAGTATCAGCAACAGTCAAAGTCGCTGTTTTTCCAACTTCCACATTTAAGGAATGAACAGTAGAATCCAACTTGTAACCTTTTGGTGCGGAAAGTTCTTTGATGTAAACTGTTCCGGCTTTTACCTCAACTTCTTTGGTATCGCCGTTTCCATCGGCAGTAAGTGTGGCAAGCTGGCTGTTACAGCCCTTATCAGAATAGACACCAAATGTCGCACCCTCAAAGGAATAACTGGCGTTACCATCTGTGACCGTGGGATTGGAAGAAGTCTTTTTGACTTTTGCATTTCCTACATTTAACTTCGCCCAGAACTGTCCGATGTCCTGTCCTTCGCCAGTGTAGATGTAACCACCACATTCATAGCGTCCTTTGTTTTCTTTCACAAATGCTTTCGCACCAGCGTACACTTCATTCTGTACCGCCTGTGAGATTTCATTATAGGAAGCTCTGACGTTGTCGCACTGCCAGCCGAGCTGTTCGCTCAATCTCTGCCAGACAACACACTGTTCCAGCAAATACTTCTGGTTGTTATTCAGCCCTGTATGAGTAGCGGTATATTGCTTGACGTACTCTAAGGAAAGAGCAACGTCCGCAATCTGATCACTACTCATTCGTGTACTTGCGTCAGACCTTGTTTTATATCCATTCTTGAAATTGGTATTGATGTCCACGCAGTAGGCAGTTTCGCCCTCAACTTTCATGTGTCCCTCATGGAACGTAGATTTGATAGAACCATCATTCATAATTTGTTCAATGTAGCCGACACGTTCTGCTGATTCTGTCCAGTATTGATTGCCGGAAGCATGAACCGCCGTCACTGGTAATGCCGTGAGAATGGTTGCAAAAGCAAGCGTTCCTGTCAGCAATCGCTTTACTAGCTTATTCATATTTTCTCTTTCTCCTTTCGATTTTGGGTATGAAAAAAGACGCTCATTTCTGAACGTCCTTTAACTTAATTAAATTCAACCTAACGGGTATCTTGTTTCCATGTGATAAATGATTTTAAATACGATTGTAACAAATTATCAGTAATTCCCGAAAAAGTGGTTGGTTTGCTAACAGCCTGCTAACACTCTAAAGGATATAATTGAATATTAGAGTTTATTAACAGAGTCGTTGTGCAAGCCCCTTTTCCGCTTTTTGGGGCGTTAAACGTCCCTTGCAGGATAATCGAACTACTGCATACTAACCGCCACAGGGAACTCCTAAGCGAGGGGTCGGAGGTTCAAATCCTCTTGGCGACGGGCTTCAAAGCGTTCGAAAATGTTAGCTTGATTAGCTGACAACGAACGCTTTTGTTATTTTCTAATCACGTTCGTGACACAAAATTCCATTCAAAATGATCAATTTCCAGCTAACGCAATCCGATTTTTGTTAGCTGACAGCTAATCAAAATTACCGGTTTGCAAACATGGGTTTTAGGAAGTCCAGCTAACATTTGGGTTCCGCTCTGTTGTCACCCCTTATTCGGGGATGTAAGTAAAAAATTTGAATAGATTTTGCCCAAAAAGTTATAGGACGTTTTTCCATTGTACTGATAACGTTTTCCTTGCGTACAATGGAAATATTGGTGTAAAATGCAATTAGTTCTTAACGTAATTTTAAATTATTGAAGATGACGAGGTAACCGCGAATGGAAAAAAGAAGTAGCGCTTCTAAACAAATAAAAAAATACAGTTTGATTGTTGGATTACTTGTTTTTATTGCATCCTTTCTTTTTGGATATATTAGTTTAAAGAACCTGGAAAAAGGGAAAAAGACAGCTGCCACTTATACTGCCCAAAGTACAGTAAGACGAATCAATGCACAATTGAATCAGTATGTTGAACTTTCAGAGTTTCTTGGAAATGTAGTTCTCGCAGGATATAATCTGGATCAGACTTCATTTTCAGAATTGGCGGAAATGCTTCCAAATGAGAATGGTATTGTGAAAGCTTTTGAACTTGCACCGAATGGAGTTGTTACTGATATTTTTCCACAGCAGGGAAATGAGAACGCATTTGGAATAAATATGCTGACAGATCATAACCGTAAGGAAGATGCAAACCGTGCGAAAGAAACCGGAAACTATATCCTTGGCGGTCCATATAGATTAAAACAAGGAGGAACCGGCGCTTTACTGTTCCATCCGGTTTATAAAAGTGATTCTATTGACAATGACTCTTTTTGGGGATTTGTAATCATGGTCATTGACTGGGATAAATTTATAGATGAAATAGGTTTGGAGCGATTAAATGAAGCTTCCTATTGCTATGAGATATGGACAACCGATGATACTACAGGCAGCCGGGTTGTTCTGACTCAAAGTCAGGAACACATACCTAAGAACAATCTTACAGTAGAATGCGAGATTCCTAATGATACATGGTATGTAGATATTGTACCAGACGAAGGCTGGATTTCCATTTATCAATGGATTGCTGTTATTGCCATTTCCTGTATAACGTCCTTAATGAGCGCCACTATTTTTAATCAGGTGCACAGTAAAAAATATCGTGAAAACCAGTATGCAGTGGAACTGAAAAAGTCCGCTGAACAAGCAAGAGAAGCAAGTGAGGCAAAAACTCGATTTCTGTTTAATATGAGCCATGACATCCGAACCCCGATGAATGCGATCATTGGGTTTTCAGATCTTCTCGGAAAGAATCTTGACAACGAAGAAAAGGTACGAGAATATTTGGGAAAAATTAAGTCTTCCGGCAACATTCTGATGACAATCATCGATCAGGTTCTGGAAGTGGCGCGTATTGAAAGTGGAACTTCTATATTAAAAACAGAAGCAGCAAATTTGAGCGAATTATTTTATTCGGTAAATACAGTATTAGAATCTGATATCCAAATGAAAGGTATCCACTGTTCTATCGATACAAATGTTCAACATAAATATGCATTTTGTGATAAGACAAAGCTCCAGGAAATATATTTAAATATCATGAGCAATGCCATCAAGTATACTCCTGACGGTCATGCGATTCATGTGACTATTAATGAGACGAATTTCGATGATAAAAAAGCACGGTATGTATTTGTCTGCGAAGATACTGGAATTGGAATGGCCTCGGAATACCTTCCACATATCTTCGATGAATTTTCCAGAGAACATACAGCTACGGAGAATAAAGTCAGCGGTACAGGTCTTGGTCTTTCTATCGTGAAATCCTTTGTCGAACTGATGAATGGTAGGATTCATGTGGAAAGTAAGCCGGGAAAAGGAACAAAATTTACAGTAGAAATCCCGCTGGAACTTGCTTCTGAAGGAGATATATGCAAAAAAGAACTGCCAGAGCAAACATTTATGACCGATAAGAATATTGGAAAGCGTATTCTTCTTGCAGAAGATAATGAATTAAATGCTGAAATTGCGATGGAGCTATTAAAAGAAAAGGGCTTTCTGATCGACTGGGTCAAAGACGGTCAGGAATGTTTTGATAAACTGGAAGAAGCGGATGAAGGATACTATGATCTGATTCTTATGGACATTCAGATGCCAATCTTGAATGGCTATGATACAACCGCAAAGATAAGGCAGATGGAAAGCCCGAAAAAAGCATCCACACCGATCGTTGCCATGACCGCAAATGCCTTTGAAGAAGATATTGCGATGGCACAAAAGGTTGGAATGAATGGATTCATTGCAAAACCATTAGATGCGGAAAAGATGTTCACTATATTAAAACAGAGTATTGTAGGGAATTAGTTATAGAATTAAGAGAGACTATGAGAAAAAGTCTGTAAATACGCTTCTTCTATGATATGTAAGGGTGGCAAGCCTGAAAATCAGGCTTCTCACCCTTGTTTTATATATAACAGTTGTTGAATGGCATGTCAAGAGCAGGCGGTTTTCCGCCCGTCTTATCCGCCTGTTTATTCGTTACTCTGGGAGGCGTCCTTCGTACATAATACTCAGTTCACCATACACCTGTGCCCAGTTGCGGATCGTACTGGTCCATTTCTTCGTAGCTTCAAATGTGGCAAGATACAGTGCCTTTAATAGAGCTGTATCGCTTGGAAATACGCTTCTCTGGCGATTCAGTTTCCGGTAGGTAGAATTCAGGGATTCAATAGCATTTGTAGCGTCATAATTCCGATTGCGGAAGAGACTGGAAAATGTTATTCTTATCATAGGCAGTGGAGCTTTCTTAGTTCAGTTGTTTCGTGTGGTAACTTAACAATAACGGATTATGGAAAGTAATTCCACTGCTTTTTTAATAAAAATAAAACTGCGCCACAGCCTTGGCAGGCCATCGCGCAGCGATTTTGTTCAATCGGAATTTGTTAAGTTGGTAGTAAATTTTTGCAATAATGAAGGTACTGTTGCTGATGAAGTCGATCCGGAACTTCTGGCAAAAGTATTGGCAAATCCAGAGATACGGGCGTTGCTCAATTCGCTGGCAAAAACGATGAAGTAATAAATTCTATATCCAAATGAGTATATTTATTGTGCATATGGAGAATTTATCTCCATCAAATCTATTGAAATCTCCATCATTTAGCATTAAAATGATGGAGATAAATTCAAAATGAAGGAGATTTCAATGAAAAATTTTGATTATATTACAAATCCTGCGAAGTTGCTGACACCTGAAATTGTTCAGATGGTTGGCAGTATTCATGAGCATAAAGGTAAACAGGAATTATTTCTGGAAGCAAACATAGATGAACTGAAAACACTTCTGGAAGTTGCTTTAATTCAAAGTACGGGAGCATCTAACCGAATTGAAGGTATATTTACAAGTGATAAACGTTTGGAAGAACTGGTAAGTCAGAAAGCAGAGCCACGTAATCGGTCTGAACAGGAAATTGCCGGCTACCGTGAAGTGCTTGCTACGATTCACGAAAGTTATGAATATATCACTCCAAGACCAAACATTATTTTACAGTTACATCGTGATTTATATTCTTATTCCCAAGGAAACATCGGTGGTACCTATAAGAATTCAGACAATGTAATTGCAGAAACCGATGCCGAGGGACACCAGAAAGCTCGTTTTATTCCAGTTCCAGCTTTTCAGACTGCAGAAGCAATAGACGAACTTTGCGCTCATTTTCTTGAAGCATGGGAAGCAAATCTCATTGATAAACTGATTTTAATCCCCATGTTCATTCTGGATTTTCTGTGTATTCATCCTTTCAATGATGGAAATGGTAGAATGAGCCGTCTGTTGACTTTATTGTTGTTCTATAAGGCTGGATATATCGTTGGAAAGTATGTCAGCATGGAAATGCTGATTGAAAAAACGAAAGAAACATATTATGAAGCTCTTCAAGCAAGTTCTGTCGGTTGGCATGAGGATGAAAACAGTTATGAGCCTTTTGTTAAGTATTATTTAGGTATTATGCTGAAAGCATACAATGAATTTGAAAACCGTGTAGAACATTTGAAGTATCATAATCTTTCCAAGCCGGATAGAATTAAGGCGGTGATTGATAATAAGGTCGGTAAGATAACGAAGAAGGAAATTATGGAACTATGCCCTGACATAAGTAAGGTTACCGTTGAAAGAACACTGACGGATTTAGTTAAAAGTGGGTATATCGCAAAGGTCGGTGCAGGTCCATCCACCGGTTATGTCCGTATTTGAAAAATTATTTTCAAATAAATTACTTGTTTTGCTTTTAATTTCGATAAGAAGCATATTCTTCTTTTACGGCCTGTAATTCGTCAGGATGCGATGCTAAATGAATGATAGCATTTATGACAAAAACGGATACTTAATTTATGGAACGATTCCAACCCAATTTCCAGAAGAAACTATCCTCACGTCGAATACACCGCGAATGATAACCGGATCAAATCGAAAATGGATGATATATGACAGCGTTTACACTTACGGTGATGATGACGAAATATGGGTACGAGGAATTACCTCTGTACATTCTATAGAACTTTTCATGCAGACATCCGAGAAAATGCTGTTGATTGTATTCCCATTACTCATTATTCTGATCGGGGTCATCGGATATTTTATGATCAAGCGGGCATTGAGACAGGTGGATCTTATCTGCGATGAAGTTGAAAACATCAGCAATGGAAAAGATCTTTTCAAACGATTGTCTCTGCCAAAAGCAAAAGATGAATTATACGAATTGTCGGAGAAATTTAACGAAATGTTCGAGCGCTTGGAATTTTCGTTTGAGAAGGGTTCATTATTCAATGTGAAGGTTTGGATGAAGCTACTGGTGAAAAAGAAAGGCCCGTATCCGTTCTGGATATGAGCCTTGTAAGAATTGTAATCCGTAGATTTTACAAGTAAAATCTCTCCAGTTTTGTTTTAAAAAATTGAATTAATGGACCGTTGAAGCAGGCATTTATAATTGTACCAATCCCTACTACCGACCAGATTCCCGCCCCAGATGCAGTGGCAAATATGATTCCGATAATCACGACAACAACATCCGAAAGGATCCTTGCTTTATGGAATGGAATTTTCTGATGTGTAAGTTTCTCGATTATAATAGCGACACTGTCATATGGGGCGATTCCCATATCTGCGACCATATATAATGCCACTCCCATGGATGCCATCAGCTGAGCAAGCAGCAGTGCAAGGATACGCAGTGGCAGATTCATCTGAATCTGCACTACATCATTTGCTACATAACAGATAAAATCTGCAATATATCCGACAAATACCATATTGATAATGGTTCCCGCACCAATGCAGGATCTTGCCTGAAAGAATACAACTACAAGAATGATTGCATTGACAAGCAGCTGCCACGTTCCAAAACTCCATCCGATAAATCCGCTGATTCCAAGATTCATTGCACTGAATGGATCCACGCCAAATTGTGAAAGTCGTAAGAAAGATACACATAATCCAATAAACAATATTCCCAGTACCATTCCGCCAGTTCTTTTTGTCTTCGTCATGCTCTATCTTCCCTCCTGAACTTTTTTGCCTTTCAGCATATATATTCTAGATTCAAAATCGGTACAATGAGTCACATTTCCTGGCACTTCACCAGCTGTCACATCAGATGTGATCAATCCATAATTCATCAATTCATCTCCGTAATTTTCTGTATGATTCCATACATTTTCATAAACCATATCCGGGTTCAATCCCTGTAATCTGACACGGCTATACGGCTGATTCACTCCATTTAAAACACGATAGTAGCCTACGATTGCAAGCGTGCGGTCTTCATTTGTCACCATCCATACCGTCTCATTTCCTTCAAATGGACTTTTCAGACGATAAAATATTCCAAACTGCAACACTTCTCGGTATTCTTTCATAAATGCGATTTGTTCTTTTACTTCTTTGATCTCTTCTTCTGTCAATTTGTTGAGATCCAGTTCATATCCAAAAGTTCCAAAGTATGCTACATTCGCTCTTGTATGTAATGGAGTATTGCGAAATACCTGGTGATTCGGGACAACAGACACATGGCTTCCCATACTGCTGAGCGGATAACACATAGAAGTTCCGTACTGAATCTTCAGACGCTCAATTGCATCCGAATCATCGCTTGTCCATCCCTGCGGTGCATAATACAGCATTCCCGGATCAAATCTTCCGCCACCGCTGGCGCAGGATTCAAATAATACTTCTGGAAACTCATTTGTCAACCGCTCGTACAGATCATATACACCCAAAATATAACGATGGAACACTTCTCCCTGTCTGTCTGAAGGAAGTTTGCTACTATAGCATTCCGTAATGCTTCGGTTCATATCCCATTTAATATATGAGATTTTCGATTCCGATAATAACTTTGTCATCATACCATAAATATAATCTACTACTTCTTTTCTTGCGAAATCGAGTACATACTGATATCTGCCGTGTGATGTATTTCTTCCAGGTGTCTGTAAAATCCAGTCTGGATGTGCTCGATAAAGATCAGAGTCTTTATTTACCATCTCCGGCTCAAACCAAAGGCCGAATTTTAATCCAAGTGCTTCAATTCTTTCTGACAGACCTTTGATGCCATTTGGCAGAAGTTCTTCATTTGCCACCCAGTCGCCAAGACCGGCTCTGTCATTTCTTCTCGCACCAAACCATCCGTCATCTAAGACAAACAGTTCTACTCCACATTCTTTTGCTTTCCCGGCAATCTCTACAAGGCGATCTTCTGTAAAGTCAAAATAAGTTGCTTCCCAGTTGTTATTTAAAATCGGTCTTGCCTTATCGCGCCAATACCCTCTTGCGAGTCTCTTTGCATACAGCTTCTGGAATGTCTGACTCATGCCATTTAATCCATTTTCACTGTAAACCAGAACTGCTTCCGGTGTCTGAAAGCTTTCTCCCGGTTCTAATTTCCAATCGAATCCTTCTGGATTGATCCCGGCTGTAATTCGTGTCACATTATGTGTATCTACCTCTGCCTGCATACGGAAATTTCCACTATATACAAGGCTTATTCCAATTGCTTCTCCTGCATTCTCATCTGTGTTGTGACGTTTTAAAGCAAGGAACGGATTATGTTCGTGAGAAGAATTTCCGCGCATGCTGTCGATAGCTGTTATGCCTTGCTCCAATGTTCGATTCTTAATATAGCGCTCTCTGGACCACGCACCGGACAACTGCATCCATTCATAATCCTTATCCGGAAGATCCAGGCTTAAGCTCATCATATTTAATACATGCAGATTTTTCTCACCAGCATTTTCAATATAAGCACTTCTTGCAATTGCACTATATTCATCAAAAATCGTATATAAAAGTGCCAGTTTTGCACCAGTCAGAGCATCTTTCAGAAAGATGCGCAATGTCTGTGCTTCCCCTTCGGACTCCGTATATGTTGCCGGCAATCCGGAGAGTTTCGGTTTTCCGTCAATGATCTCATAGCTTTCATATTGGAACTCACTGATTCTGCTGCCATTTTCCTGCAACAATTCAATTGCCGGATGTCTGTAATCTGTCGTACCGTAAACCGGATATTCCTGTCGGATATGTTCCAATGAAAAAGTACGATCCCACTCATATATATACGATGTCATTGGGCGTTCACATTTCTCAACCAGATAAGAAAAATCTGCTTTATCATGAAGTCGTTTTCCAAAATATAATTGTCCCAGATGTCCATTTTCTAATACACATAAGATATAACTGATTTTTTCATTGTATAAATGGAAAGTTTTTGTTTCCTCGTGAAAAATAATCTGTCTCATATACTACCTCTTTTACAATTGAATTGTTGTCTCTTAAGCTGTCTGCTTTTTCGCATGCATTTCATTTACTTTTCTTGTGATTTCTTCCATCTTCTCACCTTTTAAAGTGTAGTATTTTTTGTAAATACCAAAGCTTGCACATGCAAGAATGATTGGAATCACAAGCATTAACACGCGAATACCCATTACGGTCGCTGCGCTCTGAGTTACCGCTTTTGCGTTGTATCCTACAATCTGAAGACCAATTCCTGTTAATCCACCTGCTACTGCCGTAGCTGCCTTCATAAGAAATGTCTGTGCAGAGCATGTTACGCTTTCATTTCGTACACCAAATTTTACTTCTCCATAGTCGATAACGTCTGCCATACAGCATGTTGTTACTCCAAGTGAAAGACCTGATCCGAAGAAAAGCAGTGCACAACATACAACAACTAATACATTACTCTGTGGTGCTACATATCCTGCTGCACCGAGCAGTACAAATCCAGCAATTGGAAGTCCACATGCAAATGCGTATACCTTTTCACGGCTAATTTTTGCTGCGATTTTTGGGAAGCATAAAAGTCCTGCCATCTCAGCAATAATTGCAAATCCAAAGATAGAATACAGATATTCATCGTGGCATACACATTTGAAATAATACACAGCAAAGCTTTTTGCAATCTGTGTACAAAGGTTAAATGTCAAAAGTAATCCGATAAATGCAAGCAACTGATCATTTTTTACAATTACATGAAATGCCTGTTTCAGACTTGTCTTTTCTGCTGATATACCTACTGTTGATTCCTCTTTTACATTAAATACAGTAATTCCGATTGTAACGATGAAAATAACTGCGATAATAATTGCAAAAAGTGTATATCCTTTTTCTGCGTAGAGATTGCTCTCGCCTGCTGCTTTATTCAGGTAATTGATAATATAAAGCCCAAATGTTGCTACTGAAAATCCTGCAAGACTTGCGAAAAATCTTGGAATTACGGAAACTTTCTCACGTTCACGCGGGTCATTTGTCAGGTTAGGAAGCCATGACCAGTAAGGTACATCCATGATCGTATAAGTCATTCCATATAAAATGTACATAACGGATACATATACGTACAATGCTGTTCCTGACAGGTTAAAACTGTGGAATAACAAAACAAATACAACTGAATTTACCAATGTTCCGATTACAAGCCAGATTCTGAATTTACCAAAACGTGTATGTGTATTGTCAACGATCATTCCCATCATCGGGTCATTGATCGCATCCCATATTCTTGCTACCAAAAACAGTACGCCGACAAATGCCGGTGCCAGATACAAAGTATCTGTAAAATAAAGCATTAAAAATGCTCCTACTAAATTGCAAATCGCATCTTTGCCGATTGCTCCAATTCCAAAACATAATTTTTCTCTTGTAGACGCATATTTATATTGCGGATTTTTCTGAGTTTCTTTTTGATTTTCCATGATTCTCCTCCTCTAATACTCTTTTGTTTATTTGTTATCTGAGTGAAGAAACCTGTGCACTTGTTCCTTATATCTGCTGATACTAGTATAGCGTACAAAAAAAGACATCCGTTATACCTTTTTGTTAAGTATTATATCTCAAATGTTAGGTATCGGATGTCTTTTTCAACATTTCGTCTATTCTTTTTCGACTTCTCCTACATAAATTTTTTTATGTTTCTTGTATTCTTTCAGTTCGTTTTGTGCACTGATCAATCGTTCTCGGGCAGCCTTTCTGTTATCATTACGATATTGGGTCGGCGTCATTCCCATTTTCTGTTTAAATACTTTGCCGAAAGCAAGTGAATTGCGATAACCACAAGAAACTGCGATTTCCTCCACAGATAGATCTGTAAGTGCGAGCTGCTCCTTTCCTCTGGAAATTCGAAATTCCGTCAAAAATTCTTTCGGAGAGATTCCAAGACTGTTCATAAATATTGTATATAAATAACTTCGATTTAGTGCCAAATAATTTGCTATATCTTCCACTGTGATTTTCTGTGAATAGTAATTCTTTATATAGGCAATTGCTTCCTGCACATGTATGCTTTCTTTTGTATCATTCGAATATTGCTGAATTTCAATCCCACGAGCCAGTACTGAGAAAAACTGATAGAGCTTTCCCTGGAGATAATAAAGATTTTCTGCAGTTGAACACGTATGATGAAGCATTTCAAATACAATTTCTTTCAGTTCTTCTCCATATTCACACTCGCATGTAAGCTGACGACTGTTCAGTCCGAGATCTCTGACAAATCTCTGTGCCTCCGTACCACCAAATCCTACCCAAAGGTAAGACCATGGGTCCGTTTTATCTGCCTGATAAAAGGTAAGGCTTTCCGGTTCAATCAGAAAGGCCTGTCCTTCTTTCAGCGGATACTTCGTTTCACCTACCTGATAGATACCTTTGCCCTTCATTACATAATGCAAAATATAATTGGGTCTTGCGGCTGGCCCGTAGCTATGTAATGGCTTGCATTCTGCAAATCCGCAGAAACACAAATGAAAATCTTTAAACTTTGGTTTCAACAGTTGTAATACGTAAGAATCTTCCATAATCTGTATCCTCTCTTAATCCCTAAGAACACAAGCACTTTCCAGTCATGCTTACTTTTGCTGTTGCTCACTCAGCAATAGTTAGTTTAACCGTTTTCCTTATTCTATCACAGTATCGTGTTATTCTTCCATCAGTTTTCAAACCAAGTATTAATATGAAAATAGATCATACGCTCTGTTTTTTTGCAATATTTTATTATCTTGCGAATTTATCATTGTAACGAATATGCATATCTTTCCAATCCATAAACAATACGTAAAATACCTTTCCGTATTGCGAGTTCTCTACAATTCTTCCATGATCAAGCACAGAAAAATAAGTTCCGTCAGCTTTTCGAAGATGGAAGTGAATATAGTCATTTTCATTACCACTGTCAATCTGTTCCCAGATACTTGATTCTATCTGTTGCTGTTCATCTTCCCGGATCAAGTTGCGAAAACTTTTCTTAGTAAGTCTGAACAGTTCATCTATATCTTTATATCCTGACATATGAAGAAATTCATCATTTGCAAAAAATAGTTCATCATCTTCTTTGTCAGCTCTGTATATGATGAATGCACCTGGAAGATGTTCAGAGATATCCTTGAATGCGAATCCAAGCTGTTTGCGGGCACCTGACCGAAATCCTTCTCTGTAGACCATACATCCATTTTTTCCATGAAGCTTTATTTCATAAAGAGCGGCATCTGCGCAGCGCATGAGTTGTGAACGATTGGATGCAAACGTTGGATATTCTGCATATCCTAGAGAAATATAAAATGCATGTTCCTTACCATGGTATGAGAATGATTTAGGAAGTTTGGTGAATTTCTGCAGCTGTATATCTGCTTCTGCAAAGGTACAATTTGGTAAAAGAATGCAGAATTCGTCACCACCATTTCTTCCAAGTAATGCATCGGATGGGAAAAAAGTCTTCATGCTGTCTGCAAGATTCTTTAGTGCCCTGTCTCCATAATTATGTCCATAGATATCATTAATAAACTTGAAATCATCGATATCAAGGAGCGCAGCCACAAAATGTGCTTTTGGATTTTTTTGAATCATTTTTTCTGCAAATTCATCAAATCCATAGCGGTTATAAATATTTGTAAGAGAATCTGTGCGCGCCAGTATCTGAAACTTTTTCTTATGTTCTTTTGCTACTAACCATACTCTGGTAAGAACTGACAGGAGAAGGCTTATTGTAAGAAATATTCCGATGATGATTATCAGTAATGTGGCATTTCTCCATCCACTTTTAGGAGTTACTTCAAATTTCCAGTTTTCATCTCCTATTGTAAATGTATAAGAAACAGGATGATTTATTTGCCCATCTGATTGATAAACCACTTTATAAGTATCACTCCATGGAGCGTCTGTTTTTGAAATTTTGTATTCGTATCCAAAACTTGAAAGTGCACTGATTGAATCTGAAAAAATATCCGGAACACGCAGGATAACAATAGTAAATCCCCAGAAATACTCATGTCCGTTTTTATCTTTCAGGTATACGGGATTGCGGACTGCAATTCCATATCCTCCCTGTTTTAATTTGAAGGGGCCCTGCGTAATGATTGTATGGTTGTCTCTTGCGTAACAGGAAATTTTTCCGCGGTCTTTATCATGGATCAAATCAATCTTACCTGCCTCCTTTTCATTAGCCGGATAAATATCTGTAACAACACCATTAGGAGCAAGCTGTACACTTTCAATAGAATCAGACATAAGATTTCCTGCAATTGTTTCAAACTGATGGATTTCGCCATCTTCACTTATTAAGATTTGCTTCAAGGTATCTGTGATCTCAATTCCATTTGTAATTTCATTCTTTATTCGTTCGCCATAGGTGGCTACATTCAATTGTGCTGTTATGTGTCTCTGCTCTTTTTCGTGGGCGTCTGTTTTGTATACAATCAAACTAACAAGGCATATGCCCAGTAAAAAAATGATAAGAGGCACAAGTGTTTTCTTTTTCACTTGGTTCACCTCATTTTGTCCATGGGAATTATTATAATAAAGCATTATATCACAGAAGTTGAAAAACAGAATAAGTTTTATGAAAAACGGACTGTGCATAATCCTTATACATGAAATGAAAGAAATCCTTGGTGATGAAGTCGATCCAAAAGACAAAAGAAACATATTATGAACCCCTTAAACCCAACCCTCAAGTTTGCCCCTCAAACCATTATTAATGAAACGGATCAAAAGCTCTGTTCTTTCATGAGTGAAAGTCTGTATACACGTCTGCCGGTTTCTTCATAATGCTGATCCAGAAGATCACAGGTTGTCTGGAGATCGTTAATCCGGATGGCCTCCAACAGACATTGGTGTGTCCATACTGCAGCGCTTCCGTTATAAGAGGTATTTTGATCCGGTGTGTTTGGTTCTAAGCATTTGGCATTCTGAAGCGTTTCAGCATCTCCGCTTAACTGTCCAAAGCGATTAGCATTTTGAACCGAGAGGAACATGGCACCATTCAGTGGACTCAGCAGCTCCCACATTTTGGTCAGTCGGTTAAGCTGGGCAGAACGAATGATCTGCAGGTGGAATGTCTCATCTGCACGAACAGCCTTCATAGTATTGCCTTCGAGAATAGCCTTTCGAAATTCTTCAATACTGGCTTCCATTATCATGAGACTATAGTCACTAAGGAGGCAGTTACTTTTTTGGATTGCCAGTTTTTCAAGGCTGCCGCGCAGAAAAAAGACTTCATAAGCGTCTTGTGGAGAAAGCAGTGCGACTGTACATCCTTTGTTAGGACAGTAATCGACTAAACCTTCGACAGCGAGCTGTCGGAGTGCTTCGCGCACAGGACCTCGGCTGAGTCCGAATTTCCGGGCAATTTCAGCCTCTACCAGTTTTTCTTGAGGCTGAAGGATTCCATTGATGATCTGCTCCCGCAGAGATTCAAGAACAATTTCTGATGTAGTAGTATTTGATGTTTTTCTTTGTTTCTGCATATTTACCTCATAAAATTTTCAGAATAAGTATCCGTTTTCGATAGGTACGCTTGGTTCATAGTAGAACATACCGCCAATTTCTCGCATGTTTCATTTCCTTACTAATTAATAGAAAAAATTATACGGATGTCTTTTGTCCGTTAGCAAAAAACTTATTATAATTATAGTGGATTGTTAGCAAAAACGAAAGCACTATTTTCCCGCTGTTAACATTAAGTTGAAATTGTTGACAATCATATTTGCATGGACTATACTTGGGTTATCAAGAGTAGCTCAAAAATTCTGCATTGTCATAAAAAAATCCTAAAGGGGAATAGGAAGCAACGCAGTAATTGATGGATGTCGGACTGTCTGGTTTCCGAATAGTCCGATTTTCAGCTGAGAAGAATAATTATAGTAGGAAGGAGAGAACTTATGAGACTTACAAATTTGACTTGGCCGAAAGCTCAAGAATATTTTGAAAAAAACGATATGGTACTTATTTCTATCGGCAGTATTGAGTGTCACGGCCGTCATATGCCGCTTGGAACCGACACACTGATTCCGGAGCATTTGTTGGAGAAAATCGAGAAAAAGAGTGATGTTTTGATTGCTCCGACCATTCCATATGGTTCCTGCCAGTGTTTAGCTCCATATCCGGGTACAATTGATATTGACAATGAGGTACTCTATCAGTTTTGTCGCCAGATTTTTCTGAGTCTGTATCGTCACGGCGCAAGAAAATTCGTTTTCCTGAACGGACATGGCGGAAACATCAAGATGATTGAACGCCTTGGCATGGAATTCGAAGATAAGGGCTGTCTGGTGGCTATGCTTAACTGGTGGCTGATGGCATGGGATATGAACCCGGCGTGGAAAGGCGGCCACGGCGGTGGTGAGGAAACAGCTGCGATTCTTGGAATTGATCCGTCTTTAGTTGATAAGAGTGAGATAGGTGGTGAACTCCAGTTTAAGCACCTGTCTGATAATCTGAAGACAACCGGTTTCCGTTCTGTTGAGTTCAAGGGAGTTAACGTTGATATTATACGCAATACTCCGCATGTAACAGACAACGGCTGGATCGGACCGGATCATCCGAGTACCGCTACAGAAGAGTGGGGCAAGGAAATGCTTGAGACTACAGCAAACTATATTGTTGATTTCATGGAAGAATTCAAGAAAGTAAAACTTTCATAAAGAGGTGTCATAATGGATAAAAAAACAACATTGGAAATGATTGCAGCAATTTCAAATGCAAACGGTACATCCGGTTTCGAAGATGAAGTGGTTGCAGCGATTCGTCCTTACGCAGAAGGACTCGGAGAAATTACAGAAGATCGCATGCGCAACCTGTATATCCGCCGTAAAGAAAATAACGGCAAACGTCCGGTTGTTCAGCTTGACGCACATAGTGATGAGGTTGGTTTTATGGTGCAGGCTATCTGCCCGAACGGAACTCTCCGCATCATTCAGATCGGAGGTTGGGTTAACCACAATATTCCGGCTCATAAAGTCTTGGTTCGCAACCGGTTCGGAGAATATATTCCGGGGCTTACTGCCAGCAAGCCTCCGCATTTCATGACAGAGCAGGAGCGTAAAGCACCTCTGGATATGAAAGATATCACGGTAGATGTTGGCGCTGTTTCTAAAGAAGAGGCGGTTGAAAAGTTCGGCATTCGTATCGGTGAACCCGTAGTGCCGGATGTAACATTTACATATTCAGAAACCACAGATCTGATGGTTGGCAAGAGCTTTGACTGCCGTCTGGGATGTGCGGCAATTCTTAAGACTATGCATACCCTGGCTGGTCAGGAGCTGAATGTGGATATTGTTGGCGCTTGTGCAGCACAGGAAGAAGTTGGTGTACGCGGTGCCACTGTAACAGCACAGGTAATTAAACCGGATATCGCAATTGTTTTTGAGGGATGCCCGGCAGATGATACCTGCGTTGAGTCGTATATGGTTCAGACAGCTATCAAGCGAGGACCGATGCTGCGTCACATTGATGCCCGTATGATCACCAATCCACATTATCAAAGATATGCACTGGATCTGGCAGAAAAGCTTGGTATTCCGGTTCAGGATGCAGTTCGTAGTGCCGGTTCAACCAACGGTGCAGCTATACATCTGACTGAAAAAGCGGTTCCGGTTATCGTTATCGGAGTTCCGGTTCGCTATGCACATACACATTACGGAATTTCAGCTTATAGCGACTTTGATAACGCTGTTAAGCTGGCATGCGAAATTCTTAAAAGACTTGACGAAGAGCAGGTTATGAGTTTTTAAATACAATACATAAAAGAAACAAAGCATTTTCGAGACATACTAACAGAGAATTGTATTGCTACGCTTGAATGTTACCTAAATCATAAACAAAGCATTCGGAAAACCTCAGAGCTAGCAGAAGGTTAAACATGGAATCCTGATAAATAGGAATACACCAAAAAAAATAGGGGCTGCCGCACTAATGCGACAGCCTCATTTAGCATACATCTTCAGTAAATGAATTATTCCTGATCAAGTATGGACTGAATTTGTTTCATTAATTGCTCGTAGTTTGATTGATCATCGATTCCGCCCATGAAAGGTTCGCCAACGATATTTCCGTCTTTATCTACGAGAACTGTTGTCGGGAATGCCATAATGTTTCCTGCATATTTTCCAACTGTTGAATCGGAGTCGAAAGTCAGGTTTTTGTAGGAAGCTCCCTTGGCCTTCAAGATTTCTTTCGCTTCTTTGATACCATCCTGATTATCATCTAATGTATCTGTATTGATACCAACAACTTCACCGCCCATTTTCTTAATTGTATCATTTAATTCATTCAGTTTAGAAAGTTCTTCAACGCAAGGCTTGCATCCACTGAACCAGAAGTTTACAACCGTAACTTTATTTTTGGTGAAAAGGCTTTCATCTACATCGTTACCATCCAGGTCTTTCCCTTTGAAACCGTGAAACACACCTGTAGAGTCATCTGTGCCGGAGGAACTACTGCCGGAAGGATCAGCTGCGGCAATTTCTTTTTCAAGTTTTGCAATTTCTTCTTCAATACCGCGGATCGTTTCAATGTCTTTACTCAGAGTAGCATATTCTTCTTCGGAGAAAGAATCTTTATTTGATTCTATTATATTTGCAAGAAAGTCCGCATAGTTTTCATTCTTGGTATCATCGTCAATGTTCTTGCTCATAAAGCCAAATGCTTTGTCCCACACATCTTTGTGATCTGCAAAGATCTGGTTTTCCTGTTGGTAAAGGTCATTCAGCTTTTCATTCAGATCACCCGAACTGCTTGAATCTGTTGTGGAAGTATCTTCCTGCTTTGAGCTTTCAGTTGTTGCGGAACCGGATGAAGTTTTGCAACCTGTGAATGCAAAAAGAATGAAAACGGCAAGAGATGCCGCAATTACTTTTTTTAATTTCATTGAGTTTGTTCTACTTGTTTTGTTTTTCATGATTTTTAATCTCCTTTTGAATATCATTTGATTCATTTTTGCTTATTTATTGTCAGCCTGTTTCTTGCCTGAAAATCCGTAATGATAGCAGATCGCATTTGTCGGACAGGCTTTCATACATGCTCCACATCGGATACATTCCGGGTGATCCGGTGTGTCTACTACATTTACATCCATTTTGCAGGCATGGCTGCATTTTTGACAGTTAACACATTTTTCAGGATCCACCTTAATCTTAAGTAATGATATTTTGTTAAACAGCGAGTAGATGGCACCAAGCGGGCAGATCCACTTACAGAATGGGCGGTAAAACAAAATGCTTAAGATAATTACAAATACAAGGATTGTAAACTTAAACGTAAATAAGTGTCCGAGTGCCGCGCGGATTCCCGAATTAACAAGTGCCAGTGGAATTGCACCTTCAAGTACGCCTTGTGGACATATGTATTTGCAGAAGAATGGATCGCCCATCCCCAGCGAATTAGTCACAAATGCCGGAAGCAGTATAACAAAAACGGCCAGAACCGCGTATTTCAGATACCGCAGGGGTTTTAGTTTTGCAGTAGACAGTTTCTTACCCGGAATTTTATGCAACAAATCCTGAAACCATCCAAACGGACAGAGAAAACCGCAGATAAATCGTCCTAACAGAACTCCCAGCAAGATAAAGAATCCGGTGATGTAGTAGGTGAACTTGAATTTTGATGAACCGACTACAGCCTGGAAAGCTCCAATCGGACAGGCACCTGTGGCAGCCGGGCAAGAGTAGCAGTTCAGTCCGGGTACACATATTGTTTTTACCTTTCCCTGATAAATTTTCCCTTTAAACAGATTCGGAATATGAAGATTGGTCAGCAGTGTTGCAGCTGCCTGAAACCATCCGCGGAAACGAACCAGGAAGTTCTTGTTTGATTTTAATTTCTTATCCAATTCCGACACACTCCATACATAATTTTATTGCCTTACTGAGTACAGTTGCAGCTTCTCCACGGTAAATCCCGACAAGGAAAAATACAAGACCGGCTGCAAGTAAAAAAGTTTGTGTTGCTTTTTCTGATTTCATTAAGATACCACTTGTTACTGTAAATAGTAACTGCTCCTTTCAATGTTATTGCTCAAAGTCGGCTTATTGACCGTTCAGTGACTACATTATATAATATGAGATGTAAATTTCCTGTTAAGAAAATGGAGAAAAGTAAATTGAGATTATTAGTTGTTGAAGATGAAAAGAAATTATGTGATATGATCGCGAAAAGTCTGCATCTGGCAGGTTATGAGGTGGACATGTGTAATGACGGAGAGCAGGCACTGGAGATGATCTATGCGGAACTGTATGACCTGATCGTGCTTGATCTTAACCTGCCCGGGGTGGATGGGATGGAGATCCTTCGGGAACTTCGCAAGGAAAATGAAGAGACAAAAGTATTGATCCTGTCTGCGAGAAGTCAGATCGCAGATAAGGTTGAAGGATTGGATTCCGGTGCAAATGATTATATGGAAAAACCATTTCACCTGCAGGAGCTGGAAGCGCGCGTGAGAAGCCTGACAAGAAGAAAATTTATACAAAAAAATATCTGTCTGGAATGCGGAAAACTTCGATTTGATACGAGAGAAAGGGTTGCATATGCAGACGATAACCCAGTTGCGTTGACGAGAAAAGAAAATGGGATTTTAGAATATCTCCTTTTAAATCAGGGAAGACCGGTCAGTCAGGAAGAACTGATCGAGCATGTCTGGGATTCTTCTGTGGATAGTTTTAGCGGTTCCATCCGAGTGCATATGTCTTCTTTGAGAAAAAAACTGAAAGCAGGACTCGGATATGATCCAATCGTGAACAAAATCGGTGAGGGCTATAAGATAGGGGGAAATAGCAAAGCATGAAGAAAATATCACTCCAGTGGAAATTAACACTTCTTACAACCGTGTTGATCACCATATTATGCGGATGTCTTACCTTTTTCTTATATAAAAACGGAGTCTATTATTTCGATACGCTTCAGGAGTCTATCACGGATCAGGGCACAGAGCCGGAATCGGTGTACATTGATATTCCGGATAATGAGTGGGATGACTTTGTGTCACAGTTTTCCATGAAGGTTTATAACTCCAAATCAGATTATAGAAGCAGAAGCCTTCTGATTACTGCTATTGTAGCGCTGTTTGGCGGCGCAGCGACTTATTTTATCAGTGGACGGGCATTGAAACCACTCAGGAAATTTTCAGAGACAGTGGAAAAAGTTCAGGCACAGAATCTGAAAGATTATACGATCGAAGAGAATAAGATTGCAGAGCTGGACAGACTTCGCATATCTTACAATAAGATGCTTATACGGCTTTCGGAATCATTCGAGACGCAGCGCCGGTTTACGGGAAATGCAGCACATGAGTTACGTACTCCACTGGCTTTAATCCAGGCACAACTGGATCTATACCATACAACAGAACATCCGGAGAGTACCGCAGTGGCAGAAGAGACAATTCAGATGGTAACGGAGCAGAATGAACGTCTTAGCAAGTTGGTCCGAACGCTTTTGGATATGAGCGAATTACAGACCGTATCGCGAAATGACAGAATTGAGCTCCATAGTATGATCGAGGAAGTGCTGACAGATCTGGAACCGCTGGCACAGGAAAAAAAGGTTGAACTGATACAGAAGTCACAGGGAGCAGGAGCAAAGGCAGATGAAGAATTGTTTTTGACAGGGAGTGATATTCTGATTTACAGAATGCTATATAATCTTGTGGAAAATGCGATTAAATATAATCGGGAAAATGGATCCGTTACGGTATCGGCAATAAGGAAGAAGAACAAAGTTGTTCTGACGGTTTCGGATACAGGAAATGGAATTGATGAAGCATTCAGGGAGCAGATCTTCGAACCGTTCTTCCGGGTAGATAAGTCAAGAAGCCGGGAACTCGGAGGTGTGGGGCTTGGCCTTGCGATGGTGCGGGAAGTTGTGCGGGTTCATGACGGAACGATTGAAGTTTATACAAATAAGCATAGCGGAACGACATTTGAAGTGAAAATGGGTATAGGGGCAGACTTTGAAAAAGCAGTATAATCGAAAAACAATTCGCAAATCGATCATACTGATGTTTATCGCTTCCACCTGCCAGAACATGGAGAATCCGTCTTACAATTCACTTACCGTATCAAAAATAAACTGAGGATTATTATTTTTAATACGGTTTAAATTATTTCAGACAGACATCCATAAAATCCTGCACTACCGCCGTCGGCTTCCGCCCCTTCTGCCAGATCAGAAGGATCTTCGTCACCAGATCCGGTTCATCAAGCACCTGACAAGTCAGCCCTTCGCAAAGCGGCTCCATGGACTGCGGGAAGATCGCCGTGGCAAGCCCTTCCTTCACCCAAAGGGTAGCGCCCCTGGCATCATCACACAGGCAGAACACCTCCGGAACCAGATTCTGCACGTGAAATGCATCCATAATCAGCTTTTCATAGCGCCGGTAGAGAATTAACGGTCTGTGGACTAAATCTTCAAGAATGAGCGATTTCCGTCCTTCTGAAGGCATCTCCGGATTGGAGACAGCGATCATCGGCTCCGAATGCAGGACTGCGGACTCCACATCATCCAGCCGAAGCGGCGTGCGGACAACCGAAATATCGATGATCCCTTCCTGAAGATAATCATATAACGTATACGTGATCCCGTCGTGAACCTCAAAATTCACGTCGGGATTTTTCTTTGAAAATTCTGCGATAAACGGCATGACTGTGCCGACCGTCGTCGGCGTGATCCCGATTCTCAGAACCCTTTTTTTACCCGTTTGGGACACCTCAAGCTCTGTCGATCTGGCATAATCCAGAAGGCTCGCCGCACGGTCATACAAAAGCTTACCTGCCGCCGTCAGGATCACCCCTTTATGGGTACGCTCAAACAGCTGCACGTTCAGTTCATTTTCCAACTGCCTGATCTGATAGCTGAGGGGCGGCTGTGACATATTGAGCTTTCTCGCCGCTTCATTGATGCTTCCCGTATTCGCGATTTCCCGGAAATATTCCAGCTGTCTGAGTTCCATTTTCTTTTTTCCCTCCGTTTAGTTATATGATGATACCAGGGTCAAAAGGTCAGAAAGCCGATGCAAGCTTGCTTGCAAGAGGATTTTTGACCTCTTGACCCGCCAAAAACATGAGTAAGTAGCCATTTTTCAAAGAAAAATGAGCGGATTACGAATGTTTTTGAGGATTGCGAGAGTGCAAAGCACGTAGCAATCTGGTATCAAATAGGTCAAAATACCTTTTGCCACTCACATTGTTATACTTTTTTTATATTAAGCTGTCATAAAAACAATATTATTCATATTGATGGTAGCGCATTATAATGAGTAGGTCAAGAAAAAACTAAGAAGTAAAGAACAGGAGTGAGTGTGTTTGAAGAAACTTTGGGTTTATCTGAAAGAATACAAGATGGAAAGTATTCTTGCACCATTATTCAAACTGCTGGAAGTCGTATTTGACCTTTTGGTTCCGGTGGTTGTCGCCAAGATCATTGATATTGGTATTGCAAACAATGACCACGGCTACATCGTAAAGATGTTCCTGGTGCTGATCCTCATGGCTGCAGTCGGTCTTAGCTGCAGTTTTACCGCACAGTATTTTGCTGCAAGAGCGAGTGTCGGCTGTGCAACCAATTTAAGACAGGCCGTATTTGACCACATTCAGGGCTTTTCATTTACCGAACTTGATACGATCGGTACGGACACCCTGATCACACGGATGACCGATGATATCAACCAGGTCCAGAACGGCATCAACATGGGACTTCGTCTTCTTCTGAGAAGTCCGTTTATCGTAATCGGTTCGATGATCATGGCATTTACGATCAACTTTAAATGTGCGCTGGTATTCGTTGTGGCGATCCCTCTTTTATTTGTCGGCGTCATTTTCATTATGCTGGTCAGCATCCCGCTTTTCAAAAAAGTGCAGGCTGCCCTGGACCGCGTCACAGGACTTACCCGTGAGAATCTGACAGGTGTCCGCGTGATCCGCGCATTTTGCCGCGAAGAAGAATCGGTAAATGAATTTGAAAAGAGCAACACCGAACTGACCAGGTTAAATGAATTTGTCGGAAGAATTTCCGCCCTCTTAAATCCATTTACCTACGTGTTGATCAACATTGCAACTGTCATTCTGATCGCAAGAGCAGGACTCCAGGTCAATCTCGGAACCATGCATCAGGGACAGGTTGTCGCGCTTTACAACTACATGGCACAGATGATCGTCGAGCTGATCAAGCTGGCTTCCCTGATCATTACACTGAACAAGGCGATGGCATGTGCAGACCGTGTAGCCGGTGTCCTGGATATCAGGACTACCATGCATTATCCGGAAACCCCTTCTGCAAAGGCAGATCCTTCTGCAAATGAAGTCGAATTCGACAAGGTATCCTTCACCTATGCAGGTGCCGGTGCATCAAGCCTTTCTGATATCAGTTTCTCTGTAAAAAAAGGGCAGACAGTCGGTATCATCGGTGGTACCGGATGCGGAAAATCCACTCTGGTCAGCCTGATCTCCCGTTTCTATGATGTAACCTGCGGAACCGTTAAACTGAATGGACGCAATGTAAAAGAGCTCACCAATCAGGAAATCCACGACAAGGTCGGAATCGTACAGCAGCGCTCCGTCCTTTTCAAAGGCAGCATCCGCGATAACATGAAATGGGGCAATGAAAATGCATCTGACTCCGAGATCTGGAATGCACTGAAAGTTGCACAGGCAAAAGAAGTCGTAGAAGGAAAAGACGGACAGCTTGATTTCATGCTCGAGCAGAACGGAAAGAACCTTTCCGGTGGACAGCGTCAGCGTCTTACCATTGCCCGCGCTCTTGTGAAAAAGCCGGAAATCCTGATCCTCGACGACAGCTTAAGCGCACTTGATTTTGCAACTGACGCAGCACTTCGGAAAGCCCTCGCAGGACTGGAAGGAGAGACAACAACCTTCCTGGTATCCCAGAGGGTTGCAGGCATCCGCCAGGCAGACAAGATTTTAGTATTAGATAATGGAGAACTCGCCGGATCCGGTACACATGATGAACTTATGAAATCCTGCGAAGTTTATCGTGAGATCTATTTCTCACAGTTCCCGGAAGACCGTGCAAAATATGAAAGAGGGGAGATGTAGGTATGAAAAAAGACAGTGTAATGAAAAAGCTTTTTAAATATATCGGAAAATACTGGATCCTCCTGATCCTCAGCATCATCCTTGCCGGAATATCAGTGGTTCTTCAGCTTTATGTGCCGGTTCTCTTCGGTAATGCGATCGATGAGATCGTAGCAGCGCACAATGTAGACTTTACCCAGATGTGGCTCTATCTGAAGCAGATTCTTCTGTTCGTAGTGATCGCTGCAGCCGCAATCTGGATCATGAACCTTGTCAATAACCGCATGACCTATCATATTGTACAGGATATCCGATCCCAGGCAATCCGCCACATCCAGAAGCTTCCGCTTTCTTATCTGGACCAGCACAGCACCGGCGATATTGTGAGCCGTATCATTGCTGATACTGATATCCTTTCTGACGGATTACTGCTCGGATTTACCCAGTTATTTTCCGGCGTTGTGACCGTTGTTGTAACCTTGATCTTCATGTTTTCCAAGAACGTGTGGATCACTTTGATGGTCATCCTTCTGACACCACTCAGCTTCCTGGTGGCAAAATTTATTTCCTCACGCTCTTTTACCATGTTTAAAAAGCAGAGTGAAACCCGTGGAAAACAGACTGCTCTAATCGAGGAAATGATCGGAAATCAGAAGGTTGTCAAGGCATTCGGATATGAGGACAAGGCTTCAAAGCGTTTTGATGAGATCAATAAAGAACTCAAAGAATATAGCCAGAAAGCCGTATTTTACAGCAGCCTTACCAATCCGTCCACCCGTTTCGTAAACAACATTATTTACGCTGCCGTAGCACTTGCAGGTGCATTCCTGATCCCGCTTGGAACCCTGACTGTCGGCGGTCTTTCCGTACTGCTTTCTTACGCGAACCAGTACATGAAGCCATTCAACGACATTACATCCGTAATCACGGAAATGCAGAACGCCCTTGCATGTGCGACACGTATCTTTGACCTCTTAGAAGAACCGGAAGAAGTAAACGATTCTTCTGAAGTACTTGAAAAGGTGGATGGAAATGTGGATATCGACCACATAGATTTCAGCTATGACAAGAGTAAATCTCTGATTGAAGACTTTAACCTTCAGGTTGAACCTGGTATGCGTATTGCGATCGTAGGTCCTACCGGATGCGGAAAAACAACATTTATCAACCTCCTGATGCGCTTCTATGACGTGGATTCCGGAAAAATCTGTATCGACGGTAAACCGATCGATGAGCTTTCCCGACATTCGCTCAGAAAGAGCTTCGGTATGGTGCTTCAGGATACCTGGATCAAATCCGGTACTGTCCGTGAAAATATCAGCTTCGGAAAACCGGATGCCACGGATGAAGAAATCATCTGGGCAGCAAAAGAGGCAAAAAGCTGGGATTTCATCCGCAGACTTCCGCAGGGACTTGATACCGTCCTGCATGAGGACAGCATCAGCCAGGGACAGAAACAGCTCCTGTGTATCACAAGAGTTATGCTCTGTCTGCCGCCAATGCTGATCCTGGACGAAGCGACTTCAAGTATCGATACCCGTACCGAACTGCAGGTACAGGAAGCATTTGATAACCTGATGAAAGGTCGTACAAGCTTTGTCGTTGCACACCGCCTGTCTACGATCCGCAACGCTTCCCTGATCCTCGTCATGAAAGACGGTAAGATCATTGAGCAGGGAACCCATGAAGAACTGCTGAAAGAAGGCGGCTTCTACAGTCATCTGTATAACAGCCAGTTCCAGGCAGTGTCATAAAACAGAATACGTCACGGTTCTCGTATACGGCATTTTCAAGAGTTGACGTGCACAGCCTCGATCCGACAGCTTACATTATCATCAGCGAAGTGGCTGATATCTTCTCGAATAATATGGGAAATGAATAAAAAAACGCGGTCTTCTTCTGCCACTTCAGAGGAAGACCGCATCTTTTTATTTCTCCAGATACGTGTTTTTGTATTCTTCACGAATTGCTTCCGGCACAAGACTTCCGCCTGTTGCCCATGCAATATGTGTCGCATTTTTCATTTTCTCTTCAAGATGATTCTCCTGTAAATATTTACGTGCAGATTCATTCCTTTCAATCTGTATTGGTCCTTCAAAAGAAGCACAAGCACTTGGCTCAAGAAAAATGTTCTCTGTTCCGAGAAGGTCTCTCATGTAATCATATAATTTCCCATCGCGGATAGTAAATTCGCCGCCAAGCAGATTCTTCATTACTCTGCCTACAAATCCAGAAGGACGTCCCACGGCAAGCCCATCTGCATGGGTAAGTCCGGTAAGCCCAATATCCTGTACGGAAATCTCCTGGTTCAGTCCGGTTGCCATTCCGACTAGCATACACGGTGCCTGTGTCGGTTCTATGAAAAAGCAGTGTACATAATCTCCGAACAGCAGCTTAAGTCCAAAGCATACACCACCCGGTGCTCCGCCTACTCCGCAGGGAATATATACAAAGAGCGGATGTTCCTCGTCTACTGCAACATTCTTTTCTTCCAACTGCTTTTGCAGACGTTTTGCCGCTACTGCATAACCAAGAAAGAGTGTTTTTGAATTTTCATCATCCACAAAGTAGCTGTTCGGATCTGCATCAGATAAAGCACGTCCGTTTTTCACCGCTTCACTGTAATCTGACTCATATTCCTTTACTGTTACCCCGTGGCTTCTGAGCAAGTCTTTTTTCCACTGTTTCGCATCTGCTGACATGTGTACGATCACCTGATAGCCAACTGCTGCACTCATGATTCCGATACTCAGTCCAAGGTTTCCGGTGGAACCAACCTGAATGGTATACTTTTTGAAAAACTCTCTGCATTCTTCACTCGCCAGTTTCTCATAATTGTCTTCCAGACTCAAAATCCCATGCTCTAATGCAAGTTCTTCTGTGTGCTTCAAAATCTCATAAATACCGCCGCGTGCCTTGATCGAACCTGCGATTGCCAGATGGCTGTCCTGCTTTAATAATAAGTTTCCTTCCAGATTGCTGTCGTATTTCTCATTCAGCAAATCCTTCATCTTCGGAACCGGTGTCAGAACAGATTCAATGATTCCGTTTTTCTCCTTTGTTTCCGGGAAACATTTCATAATGAACGGTGCAAAACGCTCCAGTCTGCGCTCCGCATCTTCTACATCTTCCATACCAAGTTCGATCTGTTCCATTGCTTCCCCACAAACTGTTTTGTCCGGATTTTTCCAGAACACCTCTTTTTCACTACAGATCTCCTTCAAGATCGGAGTCTTTTCCGCCAGCATTTTCAAATCAACCATTGCTTTCATCCCCCTCTTTCCATGACTTGATTCATATCTATATATTACCTTATTTCTTGTATTATGCCTACCACAAAAAAACTGTCAATCTTAAAAAATAGTGTTATAATTAAAATATGTTTAAAAGAAACGGGGTAATAAACATGGGAAAAGAAAGATATTCTATTTTATTCAGCAGCATGACAGGCAATACAAAGGAACTTGCCGATGCGATCCGCGAAATACTTCCGGAAGAAACTCTCGATTATTTTGGCCTATGTAAAGATGCAGATCCGCAGTCAGAAATACTCTATATCGGCTTCTGGACAGACAAAGGAACTGCTGACGAAGCGACAACCACACTGTTAAAATCACTTAGAAATAAAAAAATCTTCTTATTCGGAACAGCCGGCTTTGGTGGAAGCGAAGAGTATTATCAGAAAGTACTTCACAACGTACGTGAAAATATTGATCCGAGCAATCAGATAGTAGGAGAGTATATGTGCCAGGGCAAGATGCCGATGGCTATGAGAGAACGGTATGTGAAAATGAAAGAAGATCCAAACCACAAACCAAATCTTGATATGTTGATTGAAAACTTTGACAGAGCTTTATCTCATCCGGATAAAGCTGATTTAGAGAAACTTCAAAAATCTGTTTTAAGATAAAAGAAAAACGATACCGCAGAAACTCTTATGAAAGAATTTCTGTAGTATCGTCTTTTTTTATTCTTCTACCTTCCACTCTCTGGTATCAAAGATGTGAAGATGCAGTGCTTCTGAAATATATCCCAACAATTCGCAGCCTGCGATACAGTTTCCTTTTTTGTCAAGAGACGGTCCGTAGATCCCGATTCCCATTTTCTTTTTCGACACGCTGAGGAGACCTCCGCCGACTCCACTCTTAGTCGGAATTCCTGTTCTTAATGCAAATTCCCCCGATCCGTCATACATTCCGCAAGTAAGCATAATGGTCTGCACCATCCGCACAGTTTGAGATGAGATCAGACGTTTTCCGGTGGAAAGCTGCACTCCGTCATTTGCCAGCAGAAGACCGAACCTTGCCAGATCTCTTGCATTTACCGACATGGAACACATCTTTGTATAAAAGGTAACACTTTCTTCTACATCGGTATCAATGATGTCCTTACTTTTTAAAAGATAGGCAATCGCCTTATTTCTTGCGCAGGTCGCCATCTCAGACTGAAATACGGCTTCGTCTATCGCGATCTCCGGATCTTCGCATACTTCCTGCATATACTTCTGCATATCTTCGATGGAATAATGGTTCACTAGCAGACTTGCAACCGTAATTGCTCCGGAATTGATCATCGGATTAAAGGGCCGGTTGCTCCGGTTATCCAGTTCTACCAGTGAGTTAAAAGCCTCTCCCGACGGCTCCACGCCCACATGATCAAACACAAACTCTGCTCCAAACGTTTCCAACGCCAGACACAGTGCCATTACTTTGGAAATGGACTGTATCGTAAATCTGTCCTCTGTATTTCCGGTCTCAAATTGATTGCCGTCTATTGTGTAAAGGCAGATCCCAAGTTTATTCTTATCTGCCTTGGCAAGCTCCGGAATATACGATGCGACACTTCCATACCGGATCACACCTTTTCCGATACGGATGGCATTTTCCAGTATTCTCGTAACTTCTTCTGATTTCATCATATTCTCCTTTTTCGCTCAGTCATAATCCCCTACAACTTCTATTTCCTAAGTACTAACATACATCATTTTCCGGCTTCAATCAACCACCATTTTTGCTGAAACCCGGCGGAATAAGATAGACAAAAAAGTGCCCGCATTGTATATTATTAGTAGTTTGAAACTGGGGAATATGCAAAGGGGAAAACGTATCATGAATCTAATTTCGCAATACAAAGGTCTTAGAAAAGAAAACTATGTCTTATGCTTTGGACGCTTTGTGACGGCCATGGGGGCAATGGTCCGTCCGATGCTGACGATGATCTTAAGCCAGAAGCTTGGGATGAATGCCGTGCAGGTTGCCTGGATCACGGCACTGATGGGGATCCTGACGATCCCGGCAAATCTGATTGGTGGAAAGATGGCCGATCGTTTTAATAAGAAAATGAATATCGTTTACCTGGATATGATTTCCGTCATTTCTTATATCATCTGCGGACTGATCCCGCTGACGACAAAATCCATTGTGCTGATGTTTATCGCATCGACCTGCCAGAACATGGAAAATCCGTCCTACAATTCGCTTACTGCGGACATCACCCTCAGCAAGGACAGGGAAAGAGGGTATTCCCTCCAGTATCTGACAGCAAATCTCGGCGGCGTGATGGCTTCTGCTGTAGCCGGATTTATGTTTCGCAATTACTTATGGCTTGCATTTTTGCTCAGTGGAATTTCCATCGGCACTTCTTCTGTGCTGATCTATTTCTTTGTACAGAATATCACACCGGAAAAAGAAGAAAATGATAGCAACGCCATTTATCAGGCCGAACGCCACGGGGAAAGCCTGCTGACGATTCTTAAAGAAAACCGGCTTGTTCTGCTGTTCATTCTGATCACCAGCGGGTACACAGCACTTTACCAGATGTATAATTATCTCTTTCCTATGGATCTGATCCGTCTACACGGGGATACCGGTGCGGTGATATTCGGAACAGTTACCAGCATCAACTGCTTTATCGTTGTTCTCTTCACACCATTTATCACCCAGATCCTGAAGCGATCCTCCGAACCGAAAAAGACAATCTACGGATTTTTACTGACACTGGTCGGCTACGTATTGTTCATCCTCTTTTCCGGGCACATCCCGTTCTATTATGCGGCAATGGTCGTACTGACATGGGGTGAGATTTCTTACATGCTGGCGGAAAGCCCGTACATGACCAGGCGTATCCCATCCAGCCACCGCGGAAGAATCCACGGGTTGATGGAGATCATCCGTATCGGATTTATGAGTCTGTACCAGCTTTTGATCGGATTTATTTACAAAAATCATACGCCAATCTTTACCTGGATCATCGTTCTTCTGACAGGAGTCGCATTCTTGCTTCTGGCTGTTATCTTAACGAAAGAGGACAAAAAACGCTATAAAAATCTGTATCGCAGATTATAATAATGATGTGAGCGGCAAAATTTACTTTTGACACTCACATCATTTTAAAAAGTTATAACCAAAATAATACAGGCAAGACCAAGATTGGATTTTCTCCTTTCTCCGGTCTTGTCTGTTATTTTGCTTTCCACTATAATAAGAGTATCAAATACAAAGGAGTTTCATTTACCAGATTATGACCATCAAAGAAATCGCACAGCTCGCCGGTGTCTCCAGCGCAGCTGTATCCAGATATCTGAACGGCGGCTACGTCAGTGAAGAGAAAAAAGAACAGATCCGTAAAGTCATCGAAGAAACCGGATACCAGCCATCCGCACAGGCGCGTATGCTTCGTACCAAAAAGGCAAGCCTGGTGGGCGTGGTCGTCCCGAAGATCAATTCCGAATCCATCAGCCGGATCACTGCCGGAATTGAAAGTGTTCTCGCCGAAAGAGGCTATCAGATGCTTCTTGCCGGAACCGACAACACCCCTGCAAAGGAAGTAGAATACCTCCGGTTATTTGAAAATTATCCGGTGGACGGAATTATTCTTGTCGGTACGATGTTCACCGCCGGTCACCGGAAATTTTTAAAAGAGACAAAGGTTCCTGTTGTCGTGATCGGGCAGCGCACCTCACACGCAAACTGCATTTACCACGACGATTACGGTGCAGGAAAGGCAATGGGACAGGCCGTTGCCGGATTCAGTAAAAAAGGAGTTGCTTACATCGGCGTTACCCGCGATGACAAGGCGGCAGGTGCCGCAAGAGAGGACGGATTTATCGCAGGACTCAAAAATGCAGGTGTCACGCTTTTCGAGGAAAATAAGCGAACCTCAGCCTTCACGCTGGAATCTGGATATGAGTCTGCTCTGGATCTTTTAGAAAGCAAATGTGATATCGATGTCATATCATGTGCAACCGATACCATAGCAGCGGGAGCAATCGAAGCCATTCAGACCTACTTAAAAAAGCAGATTCCGACAAATGCAGCCGATGCAGGTGCAAGAATGCGCTATATCCTTGAAAATACGTCCATCCGAGTAACCGGATTCGGAGATAACCAGATGTTAAAAGCCGTCACCGGAGGAATCCCAACCATCCATTTCGGCTACAAAACCAGTGGAATCCGCGGCGCAGAGCTACTTCTTGACAGTATTGAAAGAGGAGAACAGATCCCGATCGAGATGAAGCTCGGCTTCCGTCTTGTTGGAGCAGACCCTTCAGACTCCGAAAATCTTACCTGATTTTCCTGATTTCCCGGAGTTTCTTAAGGAAACGAAAGTTTCTTTCAACACTTTTCACAAAAAACAATATGAATTATCAGTAAAAATGCCATATTTACAAATGGCATTTTTTTTCATATTATTTAAGCATAAGATATGAAATCGATTACACATTGTATCTAAAGGAGGAGAGAATATGGATTACAGAAAAACCGCAAAGGAAATTCTGAATCATGTGGGTGGAAGTAAGAACATCGTATCTGCTGCCCATTGTGCTACCAGACTTCGCCTTGTCATTGCAGACAACTCGAAAGCGGATAAGACAGCACTTGAGAATGTAGACGGGGTAAAGGGTGTATTTGAAGCATCCGGACAGCTCCAGATCATTCTCGGAACAGGAACCGTCAACAAAGTATTTGATGAATTTATTGCAATCGCAGGCATCACAGCCAGCACGAAAGCAGAAGCAAAAGAAGCTGCTGCCGAAAAGCAGAACTGGTTTATGAAAGCCATCAAGCTTCTGGGAGACATTTTCGTACCGATCATCCCGGCGATCGTAGCCAGCGGTTTCCTTATGGGAATCATGAACGCACTGGATTTCATGAACAATAACGGGTTCTTACACATCAGCACAACCAGCTCGATCTATGTATTTGCAACCCTTTTCAGTAACATTGCTTACACATTCCTGCAGATCCTGATTGCATTCTCCGCTGCAAAAGCATTTGGCGCAAATCCTTACCTTGGCGCAGTTATCGGTATGATCATGATCCATCCGTCCCTGCAGAACGCCTACACAGTTGCAACAGAAGGTGTTCAGCAGACACAGAGCGTGTTCTTCGGACTGTATCACATTGACATGGTCGGCTATCAGGGACACGTTATTCCGGTTGTCATCGCTGTATGGATCTTATCCGTACTTGAAAAGAAGCTTCACAAGATCGTACCGGAAGTTTTAGACCTTTTTGTCACACCGCTTGTCAGCGTATTCGTAACCGGATACCTTACACTTTCCATCGTCGGACCAATCTTCGTATGGGCTGAAAATGCAATCCTCGGAGCAATCCAGTGGATGCTGACACTTCCACTCGGACTTGGAAGTCTGATCATGGGTAGTTTATATGCACCGACCGTTGTTACCGGTATCCATCAGATGTACACAGCCATCGATATCGGACAGCTTGCGAAATACGGTGTAACCTACTGGCTGCCACTCGCAAGTGCAGCAAACGTGGCACAGGGTGCAGCAGCACTTGCCGTTGCTGTAAAATCAAAAGACCAGAAGATCAAATCCCTTGCACTTCCATCATCACTCAGTGCATTTATGGGAATTACAGAACCTGCAATCTTTGGTGTAAACTTAAGATTCTTTAAACCATTTATCGCCGGATGCATCGGTGGAGGATGCGGAGCCCTTTATGCTTCCCTTGTTCACCTCGGTGCAAAAGGAACAGGTGTAACCGGTATCTTCGGAATCCTGCTCTGCCTGAACCAGCCACTTCAGTACGTCATTGAGATGGCAATCGCAGTCGGTGTTGCATTTGCAGTATCCTTCGCACTTTACAAAGACAAGAAGAAAGAACCAGTCGCAGAAGCTCCTGTTACTGTTGCAACTTCTGTTGAGGAAACAGACAGCGAAGAATCTGCTGCTTCCGAAACTAAAACAGCTTCAGGCAATACAAAAACCACTTCTTCCGAAGAAGTGTTAAATGCTCCGGTAAATGGAAAGATCATTCCAAATGATCAGATCGCAGACGATACATTTGCAGCAGAAGTCCTTGGAAAAACCGTAGCGATCGAACCTGCTGACGGTATCATCACCGCACCTTGTGATGGCGAAATCGTAAGCATTTTTGATACCGGTCACGCAGTATGCATCCTGACTGACGGCGGCGCAGAGCTTCTGATCCATGTCGGAATCGACACTGTAAAAATGGATGGAAATGGATTTACAAAGAAAGTATCTGACGGTGCAAAAGTACACGCCGGAGACGTGCTGATCGAAGCAGATTTAAATGCAATAAAAGAAGCCGGACATCCGGCAACAACCATGATGATCCTTACCAATACAGATCTGTATGATTCTGTAGAATGTGCCGCACCCGGCACTGTAACCGGTAAATCATCTGTTATGAAACTTACAAAATAAAATAACTCATGACAAATAATCAGATTTGTCTCCCGCAGCGGGTGTCGGATATCCGTATCAATACGTTTTCCGGACCGTTGCCTGCGGAACTATTTCCAGGAGTGAATCAATATGAACGCATTAACCAGAGATCTTGTAAACTTAGTAAATACAGCAGAAGAGAACCAGACAGCAAAAGAACAGACATCCGGCACACAGTTCCGCGAGAAACTGCACCTGATGCCTCCGGTTGGCTGGCTCAACGATCCGAACGGACTTTGTCAGATGGATGGTGTGTTCCACGCATTTTTCCAGTACTCCCCATTTAACGCCGAAGGCGGTGTGAAAATGTGGGGTCATTACACCAGCACCAATCTGATCGACTGGAAATACAAAGGTGTATCCCTCTACCCGGATCAGCCATTTGACTGCCACGGTGTATATTCCGGATCTGCCTTCCTCGAAGACGGTACAATGTATCTTTACTACACCGGAAATGTCAAGCTGGAAGATGGAGATTTTGATTATATCAACACCGGTCGTGAGGCAAATACCGTACTCGTCACAACCAAAGACGGGATTCATTTTGGCAACAAAAAAGAACTGCTCCGCAACAGCGATTATCCTTCTGACCTGACCTGCCATGTGCGCGATCCGAAGGTCTGGAAAAAGGACGATACCTACTACATGATCCAGGGCGCACGTACTAAAAATGATGTCGGTCAGGCACTGATTTTTGAATCCTCCGATAAAATAAACTGGCACTTCCGCAGCCGTGTAGAATCCGAAAAGCCTTTCGGTTATATGTGGGAATGCCCGGATTATTTTGAAACGGACGGCATCAAAATCCTTTCCTCCTCCGTCCAGGGCCTGGAAGGCAAAGAGTGGGCTGACCGAAATGTATACCAGTCCGGTTACTTCCTTGTGGACGGCGACATTTTAGATTCCTACAAATTATCTCCTTATCATCTGTGGGATTATGGTTTTGACTATTACGCTCCGCAGAGCTTCGAAGCAGAAGATGGAAGACGCATCCATATCAGCTGGATGGGAATGCCGGATTGCGAAGAATATACCAATCCGACCATCAAAGACGGATGGCAGCACTGCTTTACATTTCCAAGAGAAGTCTTCATAAAAGATGGCAAAGTCTGCCAGAAACCGGTTCGCGAGCTGGATGCAAAAAAACAACAGCTTCAGGATGTTCAGAATGAACTTACCCAGAGCGGCTGCCCGGTATATGAAGTAAATGTAGATGGAATTAAGGAGAATCATTTCCAGGCTGTCCTTTCAGATAAACTGATCCTTGACTATGAGAATGGACGGTTCCAGATGCATTTCACAACCAAAAGTAAAACTTCCGTATCCGCAGGCAGAAGCCTTCGCTACGCCGAAGTCGGCACTCTGGAAAATGTAAAAATCCTTGCAGATACTTCTTCCGTTGAAGTATTTGTAAATGACGGAGAATTCGTATTCTCTACAAGATATTATCCAAATGATTATAAGATTGTGGTGCATTCCCCAAGTGCCCACATTACATTCGATAAAATTCAGTAAATCGTATATGGGCAATTCCCCAAAGCTTCCCGTATACGAAAACGCCAGACGGGGTACAGCAATCCCTTTTCCTCCTTTGCATGCTGTATCCTGCCTGGCATTTTTTAATTCTGATTGTTACACAATTGCTTTTCCCGTAAATAAAAGCGAATAGAGCATACTGTTCAATTCCGGATAGCTTTCCAGCTTCTCACGCAAAGACTCAAACAGCATATTTTTTTCTGAAAGCAAAATCCTTACCGCTTCCAGAAATCCCTTCTTCTCCACCTTTTCTTTTTTTATTTCAAATGTTATACTTCATATACAGCAAAAAACAGATAAAGGTAACGAAACACTATGTTAATCAGAAAAACACTTCCAGAAGATGTAGACACGATTTTAAATATTTTTGACACCGCCCGCCAGTTCATGCACGCAACCGGAAACCCGACACAATGGAATGCAAATTATCCGGCTCTCGAAGATCTCGAACCGGATATCCAGAATGGTAACAGTTATGTCTGCGTAGAAAATGATAAGGTCGTTGCCACTTTTACACTTATCATCGGAGACGAGCCGAACTATCAACTCATTGAAAATGGAAGCTGGCGTTCCGAGGCTCCATACGGAACCGTTCACCGCCTTGCATCTGACGGAACAACCAAAGGGATTGCACGGGCTTGCTTTGATTTTTGCAAGACACAAATCTCACATCTGCGTGTAGATACCCACAAGGATAATCAACCAATGCAGGCTTGCTTTAAGCAGAATGGATTTGAAGAATGTGGGATTATTTACGTCAGTGACGGGACTCCGCGGATTGCTTATGAATTTATTAGGATATCTGAATAGAGAGGTATTTTTATGACAATCAATAGTATTTTAGAAGAAATTATAAATCTGTCAAAAAAATATTCTGCTTCTACCGTTATTCTTTTTGGTTCCCGTGCCAAAGGGACTGCGACAGAACGAAGTGATATTGACATCGCCGTATCCGGTATTCCAGATACAGAAAATCTACGGGAAAAGCTTGATAATTTACCCACTTTATACACAATAGACCTTGTCAATCTTGATGAATGTGGAAATCAGTTATTATTGGAGGATATAAGAAAATATGGACGAGAAATTTACAAAAAGATTTGAATCCTTTAAAAATTCACTGGCATCTCTTTCAGAAGCTAATCACTAACCATATATTTCCAGGAGGCTTAATTTCATGTACTATCCACTCGCACAACAAGAATTTGAATCTTACCTTAACGGATACGACCGCGAAAATGACCGCATAAAATTAAAAATCATCCACACCTACGGCGTTGTAAAACAGGCAGAAGAGCTTGCCGGAAGGATGCATCTTTCAGCCGAAGACACCGACCTTGCAAGGCTGATTGCACTCCTTCACGACATCGGGCGTTTTGAGCAGTTAAAGCGCTACGACAGCTTTGAGCCTGGCACAATGGATCACGCTGCTTACGGTGTAAAGGTGCTTTTTGATGAAGGCATGATCCGCCGCTTTCTTCCGGATGACAAATGGGACTCCATCATTTACACTGCAATCGCCCATCACAGCGATTATGAACTCCCTGAGATCTCAGATCCGCAGACACTTTTACACGCAAAGCTGATCCGTGATGAGGACAAGCTGGACAACTGCCGGGTAAAGCTCGTAGACTCCACAAGCACCTTTATTAACGTTTCTGAAGAAGAACTCGGCGCGCAGAACATAACCCAAAAGGTATACGAAACAGTTTTTGAAAACAAATGTATCCTTTCCGCAGACCGCGTAACACAGATGGATTACTGGGTATCTTATATCGTCTATTTCTTTGACATTAACTTCAAAGAAAGCTTTGATATTATAGCGGAAAATAACTACTTAAACCGCATTATTGACAGGATTCCATATAGCAATCCGGTTACAAAAGAACAGATGGAAAATATCCGCGTTTATATGCAGAATTTTATTAATTCCCATACAAACAGCCAATCCTTTTAACTCACTCAGCTTGCAAAATTACCAGGCTGTAAAAAATATTTTTAAACTTTTACAATTTTAGTCAGGCGAATATTTGCCCGCTATTTGTTTAACTTAATCAAAACACAAACCACATAAAAAATCAGGAAACTGACATATGCGCTTTCAGGAAAACAAATTCTAATCTTCATTTATCCTTGAAAGCGTGTACATCATTTTCCTGTTTTTTTATCCTCCTATTGTATTATTTGTATTACGTGGTATAATACAATCAAATCTCACAGAAAGGAGATGCCGATATATGATCATCAAGATCAACATGCAGTCCGAAGTCCCAATCTACCTTCAGCTGCGCAACGAGATTGTCAAAGGAATCGGGCGAGGGGAATTTGAGCCGGGGGAATCGCTTCCGACCGTCCGCCAGATGGCAACCGATCTCGGTATTAACACCATGACCGTCAGCAAAGCTTACCAGCTTTTGAAAACAGAAGGCTTCCTCGAGACAGACCGCCGTAAGGGAACAACCATCTGTTATCCCACTTCCTCTGCTCCACAAGATAACCGCTTTGACGAAAAGCTGGCAGATGAACTGGAACTTTTAAGCGCAGAAGCAAAATTCCACGGCATGACTTTGACCGACTTCCTGGAATTCTGCCAGAGAGCATTTAACGAAATGGAGGTAACAGCGAAATGATGATGCTGATTATATTTTTAATTACAGACATTTCCATGGTCGGCATCTTTGCCGGAGTCTATGGAAATATTGCAAAATACCGGGAAGGAATGCTGATGGGAGTCCATATTCCTAAATCTGAACTTGAACATCCCGACGTAAAAGAGCTTCTCCAGCTTTATAAAAAGCGCAACCGCCAGTTTTATTTGTGGAACATGCTGGCAGGAATTGCGGTATGCCTGCTTTGCTTTACTTACTTTTCTATTTTTATTACCGTATGGACACTGTGGTTCGTAGAATTCTGCCTTCTTACCATTCTCCGTGTCTATCATTATCACCAGAAAGTATACGACATTAAGCAGAAAAATGGATGGATCAGCTCAGCAAATGCAGATGTGTCCGCTGCAGTGGATACCCGCACTTCCTCACAAATTGCGAAAAAGATACTGCCGGCAAAGCTTCATCTGATCCCGGCTGCAGTGATTCTGATCCCTCTGTTTTTCCCGCAGGTCCGTACTTATCTGCTGACCGAAAGTGATGGAAGAGTCATGCTTCTCTGCACAATTCTTGTCGCGGCAGCTTACATGGGTACCGGCTATTTATTCGCCCATATGCCAAACAAAATTTACAGTGAAAATTCACAGATCAACCTGCAGATCAATGCACTAGAAAAGCGTTTATACACCATATTCCTTTTTGTCTCCAACATTTGCAATACCGGCGCCTATCTCGGGATCATCCGGGATATTGCATCCAGCAACTGGATTGGCGGAGTTGGAATGGGCATCTACATTTTCCTCGAACTGATACCGGCTGCCATCATATTGATCATGTTTTTCTGGCTGCGTAAGGAAAAAGAGCGGATCCTCTCCCAGGACAGCACACCATTTTATATTGATGATGACTATTACTGGCGAAAAGGCTGGTACAACAATCCAAATGACAAACGGTATTTTGTACAGGACCGTGTGAACAGCATGAATTATTCTCTGAACTACGGACACCCTTCTGCAAAATATGTCACCGGAGGAATGCTCGTCGGCACCGGACTTCTTCTCCTCTGGATGTGTATCCTCTGTATCCGGATCGATTTTACACCGATCCGCCTGACGGAAAATGCTGCCCAGTATTCTATTACATCCGGCTATAAAACAGCAACCTTTGCTCTCGCTGATGTGGAATCAGTAACTCTTCTGGATAATCTGCCGGATGAAAAATTCTACCGGTCTGATGGTTCCGAAGATAACAGCAAACTTCTCGGTAATTTCCGTGGCAGCAAAACCGGACATTGCCAGATGTATATCTGGATTGAACATCCTCCGGTTCTTCAGATAAAGACAACAGATACCACCATTTTTCTGAACAGCAGCAACGAAGCACAGACTAAAGAATGGTACGATCAGTTAAATGATGCAATTTCTTCGAATAAATAAGCCTTTTTCATTACCATAACAATGCATAATATGAAATATCTTGTAAAGCATAACGCGCCATGCTACAATCATGTTAAAATGTTGGGGGCAAAAATATACGGATTTCACAAAGATAAAAAAGTTCAGAAAGGACTGTAGACAATGACACTTCAAGAATGTTATGTAAAAATTGGTGGCGATTATAATGATATTCTTCACCGGTTTATGAATGAAAATATGATACACAAATTTGTCCTCAAATTTCCGCAAGACAACAATATGGCTTTATTTGAAGAATCTTGGGCTAAAAAGGACTACAAAACCGCATTTCGTGCAATGCATACCTTAAAAGGTGTTGCCGTAAACCTTGGATTTACTGCACTTTACAATGTCAGCAGTGCTCTGACCGAAAAGCTCCGCAGCCAGGAATACGACAACCTTGACGGTTTGATCGCCGATGTCAAAAAACAGTATGATATCGTGATCGAAGCAATTGCAGCCCTTGACTAAATCTTAAAACACTGACGATAAACAGGAAGAGACTGCTTCACCGCAGCCCCTTCCTGTTATGTTTCTCTATAGCTTTTTCTTCAGCATTTCCGGATTTGATGCATAGGAGAGAGCCGTCTCCGCTATGATCCTCCCCTCTTTATACAGATTCAGAAGACCAAAATCCATCGAATGCATTTCTTCTTTATTAGACGAATACACGATTCCATCAATCTGCGGAACCTTATTGTCGCGGATCATATTGCGGATCGCCGGAGTGATCGTCATGATCTCAAATACCGGGACCTGTTTTCCATCCACTGTCGGCACAAGCTGCTGTGAAATTACAGCCTGCAATACCATGGACAGCTGAACTGCAATCTGCCTCTGCTGGTTTGCCGGAAATACATCAATGATACGGTCAACCGTATTTGCTGCTCCGATCGTATGCAGGGTAGAAAATACCAGATGCCCGGTTTCCGCTGCTGTCATTGCCACATCGATCGTCTCATAATCACGCATTTCACCAAGCAGGATCACATCCGGACTCTGCCGGAGCGAAGCACGTAGCGCATTGACATAGCTTTCCGTATCCACATTGATCTCTCTCTGGCTTACAATACTTTTATCATGCCGGTGCAGATACTCAATCGGATCTTCCAGCGTAATGATATGCTTTTCCATTGAATGATTGATCTTATCCACCAGACAGGCAAGCGTAGTAGATTTTCCACTTCCCGCCGGACCTGTCACAAGCACCAGTCCTTTTGACAGGTTATAAAAGCTCATCACCGGGTCCGGAATCCCAATCTCATTCGGCTCCGGCAGTTCAAATGTGATCACACGGATAACAGCTGAGAGCGCACCCCTCTGTTTGTACGCACTGACACGGAATCTCGAAAGTCCCGGAACAGCAAAAGAAAAATCATCATCTCCTTTTTCTTCAAGAACCCGGATGTCCCGTCCTCCTGCCAGCTTATATAATTCCTCAACGCATTCTTTCGTCTGCGGCGGCATCAGCTTTTCTTCCTTCTCCCTGCAGATTCTTCCATTTGCCCGATAAGAAACCGGAAGACCTGCTACAACAAATATATCCGATGCATGATTTAAAACTGCCTGCTGAAGCAGTACAATGATATCCATAGCTCAAACTCCTTTCGCGTCAGTCACTTCCAAGGACCGGAAGTGTTGACTTTTCTTCCCATTTCTCAGATGCTGACTCTTTCCATTTTACAACCTTCTGCGTTCCCTTTACCGGATCTGCCAGGATCTCGACTTCCAGATTCTGACTGTCCGTGACCGGAACCACATAGGAAATATCCAGATTCGCTCCGTCTTCTTCAGCTGTCACGCCCTCAATCTGTCGAATCGCAAATACAGGATCCTCTTTTGCAAATGCATCATCGATCTGCGCCATAATCTGCGCCGCTTTTGCATTTGCCTCACAATACGCCGTTTCCCGGCCGGCAAGCTGCTGACTATAACTCTGATCCCTTTTTGCACTTGACAGTGAGAGTGTGGCAAATGTCACCAGACACAGGATTACAAAGATCACAAGCAGGTACGACGTTCCGATCTGAATCCCCGGGTATGATCCCCTTTTCTTTCTCTTCATCCTGTCACTCCCTTTCCGTGCCTGTCATCCGGTCTGTTTCCACCGAATAGATTTCTTCCGGCTGTTCTCCGGACAGGCGCTGCACCGTAAATGTTCCATGCAAAAGCTTTCCATCCGGCTCCACCCGGATCACGATCTCATACGAAGCCTCATCCTTACTGCATTCCTGCCAGTCTGCGTCATAGAAGACCTCCGTGTCCTCCGTCAGCGCATCCGCAAGAAAAAGCTCTGTATACCCGGAAACCTTCTCAAGCGCCGTATTCAGTTCCTGTGTCTCGCGGCTGATCGTGTGCGCCTTCACAAAAATCTGCACACACACCGCAGAAGCAAGGCAGAAAAATAAAATTGCAATCATCAGTTCCAGCAAAAACAGGCTGGAACGCTTTGCCGGTGTCCGTTCCATAAATCTTCTCCCATCTATCTTGCAGCGCTCTTCACACTGACAAATGTATCTGTCTTTTTCCCGTCTTCATTTTCACAATACAGATGAAAAATCCCATCTGAAGTTTCCTTAGCCTCGAAGTCCTTTGTTGCCAGGATCTTCCGTCCATCGGATGCTTTTGCTTCCGTTCCATCCCGGACAAAAAGCTCTCTTAAGTATCCATCATACGCATACAGATATGTCACATAATCCTTCTCATCATAACGCTGCCGGATCACGAGAGCATTTTCCCCATCAAAGGTTCCGTCTGCTATCGCACCATTTTCATCATTCTGGTGCATTTTCTCCGTCACATAGGCAAGTGCCGTCCGTCCCGAATAGGAAGCTGACGAGGTCTTCACCTGCCGGCTGTAAAATCCCGATGCAAGAACCACAATGGCGACCGATGATGCCGCCAGCACGAAAAAGACTGCAAGAGGAAAAAGAAAATCAATCACATGCTTTTTTTCATTTCTACGCTTCATGTCCATTTCCTCCTATCGTTCGATCACCGTAATGTCCGGAAGAATATTGGCACCGGCAATCTGATAATCAATAAAAAACTGCTTCTTGTCATACTGGATCCCACAGTTTTCCGTCAGATCATCAAGCGTCTCCGGATAGTGTCCTTCCAGCGCATAGTACTGCGTCACACCACGCCAGAGTGCATTTTCCAGACTTTCCTTCTGCCTGCGTCTTGTCGTGTCCGAAAGCCTTTCAAATCCACTGAAAAAAGCACTGCAGATACATACAAACAGCAGAAGGGACAAACAGAAATTCCGAAGTGGGTGCTGCCGTTTTCCGTGATAAAACCGTTCCCGTTCTTTTCTCCACATAGCATACCTCCTAAAGTCCTGACATAATTCCAAGAAGCGGAAGCATAACCGACAGAAGGATCGTTCCGACGATCACCGACAGGATGATCACCAGCGTCGGTTCCAGAACTGCGATCATAGAAGAAAGCTTTTCATCCACTTCCTCCTCACACTCATCGGCAATCCTTCCCATCATCTCATCCATCATTCCGGCTTTCCCGGCAATGGATGTCATCCGCGCATAAACACCTGTGAAGATTCCGGCTTTCACCAGTGCCTCTGCGATATCCGTTCCATTTTCCATATCCGCTTTGCATTCTGCTACTTTCTTCCGGAAATCATCATCCTCGATCAGGTTCTCTGAAAATTCCATTCCCTGTTCCGGCGTCAGTCCGCTTTTCAGTGCCAGTGACATTCCTCCGGCAAACCGGCATGCCGACAGCTTATCCTTCAGCTCCCTTGAAAATGCAAACCCGGATCCGATGTGATACATTTTCTTTCTGCCGCTCTCTGTCTTTGTAAAATAAATACCCGCACAGACGATCACCGCCAAAAGTACCGCAAACACCGCCGAATATCTGGAAAGAGCATTGCCTGCAAGCAGGATCCCTCTTGAAAATCCGGTCATTTCCTGTCCAAACTGGCGGAACACCTGATCAAATACCGGCATAACCTTTGTCATCAAAATGATAATGATCACCAGCATCATCCCGATCATCAGAAGGGGATAGGAGATGGCACTCCGGACACTTCTCCTGATCGCTTCCTCTCGGTCATAATGCTCCGCCAGAGATTCCATTACTTCATCTAAAGTTCCTGTCTCTTCTCCGATCTGCGTCATACGGATCAGATACTCCGGAAATACTTTCGTCTCTTCCAGCGCCTGATCCAGCCTGCCCGTATCCATCACTGACTGATAAATCTCATCCAGCAGCTCTTTTTCTGCCTTCGTCTGCGCATCCTCCCGGAGAAGATCAACTCCCTCCAGGGAAGAAATCCCAGACTTCAGGATCATTGCCATTTCACTGCAGAACGAAGCAATTTCCAGATTCGTAAGCTTCCCCTGCTGTGTCCGCTTTTCCATATATGCCATCCTCCTTTTCACATTCCTGCCACATTCTTCTTATCCGGCTTCCTTTTATCTAATAGGTATACTTTGTGACATAATTCTTTCCATTTCCCACATACTTCTTCACATCCGAAGCACTGTTGTTTGCAGCAAGTGTCGGATCCATGATCGACCAGTTCTTTCCGTCAAATTCAATGATGTTATCCACCCAGCCGATCTCATCAACATAACAGCTGATCCACGCATGATACACATCACCGGAATAGCCAACCTCCAGCTTCGTCGGAATCCGCTGCGACCGGAGCATTGCCGACATCAACGCCGCATAATCAAAACAGATTCCTTTCCCGGTATCCAGTGTCTCATCCGGATCCGGTGTGTACCCATACGGAACATTCTCCGCTTTCTTTTTATCATAGGAAATATTTTTAATTACAAAATTATAAATCTGCGTTACCACATCCAGATCAGAATAGCAGTCCTTTCCTGCAAGACTCTCACCCTTTTTTACACACTTGGAATCTGCCGTGAAATTCACATAATAATTCGGATGCAGAAACGGGGCAAATTCATCTGTGATCTGTACGTCCAGATCCTGGGTAAAGCTTACCGCATACAGATTGTCCTCTACAGACACACTCTCCAGAAGTGTTACCTTATAAGAACCATTCCCGCCCGGAAGCGGATAAACCGCATAATCACCAACAACCGTAACCGGATAGGTATACTCTGTGCCATCCGGGGATGTCACCTGGAGCTTGACTTTTTCATTACTTCCATTATAACAGATCATCACATAGCCATCTGCCGTATGGGATGCATCCAGTACAACCAGGTCATTTCCATATGTCACTTCACCGGAAGCCTCCGTCTGAAGCACCTGCGCCGACGGATCTCTCGGATCCCCCTTTTTCCCGGACTGGCTTTTTTTCCCCTCCGATGCACATCCGCCAGGTATCAGTACACCTGTCAGAAATAGCAGAAAAAAGAAAAGAAAAATCCTCTGCCAGCGTCTTTTTTGTTCATATAAATCGTTCTGCCGCACAGAATTCCTCCTTTCTTTTCCACAGTGAAACAGTCCCAAAAACTCAACTAGAAAAATTATAGCATAATCAAAACATTAAAAGAAGTTATTTGGTCTAAACTGCTTTAATTTATTTGACAAAGAAATCAAAGACCATTACAATAGAAATCAGTTATAAACCATCACAATAGTAAAATTGGGGGTTAATTTATGAGTGATCATTTACCTGTCTTAAAGGTTCGTTTATTCGGAGGATTCTCAGCAAGCTACGGAGAGATTCCCGTATCATTCGGACGCAACACAACGACAAAAGCAATGAAATTGTTGCAGATATTACTCTACCATGGCGATACCGGTATCTCCAGAGATAAGCTTCTTGATGAACTGTACGGAAGAGAAGAACTTGCCGATGCTGCCAACAACCTTCGGGTAACCGCACACCGTCTTAAAAAGATCATCGTAGATGCCGGACTTCCGAGCCATGATTATATCAACATCAAAAAAGGTATTTACCGATGGGATGCTCCCATGCCGACCGAAGTTGATGCACATCAGTTTAAGGTTCTGGCAAAAGACGTGCAGGCGTGTACCGATAAGGTAAAAAAGCTGGCACTTCTTAAGAAGATCTGTCTGATGTACCGTGGGGAATTTCTTCCAGAACTTTCAGGAGATGAATGGGTCCTTGTTGAAAGCGTCCAATATAAGAATATTTATTCTGAATCCCTTCAGGAGCTCTGTAAGCTTCTGATCGAACGCGGAGATTATGAAGAGACGCTTCGTTTCTGTGAGCCGGCATGCCAGTTATATCCGTTCGATGAATGGCAATCCGTCCGCATCGACTGCTATATGGCATTGAACCGCTATAAGGATGCTGTGCAAGAATATGAGAACACTGCCAAATTATTTTTCGAAGAGCTTGGAATCCGCCCTTCTGAACATATGATGCAGCAGTTCGAGCAGATGAGCAGCCGCCTTAACTACAAACCACAGGAACTCGGCGACATCAAGGAACGTCTGAAAGAGGACGATATACGCGGCGGTGCTTTTTACTGCAGCCTGCCAAGTTTCCGTGACAGTTACCGTCTCGTTTCCCGAATCATTGAGAGGAACGGACAGTCCGTATACTTAATGTTATGTAGCATCACCAACGGAAAAGGAATGCCGATGGACAAGCCGGACAAGCTTGAAGTTCTTTCAGGCGAGCTTCAGAATACGATCCAACAGTGTCTGCGTAAAGGGGACTCCTTTACCAAATACAGCCCATCACAGTTTCTGATACTTCTCGTTGGTACGAACAAAGAGAACTGCAGCATGATTTTCGACAGAATCCAGAGATACTTCTCCAGAGAGCATAAAAGCTGGAAGCAGTACCTGGACTACTTCGTGTCCTCTGTAGCCGAAGTAGACCGGCAAGATTCACCGATTCAGTTCAATACTGAGAATAAAACCTGGTAAGCTGCAATCATGTTATCTTCGCAGCAGGGCAGAAATGGAGATAATTTATGGAACAAAGCTATCAAATCAGTTGGTATGCACCAAACTTTATTAACATGTGTATTGATAATATTAATGATGGAGAGCTGTCCGGTCGGATTTATCACTGCTACAGCAAAGAACCCTGGAAATTCACCAATATCCTTCAGCTGATCGAATTAGCTGATGATTTCTTCGACAAACTCGAATTTCCACAGGCATCCACCAGCGCACGTTCTTTCACTTCAACCCAGTTTTCAGTTGTTGACCGGCTTGATAAAGTACAGTCACCGGAAGATTTCATCGAGAATCGTGGACAAAAAGGGACTTTCTTTCTCAATGTCAGATACCGCCAGAATTCATCCTGGCAGGGCATCGTCCGCTGGATTGAAGGTAACTCTACACAACAGTTTGTAAGCGTACTTGAACTGCTTAAAATTCTCAGCAATGCATTAGTTTAAAGGAATGGCATTGTGAGAGATATCATTACATGAATGAATAAGAATTATACAGGCATTGTCTGATCACGGAATGTGATCGGAGGGTGCCTTTTAATTATCTTATAATTTTATTCTTTCTTAATTGCTTTTCATAAAAAACTCCAGTACCATTTGAATAGGCGTATGTAGAAAATCGAATCATATATGATATATGAATTCTTTGATTGTAGAAAAAATTATATATCTACATGAAACATGAGATATGGCGAATTTACTTATGAACTGTTTTCTATTATAATGGAGGTAAGCAATGAGAAAACAAAAGAAGAAATCTCGCCATAGCAAACAAACCCACAACCGGCAGTATAAAGACCGGTTATGGAGAATGATCTTTAATAACAAAGAAGATCTGCTGCAGCTTTATAATGCGATCAACCACACGGACTATCAGAATCCCGATGACCTGGAAGTAAATACATTGGAAGATGTCCTTTATCTGTCCATGAAAAATGATGTATCCTTCCTAGTTGGCGGAACCATGAATCTGTATGAGCATCTAAGCACTTTTAACCCAAACATGCCGCTTCGCGGAGTCTTTTATTTCTCCCGGTTATATGAAGGGTATGTTGCAGATAATAATCTGATGATCTACCATGAAAAAAGAGTCCGGCTTCCAAAACCGAAATATATTGTCTTTTACAATGGTACAAAAAATCAGCCAGATTCCATGGAGTTAAGGCTTTCAGACTGCTTTGAAAATACAGATAACGATGCACCTTGCCTGGAATGCACCGCAACCATGTTGAACATCAACTATGGTCACAATCAGGAACTGATGAAGCACTGTAGAAGGCTTGAAGAATATTCCATATTCGTCCAATGTGTCAGGGAATATATACAATCGGAACCTTCTGTGGAAGATGCATTAGAAAAGGCAATTGATACCTGTATTAATCAGGACGTGTTGGCAGATTTTCTCAAGAAACATCGAGCGGAGGTGACAAATATGATCCTGACGACATATGACAAAGACTTATATGAGAAAACCTTGAAGGAAGATGCCAGAGAAGAAGGTAGAGAAGAAGGACTTATGGAAGGACGCGCTGAAACCAGAGCAGAATTAAACCAGTTAACCATATGTCTTCTAAATGCCAAACGCTACAACGATCTGGAACATGCCGCAAAAGACATTGAATACCAAAAGAAATTATTAAAAGAATTTGGCATTGAATAAAAACTAAATAACCCTTACCCCATCCCGTGACTGATCACCGTCTAAGATGCAGTGCATCTCCCCTATATCAGTCACGGGATCTTTTTGTCCGGAAAATTCCTCTCCCTCGCCGCTATAACCAGATCACTCCTTTTCTATGCGCTCCCCTCAATCTATACTTTTTGCACTTCCATCACATTATTCCCCACTTTTACTTCTATTCTAATATCCCAATACATATAGTAGAGTCAGACACAAATATTACGCACTCCTACAAATCATGATGTTGGGGTTCAAAGGTATTTTGACCCCTTTGATACCAGATTGCTACGTGCTTTGCACTCTCGCAATCCTCAAAAACATTCGTAATCCGCTCATTTTTCTTTGAAAAAAGGCTACTTACTCATGTTTTTGGCTGGTCAAGAGGTCAAAAATCCTCTTGCAAGCAAGCTTGCATCGGCTTTCTGACCTTTTGACCCTGGTATCAAATCATTATATTATTACAAAAACATGACTATTTCTTGTTATAACTTAAAAAAGTTAATATTTTTCGTTATTGGTAATGATTCACGTAATGCTTTGTCAGATACAATACCTATATAAGATAAAAAAGTCTAAATAATTAGGAAGGGCAGATGAAAACTGACATGAATAAAAAGCAAAAAAATACAAGAACTTTTTTAATAAAAATCATGGATCAGCAGAACGGTACCTGGCAGGGCAGCGTTACCTGGGTGGAAGAGCAGCGAGAGCAGCATTTCCGCAGTGCCCTTGAATTATTGAAGCTGATAGACGGAGCACTTGATAACAATTATGAAGTCAGAATTGAGGAATAGAAGGAGGACGCCATGAAAAGTAATACAAAGAAACGTTTAATAGCATTCATGCTTTGCATGGTATTAGTGCTTAGCAGTGCAACATCAGCTTTTGCTGATGAGCCACAGAACACAGACAGCCAGAGTCAGACCGAAGCAGTAGCAGAACCGGCGGCAGATGAGGCTACAGGAGATGAGGCAGCGGTGAACTCCTCAGAGCAACAGCAACAAGAGGAGCAGCAACCGGAACAACAACAACAAGAGGAGCAGCAACCGGAACAACAGCAGCCTGAGACAGAAGCTCCTACAGTTGAGGCACCGGCTGAACAGCCGGCAGCAGAAGAGGCACAGCCGATTCAGCAGCTTACTTATGAAGATGATAATGTAAAGATAACAGTCGATGCTGTTGAATCCGGTAATATTCCGGAAGGTGCAACACTTTCTGTTACTCCTGTCATCAAACAAGAAATCACTGATTCCATGAGTGATGAAGAAAAAGCAAAAGCTGAAGAACTGAATGATCAGTATGATCACACAGAGAAAAAGCTGAATGAAAAAGCTGAAAACGAAACTTACGATATCGCAGGTTTCCTTGCTTACGATATTACTTTCGTAGATGCAGATGGAAACAAGATGGAGCCGAATGGAAATGTGAAAATTTCCATGGATTATAAAAAGACAGAAATCCCAGAAGAAGCAAAGAAAGCCCTTGAAGAAAAGAACGATGAACAGAACCTTGATGTAACTGTTATGCATCTGGAAGAAGACGAACAGGGTGAGGTTAAAGAAGTTGTTGATATGGTTGCAGATGAGACAAAAGAAGCAACAGTAGAAACAACTGAAACTAAAGAAGTTGAAAAAGCAGCATTTGTTACAAATAGTTTTTCAACCTTTACAATTACATGGAAAAAAGACTCCGCCACTTACTTTAAGCTGACTCTTCATCATGTTGATGAAAAAGGTAACGAACTTCCAACAACTCTATCATCTGATGCAACACTTAATTATAACTCTGACATATCTTTTTCTGATTATGTTGAAATAATTGATAATTATGATTATAAATATGCAAAGGTAGATAAAATATCCGGAAAGACTGTTACGTCTGCTGTTACAAATGGTAGTTCTGGTAAGCGCGCTAAATTAACTTTATATAACGGAAAAGATAATAAGATTGAAACTCTATCTTATTCTACTACCACCAAAAATATTTATCTAGTTTATACCGCAAAATCTACTGGTAGTACTGGCAGTGGAACAATTGAGGATACAGCACCACAGCTTTCCCATCAGAAATATATCAAAAAGAAAGATGGAAATAATTATGATTTAACGTTGAATGTTTCTAGTAAAAAAGGAACAACTAGTTCTAAAAAGAAATTTGACATTGTACTAATAATGGATACTTCTACTTCCATGAGTAATAACAATAAATGGAGAAATAGTAAAACTGCTGTTAATAAACTAATAGATACTCTTTCCAGTCAAACAACCGTAGATGTCAATTACCGTTTAGTTACTTTTGGAACTACTGCACAAATACAAACTAACTGGACAACCGGAGAAACCGTAAAATCAACTTTATCTAATTATTCTATTAAAGAAGACCAAGGTACAAACTATGAAGATGGTTTAGTAAAAACAAAAGAAGCTTTATCAAGTGGTACTCGGGCTGATGCCGAAAAAATTATAGTATTTTTAACTGATGGGCAACCTACTTTTTATAAATCTGGCACAAGTTATGCTGGCCCTGGTAGCAGTACTAGTTATAGAGTATATCAACATGCACTTGACGCAGCTGCAAAACTTAAATGTGACAGAATAATTCCTGTAGGAATCGGGTTAAAATCGGTAGAAAAATATTCCTACGACAGTTACTCGGATCAGCAAAAGGTTCCTGATTCAGCTACTGTTCTTTTACAAAATGTTGCGAATAAAGTAAATGCAACTACCAAAGACACCGTATTTAATTCAGATTCTTCTGGTTCAAACTTGTCCACGAAATTTAGCGAAATAGCAGCAGACATTCAGAAGTTTCCTTGTAAAAATGTTACTATTAAGGATACTTTAAGTGAATATGTTGAAACGACTGCTAATACTAAATTACAACTCCGAATGGTTAAAAAGACAACTGCGAACGATCACGATACTTACGAAAATCAAGGAAAGCAAGAAATTCCATTAACCGATGAAGACCTTATCAGTACAAATGGAAAAGCTGTATCAATAAATGAAAAGAACCTTGGAACCGTAAAATATGATTCAGCTAAAAAGCAGGTAACTTGGAGCTTGGGTGAGAATTATGAACTTAAAGACGATATTTATTACTACATCACAATAACTGACGTAAAACCTACTACATCAGCCGAAGAAAAATATAAAACTGATAAAGCCTATACTAATACAGGAGATTCCAATACGGATGCTTCAGCTGATGGTAATTATGGAACGATGGGAAATGCAAATGATTCTTCTTCTGGTAAAAAAGGTTTCCCTTCCAATGATAATACAAACCATAATTCATCAGTAACTTATACTAATACAAAAACTAATGAACCTCAAACAGAAGATTATCAGAAACCAGTTATTCAAGTTGATGTAGAATTAATAGAAGGTGATCTTCAGACAAGTAAAACAGCAAAAGTTGATAATTGGGATGATAGAACTTATAACATTACATTAAATGCATCTTCTAATTATACAAAAATAACATCCAAAGAACCAGAACCTGTAAAAATTGTATTTGTACTTGATACATCTGGATCTATGCATTTTAGAAGTTCTTTAGTTCCTTACAAGACATGCACTACAGATGCTCTTGATAAAGAAGAAACTTATTATTATGTTCTTTCAACAGATGCTGCGACAATGTATAGAGTTAAATACTCTGATGGAAATTGGTATTATATTGATGATAGTAAAGAAGGGCTAGGTGAAAAATTAACTGATAACAAAGAGCGCTTGTATTATACAACAAATGATGCAAATGACAGATTCTACTATTTAAAACAAGCAGCTACTAATTTTACTACTCAATTGGCACAAAGTTCACCGAATAGTGAGATTGCATTGGTAACATTCAATAAGACTGCAACAGAACAGTTCGATTTTAAAAATGTAGGTAAAGACTCTGCATATATAACCGAAACAATCAATGCCATGGAAACATCTGGTGGAACACATCAAAATGAAGGTCTTGATAGAGCGTATAAGATTCTGAACAATGATCAAAATACATCTAATTTAAAACGATACGTTGTATTATTGACAGATGGATGTCCAAATGGTGTAACCTATGATCAGATTACTACTTCAATAAATAAAATTAAATCTACAAATACGAAATTAATTACAGTTGGAGTAGGATTAGATGAAACAAATACGGGACTTAAAGCCGCAAAGGATTACCTGCAAGCAAACGCAGATGACAATATGGCTTATAACGCTAATGATGCATCTCACCTTAATACAATCTTTACTCAGATTCTTGGACAGACAACAAATAGTAATACTCCACTTAGTGTAGAAAATGCTACTATTACAGATTATATTGATCCAAGATTTGAATTAACCGAAGAAACTAAAAAAGAACTGAACAAAGATTCAAATGTAACAATTGCTGGTGATGAAACGTCTGGTTATTATATCACTTGGAAAAATCAGACGATTAACTATTCTACTGATGGAAAACCAACTTGGACTAAAACATTCCAGGTAAAAGCAAAAGATACATTTATCGGTGATAACAACGTAACTACAAATGGCGCACAATCTGGTATAACTTATAAAGTAACCACAAAAGCAGATTACACGACTAAGTTATTCCCACAACCAACTGTCAACGTAAAATCACAATTAAAAGTTGATAACAATACCGCAACCATCTTCAAAGCAGATTCCATTCCTACTGATAAAGATGTTCTCGGAAAACTTTTTGGTGGTGGAGATGTTACCTCATATGAGAATGGTACTTTAAGTGAAACAGATTTTAAGAACCTTATAGATAATAAGAGACTTACATTAGAATGGTTTACAAAGTCAGATTTAACTACTTCAATTACTCCAGATGAGATGGAAAAGATCACACCTGATGATACAACATCTTATTATTTAAAAGTTACTTATAAGACCAATGAGCCTACATCTGAAAGTAAAGCAAATACAACAAAAGATAGTATAACATACATTTCTGGTGGCGGCACTCATAGTACTGTAGCTGTAAATAAAAATGATGATACTAAAAATTATGGTATTTACAAAATTAACGTTATCAAAGGTGAAATTAAGCTTACTAAACAATTAGCAACATCAAGTACAGAAGATAGGCAATTTACTTTCACTTTAAAGAAATATGATACTGATTATCCAGTACTGTGGGATGCTACTTTAAAGGCTTATCGTCCAGGAACAGCTGATGAAATAACCAATGGAACAGCTACTTCAACAATTACAGTAACTGTATCTGCTAATAAGTCATCTGGTGAAATTGCAATTAAAAATTTGCCACGCGGAAACTATAAGCTTTCAGAAAATGACCAAACTGATTATGCTATAGAAAATGTTGTAATTGGCGATACTACAAACTGTTGGAGCAATAACAAAAACATAACTGGTGATACAGTAACATTTACTATGGGTAATAATACAAATAATACAAATGTTATTGTAAAGGACGATCAAAATCATACTTGGAAGCAAGATTCAACAGACGGTGCCGGACAGTTAGGTGTTGTAACTTACACAAATGAAAATGTAATTAGTAATTGGGGAATTCAGAAGACCAGTTCAACTAACAGTAACTTAAAACTTAAAGGTGCTCGTTTTGAGCTTAAATCTGCAAACAATACTTATATTGGTGTATCTAATCAAAATGGTTTTGTAAATTGGTATACATCTTATACTGATGAAAATACCAATACTCCATTAATGGAAAAGATGCAAGTTGGAACCTATACTTTAAAAGAAATATATGCTCCAGTAGGTTATGCAAAGAGTACAGAAACCTGGACTGTAGTTATTAAAAAGAATGGTTCTTTAAAGAGTATTACAAGTAGCGCAGGAACAACTATAAAAACAAATTCTCAAACAGCTGGCACAACAACAATTACTTTATATCAGTTTGAGAACACACCTTTATACGACCTCCCATCAGCCGGAGGCAATGGAATTTACCTGTATATGATTGGCGGTATCTTACTTATGTTCGCAGCCGCATGGATCTTATATAAAAACAAATGCAGGGAGGTGCTGGAAAGATAATTTGAACAATTTACTTTTCAGTGGCTCCCAAGCCACAAACAACGTTATTCTCCCTTATGAGGGGACAATAAATCGGGCATAGCCCTAAAAGAAAAGGAGACAACAATATGAAAAAGATGAAAAAATTATTTGCAGTGTTATTAACACTGGCAATGGTACTCGGAATGAGTATGACTTCATTTGCAGCTGACGAAACAACAAATGCTACTGTAAAAATTTCCGGCGCTGACGGTGCTACTCTGACGTATGTACAAATTGTTGAACCGGATAGAGGTTCTGAAGATGGTTGGAAAATAGTTCCTGGTTTTGAAAAAGCCTTTACTGACGCTGGATTAACTATTAAAGATTTACTCCAAAATACACCTGATACAAATGCTGCTCAGGGTAAAATCACTAGCAATACTAAGCTTAGTGCTCTTTTAGAAAGTCTTAGATTAAATGCTACCACTACTATTACTGGAAATCAGTTTACCGCTACTAAAGGTGGTGTATATTTAATCATCGCTGATAAAGAAGGTTGGACTTACGCACCAATGCTTGCTTATGTTCCTGTTGATTCTACAACAGATGTTAATGTAACTGCTAAAGGTGAAGAAAATCAGGTAAGAAAAGCAATTTCTGCTGATGGTCAGTCTGTTGCTGCTGGAGATATTGTAAAGTATACTGTAAATGCTAACTATCCATTTTATTCTTCAAATTATGAAGACGTATTATTTAAAGTAACTGATACTTTAACAAATGCTAACTTCTTAATCGATGCCACTCATCCTGTAACTGTAACTATTAATGGTGCTCCTGCTGCACGTACTGATTACACCGTTTCTGATTCGAATGAAACCGATACTTTAACAGTTAATTTTAACTACGATTACAACAAAGCTGGCGCAACTGTTGAAATTACTTATTACGCAAAAGTATCTGAATCTGTGTCTTCAGAGTCTCCTCTGAAAAATAAGGTTACTTCAGAAACTGCAAGTACTCATGATGGTACTCCTACCAAAACAGAATACATTGTTATTTCAACTCCTGTAAAAGCAACAATCAAGAAAGTTGACCTCACTGATTCTACAATTACACTTGAAGGTGCTGTATTTGCATTACATAGAGTTGTAAATGGCACCGATATGGTAGTTGCTACTGCAACCACAGATGATAACGGTATTGCTACATTTAATGGTCTTGATGCTCAGGACACTACTTACTATATTGTTGAAACACAGGCTCCTTCCGGATATAAAATTGATGGTATCGAACATCATTTATCTGGTGCTACAGCTAATGAACCAACAACTAATACAGTAAAAGATTCAGCAACAAAGATAACTACTATTACAACAACTTATAGTTTCACTGACTTTGGTGAAAGCGGTATAACAACTATTACCAACACAAAACTTTCCGCTCTTCCATCAACCGGTGGTATCGGTACAACAATCTTCACAATCGCTGGATGCGTTATCATGATCGCAGCAGCTGGTCTGTTCTTCGCAAGCCGCAAGAAATCAGACAACAAATAATTGCAATAATTATTTATAATCAGATACTGAATCCGGGGCAGGTCGCCCCGGATTCCTAAAAAATAATACAACAGCAAGGAGAGTTCGGATGAAACGCAAAACAAACAAACTGATTATTGGCATCATATTTTTAGCCGGGTTGTCCTTACTGCTGTATCCATTCGTTGCAAACCAGTGGAATAACTACAGGCAGAAGCAATTGATCAGCAGTTATGAACAGACTGTATCGGAAAAGGATGCAGCACATGAGATTGATTATGATGCAGAACTGCAGAAAGCAGAAGCTTACAATGAAGCCTTACTTCCAAGTATCCTTCCTGATTCATTTGCAGTAGCCGCAGCCAGTGACAAAGAAGACCAGTCCTACATGGATGCTCTGAATATTGCCGGTGACGAGATGATGGGAATCGTGGAGATCCCGAAGATTGACATCAAGCTTCCGATCTACCACACTACCGATGAAGATGTTCTTAAACAGGCAGCCGGACATCTGGAAGGAAGCTCTCTTCCAATCGGCGGTAAAAGTACACACGCCGTTATCTCCGCACACCGTGGACTTCCGAGTGCGTCTCTTTTTACCGATCTGGATCAGTTGGAAGAAGGCGATCATTTTCTGATCCATGTATTAAACGAAACATTATGTTATGAAGTCGACAAGATTTCCGTAGTAAAACCGGAAGAAACTTCCTCTCTTGCAGTAGAAGAAGGAAAAGATCTTGTAACACTTCTTACCTGTACTCCATACGGAGTCAATACCGAGCGGCTTCTGGTCCGTGGTCACAGAGTACCTTATGTGGAACAGGAAGTTGCCGATGAGAAGACACCGCTCAGCGGAATCAGTCTTCATACAAATTATCTTTTATGGGTAATTATTGGTCTTGTAATTACCACAATCTTCATCCTTGTGTTATACTTAAAGGAGAAGAAGCTTCAAAAGGAGAAAAATGAGACCTCTTAAAAAGAGAATAAGAACGAGAAAGGGAATATGCCTATGAAAAGAAAAATCTCAACCTTCCTTTTCGGTCTGTTATTCTTGATAGGATTTGGGATTCTGATCTATCCGATGGTATCCAACCAGTGGAACACCTACAGACAGAATCAGCTGATCAGCAGCTATGACAATACAATACAGGACATGGAACCGGAGGACTTCACCTCTGAGTGGGAAAAGGCAAAAGCTTTCAATGATACCATTCAGCAGAACAACCTCTACGGAGATGTATTCGGTGAAGATGAAAATGACATCAAAGACACCGAATACTGGAAGATCCTGAACGTTGCAGATGACGGAGTAATGGGATATCTTTCCATTCCGAAGATCAACATCAAGCTTGCCATTTACCATGGTACCGGTGACAAGGATCTGCAGACCGGTGTCGGACATCTGAACGGCACAAAGCTTCCGATCGGAGGGGAGAGTACCCACAGTGTTCTCGCAGCTCACCGTGGACTTCCAAGCGCAAAGCTTTTTACCGATATCGATCAGCTCGAAGTTGGCGATAAATTTTACATCCATGTACTGGATGAAGTCCTTGCCTACAAGGTAGACCAGATTCTTCCGATGGTAGACAAAGACGATCATGAAACACTGGAGAAAGCACTCCAGATTGAAGAAGGAAAAGACCAGGTAACTTTATTTACCTGTACACCATATGGAGTCAACTCCCATCGTCTTCTCGTAAGAGGAACCAGAGTTCCATATAACGGCGAAGAGGATGCTACCGAATCAGTTACAGATTCTATGGTAAAAGCCATTCAGAATTATTATATGCTTTATTTAATTTTAGGACTTTCAATCACGATTCTTGTGATCATTCTCTTGCGATTCCTTTCCAAGAGAAAAGCTCACAAAGAATAACCAAGATTTTTTAAGGAGGACATGAGGCGATGATGAATAAACGATTAAAACAGGGAAGTACTTTTCTCTTAGCTGTCGCTCTTACATTTCCACTGCTCACTCTTCCGGGTGCGAAAGCCGCAAGCGCGATCAATACCGGACAGAAGTGTTCTATCGAATTCGACATTAGTGGGAACAGCAGTGAACTTCTAAGCGCAAGCATTCCGGTAAAACTGTATAAAGTTGCTTCGGTTGATGAATCCGGCAACTATACCGGAATCGGTGCATTTTCAAAACTGGATCTTTCATCCGTAAGTGCTGATAACCTGGATGCGGCAGCTGCTACCTGGGCAGAACGTGCAGCAGAAGCGAAGAAATTGCTGAAGGATGACACAGAGCCAACTACAACCACACTGACACAGGGAAGAGGTACTGCAACAGGACTGGATACAGGACTTTACCTTGTAGATACACCAAAAGTAATTACACCAAATTACACTTATACTTTTACTCCTTACCTTGTATCACTTCCGACCAATAATTACTACAGTGGTAACGGTGCAAGTGATGACTGGATCTACGATCTGACCAAAGAACACAACAGTGCAGTTGGTCTGAAACCGGAACAGCACGTAAGATACGGTAATCTGGTGATCAACAAGGAACTGGTAGATCACAATGCTACCTTCGGTAACAATGCAACGTTCGTATTCCAGATCGATATCACAACACTGGATAATAAAAAAGAAACCAGAATCGAAGAGCTTACCTTCGATGCAGCAGGCAGCCATTCTGTAACGATTGAAAAAATTCCTGCTGGATCTCATGTCACGGTAACGGAGGTTTACAGCGGTGCAAGCTATGAACTCGCTTCTGCTAAAAGTCAGGAAACAGACATCATTGCTAATCCTGAAAAAGAAACCGAAGTAGAATTCAAACCGGCAGAGGTTTCATTTATCAACAAACACGATGGACGTACCAATGGCGGCTACGGTGTAAAAAATAATTTCAAACTGGACGAAAATGGTCAGTATCAGTACACCGAACCGGCAGAAAAGAACTAGGAAGGGGGAGTCGGAATGAGAAAGTTACATAAGAAACCACTTATCATGGCAGCAGCAACACTTGCTCTTACCGGAACCCTGGCAGTTGGAAGCGCGATGGCGTATTTTACAACCTATTCGACAGCCGGTGGCGGTGTGAAAATGAATATGGGATTTACTGAGACAGTCCCGAAAGAAGACGTTGATGAAAACGGGAAGCACATTACAATTGAAAATACCGGTGATTATGACTGTTTCGTAAGAGTCAAAGCATTTGCACCGGTAGAGCTTACTTATAACGCACCAAACGGCGGATGGACAGCAGGTGATAAGGGCTACTGGTATTACGATAAAGTACTTCCGGCAGGAAAGAAAACGGAAACGGAACTCAACATCAAATACACATTCCCGTCAGTAAATGACAAACCAGAAGAATTTAACATCGTAGTCATCCAGGAATGCACACCGGTTCTCTACGACGAGAACGGTAATCCAGTCTATGATTTTAAAGACGACAGCACACAGACGACAGAGTAGGAGGTAATGAGAATGAAAAAGAAAAAGAAATCATTTCCAAAGAAACCTGCCCTGGTCCTGACAGCCGCAGCACTCCTGCTGGTTGGAAGCACTGTCGGCAGTACACGCGCCGCACTCACTTACTACAGTGAGAATTATTCCGCACAGATGAATATGCAGAGTATCGGCGTATCTCTTCTGGAAAATGACAAAGTAGTCAGCAGCCGGGATTATGTATCGAACAATGAATGGAAGGGAACCTCAGAGGGTACACTTCTCACAAACCTTCTTGGAAAGGATGAGACATTTACACCCGGCAAGAAATATAACGAAGCAATCAGCGTCAAGAACAGCGGTACGATCGACACCTTTGTACGTGTGATCATCACAAAAAGCTGGCAGGACGAAAAAGGCAATAAGAACACGAACCTTTCACCGGATCTGATCGAGCTGAACTTCCTCACAGACAACGGATGGCAGGTTGCAGATGCACAGTCCACGAGAGAGCGTACCGTTCTTTATTATACCAAAGCTCTCAAAGCGGGTAAACCGACACCGGCATTATCCGATACACTCCGTATCAATCCTTCGATTGCATCGGATGTAAAGCAAAATGTCTCTGAGGATGGCAAAACCATCACTTATACTTACAAGTACAATGGCTACACCTTCCACATTGACGCAGAGGTGGATGCAGTTCAGACACACAACGCAAAGGACGCGATCAAGAGTGCCTGGGGCGTGGACGTAAATGTATCAGACGACGAAACAACAATGAGCTTACAGTAGGGAGGTACAGAGTATGAAAAAGAAAATTTTGTGCCTCGCCATGACAGTGATAATGGCAGCAGGGGTACACACAACTGCATTTGCAAAGGATTCTCAGGGAGCCGACAGATGGCAGGTTAATTTCACCGGCGGCAAGATGGACAGTAATTTTAAAAGCTCCGATGTTACTGACGAGCTGGCAAATATCCAGCCGGGTGACAGCATCGAACTCAAGGTTCAGCTTAAGAACTCCGACAGTACGGATACCGACTGGTACATGACCAATGAAGTGATCCAGACGCTGGAGGATGCACAGTCTTCCGCAGAAGGTGGTGCTTACGAATACAAGCTGACCTATGTTGGAAGTGACAATGCCGAAAAGGTACTCTACGACAGCTCAACTGTCGGAGGGGAAGGCGCTTCCAAAGCAGGAGAAGGTCTGAAGCAGATTGATAACTCAACCCAGGAATATTTCTACCTCGGAAGACTTGCTTCCAATAATACCGGAACGGTACACCTTACCGTCGGTGTTGAAGGTGAGACACAGGGCAACGGTTATCAGCTCACACTCGCAAAGCTCCGCATGAACTTTGCAGTAGAAAAGGTTTCAGCCGGCAAAACCATCACCAAGAATAAGATTGTTAAGACAACCAACACCGTTAAGACCGGTGATACCGCAAGAATTCTTCTCTTCTGTGTGCTTGCACTCATCAGTGGACTGATCCTTCTTGCATATGGTATCTACACACTCAATAAGAACACAAAAAGACGCAGACAGAAAGGAGAGTAAGCAGATGAAAAAATGGAAAAGATTACTGGTTTCTCTTCTGACTGTATCCATGACACTCGGTGCATCCACAATGAGCGTTATGGCAGATGATACTACACCGTATACCTACAAGGTAACATTATCCGCAGGTAACAAAGGAACAATTAACGGACAGAACAAGATCGAGCAGGCAAACATTGCTCCCGATTCTACCGTTACTTTCAATCTGAATGACATCCAGGTAACAGACGACAAGTATTATGTCAAAGGAATCCGTCTCAGCGGACGTGACAATGCAAGTTCAGAACTACTTAATACTCCTGGCTTTATCGTCAAAGGTGATGCCGACTATGTAGTCGCTTATGGAATCAAAGGCAATATGGTTGCCTATACCGTAAATTATCAGGATGCATCCGGTAAATCACTGGCAGAGAGCCAGACCTTCTACGGAAACGTCGGCGACAAGCCGGTCGTTGCTTACCGTTACGTTGAAAATTATATTCCAGATGCTCTTGCACTTACCAAGACTTTGAGTAATAATGAATCTGAGAATGTATTTACGTTTACCTACAAACCGGGTGCTACAGACCGTGTTGTTACAACAACAACCACCATCACAACGACTGTTCCTGGTACAGCAACTCCTGGCACAGGTACCGGTAATGTCGGTACAGCAGGTGGCACGACAGGCGGCACAACCGGTGGAACTGCCGGAACTACCGGTGGAACTACAACCGGAACTACCAGTGGCACTACAACCGGAACTACCGGTGGCACAACAGACGGAACCACAACCGGTACAACCGATGGTACAACGACAGATAACAATTCTCAGGATACGACAGCTAAAGATAAAGATACTGCAACATCTGAGGATGAACAGACACCAAAATCTCTGGTAGATCTGGATGATGAAGACACTCCAAAAGGAAATATCGATGCGAAAGACAAGACGAGCAAGACTCCGATCGCAGCAGGAATCGGCATTATCGTTGTTGCGGTAGCAGCTCTCGTAGGACTGATCGTATTCTTGAAAAAACGTGCAAAATAAAAAAGCGCGGCACTAAAGGAGAAGTCTTTTTTGAAGAGAACGAAGAAAAAGAAAAGCCCGGTGGCTGCATTTTGCAGTGCACTGGGCACTGTTTTACTGACAGTACTGATTCTTGCCTGTATTCCGCTGACGCTTCCGAAAGCTTTTGGTTTTCAGATGTACACCGTGATCAGTGGGAGCATGGAACCGGCGATCCCGACGGGAAGCCTGGTCTATGTCCGGCATGAAGAACCAGACACGATCGTCAAAGATGATGTCATTGCTTTTTACAGCAACAATGCAGACGGCTCGATCATCACCCACCGTGTAGTATCCAACAGCCCGGCGATGGGACAGTTTATCACCAAAGGGGATGCCAATGAGGAAAAAGATATGAATCCGATCCCTTACAACAACTACATCGGAAAAGTAAAGCTTTCTGTTCCGGTTGTCGGCGGTATCGCACAGGCTGCAACCGGCACTGCCGGAAAGATTGCCGCCGCATCCATCATCGGTCTTGCTGTGATTCTTGAAATCGTTGCTGCCATGCTTGACAGACGCGATGACGAAGACGAATAAGCGAGAACGTTTTTCATTTTATCTTGCTAAAGTGTGAAACATTTGCTAAAATAATATCAGATTGTATTGTCAGAAGAAGATGGGGGAATTTCACAATTCTCCCATTTGTCATATATTGAAAAGAATGGAGAGGTGAATGGATTGTTATCCAACCAGATTTTACAGAGAACAATCAATGAAATAGGGGATATCATCGAGTGTAACTGTTCCATCTGGAACACAGACGGAGTGATGCTTGCAGCTGTAGGTAAGGAGAAGCCTGCAGTAAAAAAAGCTGTCTGCTCATTTTTAAAAGAGCTGGAGATTACCGGCGTAGCGGAGGAGCACCTGGATGAATGCTATGGTCTGTTCCCGGTTTATGATGATGATGAACTGACTTATATTTTCGTGATTGAGCACAATAATGAGATTGATGTGCATACCAGCGGACGCTTAAGTGTCTGCCAGCTGGAGAGCCTTTTAAGATCCGGAAGCGAACGTCTTGACCGTAACCGTTTTATCCAGAACCTGCTCCTGGATAACCTGCTCCTCGTAGATATCTACAATCAGGCGAAAAAGCTTGGTATTACAGTTGAGCAGCGCAGAGTCGTCTATCTGATCGAACCGAAGAATCCGGATGACACGATCGTCCTGGATATGATCCGTGGGATTTATTCCTCGGGAACCGGTGATTTTGTTACTGCCGTAGATGAGGGACATATTATTCTGATCAAGTCCCTTGACAGTACGGATGATTATGATACGATCCGTTCGACTGCTGATATGCTGGTGAATGCGATCAACACCGAAGCTATGGTCAATGTCCGGCTTTCCTTCGGAACCATCATTCCCGAACTCAAAGAGGTCTCACAGTCTTACAAAGAAGCTGGCATGGCTCTGGATGTGGGACGTATCTTCTATCCGGAACGCAATATTTTATCCTACCGCGAACTCGGTATCGGACGGCTGATCCACCAGCTTCCCGTTTCCTTATGCGAGATGTTCCTGGAAGAAGTATTTGCCGGAAATACCGTTGATCAGTTTGACGAAGAAACCTTATCCACAGTTGATAAATTTTTTGAAAACAGCCTGAATATTTCGGAGACAGCGAGACAGCTTTTCGTCCACCGGAATACGCTCGTCTACCGGCTGGAGAAGATCCAGAAGCAGACCGGGCTGGATGTCAGAGTCTTTGAGGACGCCCTGACATTTAAGATTGCTTTGATGGTCGCAGACCACATGAAATTTATAGAAAACAGAAAATAGGAGGACATGATATGGTGAAATTATACGAAGGCGGTGCCTATCTTTTACACGGTACTGAGGTAATTGCAGATGCACCCGATGCACTTGCTGCCGTAAAAAGCAAGACAGGTATTGAGACAACAAAAGAAGCTGCTGCAAAAGAGACAATGGCTTATGGGATCTTAAGTGCGCATAATACTTCCGGTAATATGCAGCAGCTTCAGATCAAATTTGACAAGCTGACTTCGCACGACATTACCTTTGTCGGAATCATCCAGACTGCAAGAGCATCCGGACTGGAGAAATTCCCGATCCCTTATGTTCTGACCAACTGCCATAACTCTCTGTGTGCAGTCGGCGGTACGATCAATGAAGATGACCACATGTTTGGACTGACCTGTGCGAAGAAGTACGGCGGTGTCTATGTTCCGCCTCATCAGGCCGTTATCCACCAGTTTGCCCGTGAAATGCTCGCAGGCGGCGGCAAGATGATCCTTGGTTCTGACAGCCACACCCGTTATGGTGCACTCGGTACCATGGCAATGGGAGAGGGCGGACCGGAACTTGTAAAACAGCTTCTGAACAAGACTTATGATATCAAGATGCCGGGCGTTGTCGGAATCTATCTGGACGGCGAACCGGTAAAAGGTGTCGGACCACAGGACGTTGCCCTTGCGATCATCGGCGCAACCTTCGGCAATGGCTATGTCAATAACAAGGTCATGGAATTTGTCGGACCTGGCGTTGGCAAATTAAGTGCAGACTTCCGTATCGGAATCGATGTTATGACGACAGAGACAACCTGCCTTTCTTCTATCTGGAGAACCGATGACAAGATCAAAGAGTTCTACGATATCCACGGAAGAAGTGATGACTTCAGGGAACTGGAGCCTGGCGCAGTCGCTTACTATGACGGTCTTGTATACGTCAATTTGAGTGAGATCAAGCCTATGATCGCCATGCCGTTCCATCCGTCCAATGTCTACACCATCGAGGATGTCAATGCCAACCTTGCAGATGTTCTCCATGATGTAGAGCAGCGCGCACTGGTAAGCCTGGACGGTGCTGTGGATTACTCTCTTCAGGACAAGATCGTAAATGGTAAGCTTTATGTCGATCAGGGTATCATCGCAGGCTGTGCCGGCGGCGGTTTTGAAAATATCTGTGCTGCCGCAGACATCATCCGTGGCAAATACATCGGATCAGATGAATTTACCTTCAGTGTTTACCCGGCAAGTACACCGATCTACATGGAGCTTGTGAAAAATGGTGCGGTTGCTGACCTGATGGAAGCCGGTACGATCGTGAAGACTGCCTTCTGCGGACCATGCTTCGGTGCAGGGGATACTCCGGCAAACAATGCATTTTCCATCCGTCACTCTACCCGTAACTTCCCGAACCGTGAAGGAAGCAAGCTGCAGAGTGGACAGATCGCATCTGTTGCCCTTATGGATGCACGTTCCATTGCCGCAACTGCTGCGAACAAAGGTTTCCTTACTCCGGCAACAGATTTTGATATTGAATACAAGAACCCGACCTACCACTTTGATTCCAGAATTTACGCCAACCGTGTATTTGACAGCCACGGCGTTGCTGATCCTTCGGTTGAGATCAAATTCGGACCGAACATCAAAGACTGGCCGGCAATGAGCGCTCTTCCTGAGAATCTGATCCTGAAGGTCGTATCTGAGATCCACGATCCGGTTACAACGACAGACGAACTGATCCCGTCCGGCGAGACTTCTTCTTATCGTTCCAACCCGCTTGGACTTGCTGAATTTGCACTTTCCCGAAAGGATCCTGCCTATGTAGGACGCGCGAAAGAAGTCCAGAAAGCCCAGAAAGCGATTGAAGCAGGTACTTGTCCACTGGATGTACTGGATGAATTAAAACCGGTGATGGCAGCAATCCAGAAGTCTTATCCGGAAGTCGGCAAAGGAAATATCGGTGTCGGAAGTACCATTTTCGCGGTCAAACCTGGTGATGGTTCTGCCCGTGAGCAGGCTGCTTCCTGCCAGAAGGTTCTCGGCGGCTGGGCGAATATCGCGAATGAGTACGCAACCAAACGTTACCGCTCGAACCTGATCAACTGGGGCATGCTTCCGTTTATTACCGAAGAGGAACACACAAAGCTTTCTTTCAGGAACGGTGACTATCTCTTCGTGCCGGATATCCGCAAAGCAGTAGAAGATAAAGCTTCCACGATCAAGGCTTATGTCGTAGGCGATGATCTGAAGGAGATTGATCTGAAGCTCGGTGATCTGACGGATGCAGAACGTGAGATCATCCTCAAAGGATGTCTGATCAATTATTACAGAGGTTAATTTTTCTCAGACAATGATATGATTTAAAAGGGACGGAAATTTTTCTGTCCCTTTTTGCAACACTTCCGACTTTTTTATACTCTTATATACAAAGAACCTGTTATGAGAGGAGGGACTTTATGATCGATGCAATTGCATTTAAAGAATTATATAAGACGGTTTATCAGGATCTGTATCGTTTTGCGCTCTGCATGATGCATCATCCGCAGGATGCAGAAGACGCCGTCAGTGAAGCCGTTCTTTCCGCCTATGAGAACATACATAAATTACGCAAAGAAGAAGCATTCCGTTCCTGGATCTTTCAGATTCTGGCAAATGTGTGCCGCCGGAAGTTAAAGAGCCGTGAACGGACCGAGACCGAGCTGAAAGAAGATCATGCTTCTGCCACATACTGTGACGGACTCCGCACAGATGTCGAGCGTGCTTTTCTTATTCTCGATGAAGACGATCAGCTGATCATCGGCTTATCCGTCTATGGCGGTTACAACAGTAAAGAGATCGGAAAAATGCTAAGGCTGAACCCGAATACAGTCCGCTCCCGCAGAAAGCGTGCCCTCGAAAAGATGAGCTGGCTTCTGAAAGAGTAGGATAAAAGAGTAATAGGAGGTGTTTCATATGACAGATCACGAAAAAGAAATACTGGATAAAATAAAACAATCTACGGAAAAAACTCCTGTTCCGGAAAGCCTTGCACCGGATCAGATTATGAAAATGCTGGAAGAGCATAACAGCACTCAGGCTTCCGAACATATCCCGAAAAAGCATGGATTTTCCCGCGGCCACCGGATGCGCGGAGGACTTATCGCTGCCGCACTGGTACTGGTTGTCGGCATTGGCGCCCACATCCGCCAGCAGAATCTTTCTTCAGACTCAGCCACTTCTTCCACAAAAGGCAGTTCTTCAATCGGTACATCCTCCGGTAAGCTTGCCTCTTCCGATACTTTAGAGACTGCAACCGATTATGATGAAGTCTACACATACCTGCAATCTTATCAGGATGAGTTGGATTCTTCATCTGTTACCGGTTCAACCGACAGCGGAATTGTCATGTATTCAACTGAAACAGCCGACAGTGGTGCACGCACCGATAGTTCCAGTTCCTCTTCGGATTCGGCAACAGCCTCTGCACGTGCTGTGGATACTTCATTTTCCGATACCAACGTCCGCACAGAGGGTGTCGGTGAAGCAGACATTGTAAAAACGGATGGAAGTTATCTTTATACATTGAAAGCAAACTCACAGGAAATTTCCATTGTAGATATCCGGTCTGATCAGATGAAGGTTGTTTCCGTTATTTCGCTGAATGAGAATTTTCAGGCATCCGAATTTTACCTGAGTGACCAGAAGCTTTTTGTCCTTGGCAACATGCAGAACACGCAGGTTGATTCTGACAGTAAAACCTTGTACCGCGGCAGCTGTACCCGTATCCAGACTTATGATCTGGCAGATATCAACAATCCGAAATCCATCGGAACCGTGGAGCAGAGTGGTTACTACCGCACTTCACGTTTTAAAGACGGATATCTGTATGTATTCAGCGACTATTATATTTACGATACGATCACCAAAAAAGATTATCCTTCCTATGTTCCGCTTGTTGGTGACAATCTTCTGAAGCAGTCGGATATCTATCTCCCGACGAACCATGCAGCAGACCAGTACCTTGTTGTCAGCTCCGTTTCCGCTTCCAGTCCGGATAAGGCAGCAGACCAGAAAGCAGTCATGTCTGAGAATGGCGAAGTCTATGTGAGTGAGAACAACATTTATATTTACGAGTATGCGAACAGCAGTATCCTCGCAGATAATCTTGCGGCAAAGAATCAGACGATCCTCCGCAAGCTGTCTTACAATAAAGGAAAACTTTCCGGCTCTGCCCAGGGCAAAGTAAAAGGATATCTGAACGATTCCTTCAGCATTGATGAGTATGACAATACGTTGCGGCTGGTGACAACGGTTACGCATAATGTCGGAAACTCTTCACAGTCCAATTCAGTCTATGTGCTGGATGCAGATTTGAAAACAATCGGTAAGATCGAGGATCTTGCCAAAAATGAACAGGTCTATTCCGCAAGATTTTTGGGCGATACCGGTTACTTTGTAACTTATGAACAGACAGATCCTTTATTCTCCGTAGACTTTTCCGATCCGGAGAATCCGAAGATCCTTGGCAAGCTGAAAATTCCCGGCTTTTCGGAATACCTGCATTTTTACAGTGATAACCTGCTTCTTGGCATCGGTATGGATACCGATGAAAATGGCATTACAAACGGGGTAAAGATCTCCATGTTTGATATCAGTGATCCTTCGGATGTGAAGGAAGTCAGCAAGTACACACTGGATCAGTACTATTACTCGGATGTTTTTTCTGACTACCGTGCAGCACTGGTTGATCCGGAAAAGAATCTGATCGGCTTTCCGCTTTCCGGATCTGCCAACCAGTATGTGATCCTTTCTTACGATAAAGATCAGGGCTTCCAGGTACAGATGCAGGAGGAAGTCAACGGTAATTCTTACCTTGGAACCCGCGGTGTGTATGCAAATGAAAAGTTCTATGTGATCAATGGAAATGCAATTGAAGCATACCGGATGGGAGACTATGTGAAGATAGATGATCTGCTGCTATAGTGCAGCTTTGCAGAAGGAGCTGCCGCTCCGCATACTTTGTACACCATTCCACATCACCTTATACACCAAAATCGTATATACAAAAACAGGTGCCCACGGGGATATATCACTAAGATATACTTACGTGGACACCTGTTTTATATTTTCATTTACCTGTTATTCCACACCGTTAAAGCAGTAGGTACATACCTGGCATGCATCAATCCCGATTGATTTGATCAGATCATCCAGTCTGTGATAACGAAGTGAAGTGAAATTCTGTCTCTTGCGGATTTCCTCCAGCATTGCTGCATACCGGTCACTGTTCGGATCCGCATATTCACTCAGTACATTGACATCATTGTCGCCTTCCCACTCACGGATGATCCTTCTTGTGATCAAATCCAGATCTGATTTGGAACGGGAGAAGTTCAAATATTTGCATCCGTACAAAAGCGGTGGACATGCCGGGCGGACATGCACTTCTTTTGCGCCACTCTGATACAGGAACTCTGTCGTCTCACGGAGCTGTGTGCCACGCACGATAGAATCATCGATCAGCAGCAGGCTCCTGTCTTCGATCAGACTATGTACCGGGATCAGTTTCATTCTGGCGATCAGATTACGCTGACTCTGTGTTGTCGGCATGAAGGATCTTGGCCAGGTCGGAGTATATTTGATAAATGGTCTTGCATACGGAATACCTGATTCATTTGCATAGCCTATCGCATGAGCGATACCCGAATCCGGAACTCCTGCAACAATATCCACGTCGATCGAATGGTCATCTCTCTGTGCTAAAAGCTTTCCACAGTTGTAACGCATTTCTTCTACACCAACCCCTTCATAAGAAGAAGTAGGATATCCATAGTATACCCACAGGAACGAACAGATTCTCATCTTTTCACATGCAGGACTTACAGTCTCCACAGATTCCGGTGTCACGTAGACGATTTCCCCAGGTCCCAGCTCTTTGTAATCTGTGTATCCAAGGTTGATATATGCAAAGCTTTCAAAGGAAACGCAGTATGCATTTTCTTTCTTTCCGATCACAACCGGTGTACGTCCGAGAAGGTCTCTGGCTGCATAAATTCCATTCTCTGTCAGAAGCAGAAGCGTCATCGAGCCTTCAACTACTGACTGCACATAACGGATTCCCTCAACAAACGAATCCTTTTTACAGATCAATGCCGCAACCAGCTCTGTAGAATTGATCTGTCCATTGGTCATAGACTGAAAATGTGTATGTCCATTTTCATAAAGATTCCGGATCAGCTGATCCGCATTATTGATCTTACCTACTGTCGTAATTCCAAAGCACCCCAGATGCGACTGGATCAGAATTGGCTGTGGATCATAATCTGAAATACATCCAATTCCAATATTTCCCTTCATTGTATCAACATCTTTTTCAAATTTTGTACGGAACGGCGAATTTTCAATATTATGAATTGCTCTCTTCCAGCCATCACTTCCGTAAGTAGCCATACCTCCGCGGCGGGTTCCAAGATGCGAATGATAATCTGTTCCATAAAAAAGATCCAGATTACATGCTTCTTTTGATGCAACGCCAAAAAATCCTCCCATATCTGTAGGTCTCCTTTCTTTATCCCAATGCCATAGCCTGTATTTTTCATCTATTTTTTAGTGTATCATGCATTTATGGATGGAAACAATAGCAAAACCCCGAATATATTGCAAATGGCTATAACTATTTCTAATCGTATTTATAATTGTTTGAATTTTCTGATATGTATATTACAATTTCAATTCTTTCTAATTTTAACAAAATTATTTTAAAATTATATTGACAAATAAGTATTTGGGTGTTATTATTAAGTCAATCCAAAAGAAAAGAAGTTCCTGACGAGAAAGGGAATTTCAAAAAGATATTTTTTAATCTGTTACATAGTTTCATATATACTCGCCAAGAGTATAAGATGAAGAACCAGATCAGAAAAGGGTAACAAGAATAATTGTTATTTGAAGGTTAGAAAGTTTTTAAAAAGCAACTATACATTTTAGTTATGAGCGTTTTGTAAGTGGAGTGTGTAGAGAACAATTTTTAAAATTGATAATTTATAATAATAAGAGAAAATTGATATCTGACTTCTGAACAGAAAAAAGTATAAGAGAAAAAGAATATCCGGATAAAATTTTGGAACGAGAACGAAAGGAAGGAGGCTTTGACCGTTGGATATTTCATCATCTAAAACTCAATATGTTAATGGTATGGCAAATGTAAATTCCTGTGAGATGAGCCTTAACCATAGATTATAATCCGGTAAGAGAAAAGTTAATGATAAAAAAGGTCGGAGTAGTAGATAAACCGGAAGCGATTATAAGATATAAAAAGATTCAGCATTTGTTGACATATTGAAGTAAATACCACAGTAATTCAAGATCAGAAAATGTGTAAAGAAACATTCATTGATAAGTAAATTTAACAGTGACGAGAAAGCTGATAAATACCAAAATTGGATTACCTGATTATATAAAATAACGAACGATCAGAATTGATCAAAATCGATTCATATGATTTCATTTTTATAAATTTTATAAAATCTGAATATCATATGAAATGCTCAAAGAACTTACAGGAATAAGAATTACTTAATTCCTCCGATATAAAAATAAAAATTACAATTGAATATTCCGAGACAGCCATTCAAAAGATGGCTGTCTCCTTTTTTTCTGTTACCAGCTCCCAATTTGTGAATTTTTTGTAATATTTTTTTAACATTTCTGAAAAATATCAGCCGTAATTTTTGACATTGACAACGCTCTATGATACACTTAGTAAGTAAAATTATAAGACTTTTGTTTTCCGTTTCTGGTACAAAAGTCAGACTTACTGAGGAAAAGTAAAATAATTAATAATAATCATATGAGGTGAGAAACGTTGGATAAATATGAATATCGCGCAAAGACAGAGCAGATGCTTGCGTATGCCGAACAGAAGTCTTACCAGAAAGCGATGTCGATTGCAGATACGATCGACTGGCGTAAAGTAAAAAATACCGCCATGCTCTCTACCGTAAGCGAAATCTATGAAAATGCGGGGGAACTTGGTAAAGCACGTGATACCTTATTTATTGCGTATGATAAAGCACCTTCCAGCAGAAAGGTTGTATACCGCCTGGGAATTATTTCTCTGAAGCTGGGACATTTCGATGAAGCAGCTGATTGCTACGAAGAATTTGTCAAGCTTGCTCCGAAAGATCCAAACCAGTACATTCTCCGGTATAAGATCTTAAAAGCACAGAAAGCGCCAGTCAAAGAACAGATTGAAGCTCTTGAAGATTTCAAGCATTCTGAATACGTTGAAAAATGGGCATATGAACTTGCCAGATTATACGCTGAAGCTGGTATGACTTCCGAATGTCTTGATGAATGTGATGATCTGATTCTCTGGTTCAGCGAAGGTACTTATGTATACCAGGCAATGGAACTTAAAATGAAATACAAACCGCTGACTCCACTTCAGCAGGAAAAATACGATCATCGAAATGATGGTATCGGCCGTAAGGATTCTTCCAAGAGAAAACCTTCCTTCCGAAAATCCAAAGAACGTCCGGCACCGAATCCACGAATTGCAGACAAGGTCCGCAAAGATGTACATGTCACAGACAGTATTGATCTTCCGGATCTTCCAGAGCCAATGGCCCGGACACATGCTTCCGAACCAGAAGCTGAGTCACAGCCAAAAACCCGGATTCGAAGCACTTCCGATATTTCCACAACTATTTCCGGTGCTTCCCTTTCAGATGCTCTGAAAGCCGGTGTTGCCGTTGCAAGTGGTGCAGTTGCTCCTGAATCTGCTTCAGACGATTCACAGATGACCGGTAAGATGAAGATTGAAGAAATTCTTGCCAACTGGGAAGCAACTCAGCGTGAAAATGCAAAGATTCTTGAAAAGAGCCAGGAGGAAGCTGAGAAAGAAAAAGCCCTGCGCGAAAAGAAGAAAGAAGAAGAAGAGGAAGTTCTTGGAGCTACAAAACCAATCCTTTCTGATGATATCCGCAAACTGATGGAACAGCTTGAAAATGGTGAAGAGCCTGAAATCACCGATGAAGATGCTGAAGATTTCGTTGATGATGAAGAGGATGAAGCGACTGAAAGCCCGGAAGATTCATCCAAAGAAGCTTCAGACACTGACGAGGAAGATCCGGAAGAAAATGATTTTGAAGAAATCGTTGACTCCGAAGAAGATGATGAATCGGATGCGGTTTACGATGAAGAAGCTGAATACGAGGATGAAGACGATTCCGAGTATGACGACGACGAGGAATACGAGGATGAAGATGATTCCGAGTATGACGACGACGAGGAATACGAAGATAAAGATGATTCCGAGTATGACGACGACGAGGAATACGAAGATGAAGATGATTCCGAGTATGATGACGACGAGGAATACGAGGATGAAGATGATTCCGAGTATGACGATGACGAGGAATACGAGGATGAAGATGATTCCGAGTATGATGACGAGGAAGAATACGAAGATGAGGATGATTCCGAGTATGACGACGACGAAGAATACGAGGATGAAGACGATTCCGAGTATGACGACGACGAGGAATACGAAGATGAAGACGATTCCGAGTATGGCGACGACGAGGAATACGAAGATGAAGATGATTCCGAGTATGACGACGACGAGGAATACGAGGATGAAGATGATTCCGAGTATGACGATGACGAGGAATACGAGGATGAAGATGATTCCGAGTATGACGATGAGGAAGAATACGAGGATGAAGACGAAGATGACTACCAGATCGATGATGAATTAGATGAAGATCATAAAGAGGATTTTGATTTTGAAAAAGAATCTGCTCTCGATATCGATGATCATGATTCTGACGAAGATGATGGTGATTTTGCAGACCTTGATTCCTTTGAAGATGAAGAAGAATTAGATAGCAGTGATGATTATCTTGATCTTGAATTTGACGAGAAACCGGCTCCTGAGCCAGAGAAAGAAACCTCAAAATCAGCGCAAACTCCTGATATTGACGAAGTTCTTGAAATCGAAGAACCGTCAGAAGATGAAATCACCGAACGCATGGGTAAATTCGATACCGGATTCGTTGTACAGGGTCGTTACGATCTGAGTGCAACAAGTGAGATTGGACTGAAGCTTGGACTTACTGAAGAGCAGAAACAGCTGTTCTCTTACTTTGTACCGATCCGTGGTGTCAGTGAACAGCTTGTTGAAATCCTTGATAACGACAAACGTTGCCGTAACCGTTATGGAACTTCCCGCACAGGCAACATCCTGATCCTTGGCCGCAAGGGAAGCGGAAAAACAGTCCTCGCAGTTGATATTGTAAAAGCAATCCAGAAACAGCGCAGACTCAAACAGGGTAAAGTTGCAATCGTAACCGGTGATTCTCTGAACAAAAAGGACATCGGAAGTATCATCGATAAGCTGAACGGTGGCGCACTGATCATCGAAAAAGCTTCCAAGATGAATGACAGAACCATCCGTGAACTGAATGACATGATGGATGAACAGACCGGCGAACTTCTCTTCCTTCTGGAAGACCAGAAGAAACCGCTGGAAAGAATGTTTGCATCCCATCGCGAATTCAAACGTAAATTTACTTCCAGACTGGAGCTTCCGGTATTCATCAATGATGAACTGGTTACATTCGGTCAGACCTATGCTAAGGAAAACGGATACCGTATCGATGAAATGGGAATCCTTGCATTATACAGCCGGATTGATATGATGCAGAGAGAAGATCATGCGGTTACTGTTGCAGAAGTAAAAGAGATCATGGATGAAGCAATTTCACATTCCCAGAAAGCAAATGTAAAACATCTTGTGAAACGGGTATTTGGAAGAAGCACTGATAATTCAGACCACATCATCCTGAAAGAAGAAGATTTTAAAGCATAAGATTTCTACAAAGAACGCGCTTCCGGCGCGTTCTTTTATATATGCAGACAAAACCGATAACTATAAACAAAGAGTTTTAGACATCTTACATAAGAAGTGTATAAGTTGTCCAAAACTCTTTCTTTTTATCGCTATTTCTAGTATAATATTCCTAAATATCTTTGATAGAAGGTGAATGGGATGGCAGTAAAAAAAACAACAGCACAACAGACCAACACGACCCGCAAGACGGCCGTAAAAAAATCTACTGTAAAAAAACCGGCAGCTGCTAAAACTGCTGCTAAAAAGTCTACAGCTAAAAAGTCTGTAAAAACTGTAACAAAAGATAAACCCGCTGATTATAGAATCGGCGAATTAGATCAATATTTATTCGGACAGGGAACCCATTATGAAATCTATAAAAAAATGGGTGCACATTTTGTAAAAGATGGAAAAAAAACCGGCGTATATTTCGCAGTATGGGCTCCACACGCCAGATCAGTTGCCGTAGTCGGTGAATTCAACGGCTGGAGTGAAGATGCAAACGTTATGAAGCGTCAGGAACCACTTGGAATCTATACCGCATTTGTTCCGGAAGCACAGCTCGGACAGCTTTACAAGTACTGTATCGAGACACAGACCGGAGATAAGCTTTACAAAGCTGATCCATTTGCGAACAGTGCAGAGTTGAGACCGGGAACTGCCTCAAGGATTGCTGATATCTCCCATTTAAAATGGAGTGACAGTGTCTGGATGAAGCACCGGGCAGAATGGGATTTCCATTCCTCACCGATTTCCATTTATGAAGCACATATCGGTTCCTGGATGCGCCATCCGGGACGTGAAGATGATGGGTTCTACAGCTACCGTGAATTTGCGCATGCAGCTACAGACTACATAAAAAAGATGGGGTATACTCATATCGAACTGATGGGAATTTCAGAATACCCATTTGACGGCTCCTGGGGATATCAGGTGACCGGATATTATGCTCCGACCTCCCGTTATGGTACGCCGGAAGATTTCGCATATATGATCAATTACTTCCATAAGAATAAGATTGGCGTAATCCTTGACTGGGTACCGGCACATTTTCCACGCGATGCACACGGACTCGCTGACTTTGACGGCACAGCTACCTTTGAATATGCAGATCCTAAGAAGGGGGAACATCCGGACTGGGGAACCAAGATCTTCGATTATGGTAAATCAGAAGTTAAGAACTTCCTGATCGCCAACGCACTGTTCTGGATCGAACATTATCACATCGATGGTCTCCGCGTAGATGCTGTTGCTTCCATGCTGTATCTTGATTACGGTAAAGAAGACGGTCAGTGGATCGCCAACAAATACGGCAGCAATGAGAATCTGGAAGCAATCGAATTTTTCAAGCATCTGAATTCCGTTACTACCGGACGTAACCCTGGCGCACTGATGATCGCAGAAGAATCCACTGCATGGCCAAAAGTAACAGGAAAACCGGAAGATGATGGTCTTGGATTCAGCCTGAAGTGGAACATGGGATGGATGCATGACTTTACCGAATACATGAAGCTGGATCCATATTTCCGCAAAGGCGACCACTACGGTATGACATTTGCCTTAACCTATGCATACAGCGAGAATTATATTCTTGTATTATCACATGATGAAGTGGTACATCTAAAATGCTCTATGCTCAATAAGATGCCTGGTCTTGGATTTGAGAAATTCGCCAACCTGAAGGTCGGTTATGCTTTCATGATGGGACATCCTGGAAAGAAACTTCTCTTCATGGGACAGGATTTCGGACAGCTCCGCGAGTGGAGCGAGGCGCGTGAGCTTGACTGGTATCTCCTTGCAGAGCCGGAGCATCAGGCACTCCAGAATTTCTACCGTGACCTGCTGCATCTTTACACACACAACAAAGCCATGTATGAACAGGATACCTGCATGGAAGGCTTTGAATGGGTCAATGCAGATGACAGCTCACGAAGTATTTACAGCTTCATCCGTCATTCAAAGGGCGCAAAAAAGAACCTTTTATTCGTATGTAACTTCACACCGATCGAACGACCGGAGTACCGTGTCGGTGTACCGCGCGGCAAACAGTACCGCCTGGTACTGAACAGTGATGAATTGCAGTATGGCGGAAGCGGAAAAGCCCGCCCGGCAGTATATAAAGCAAAGAAACAGGAATGTGATGGAAGACCATATTCATTTGGTTACGATCTTCCGCCATACGGTGTTGCTGTATTCGAATTTTAACATAGCAAGTCAATGCAATCTGCGCAAAATATTCATCATACGAATAATTGATTCCACCAATTATTTTCTTAACATTTCCCGGATTCGTTCTTCCAGAGTTTCTTCTGGAAGAACTCCGGTTGTATATCCACAGATTTTTCCATCTCTGTACACCACAAACGTCGGTACGATCTCAATGCCTATATACTCTGCAATCTCTTTCGATATATCAATATCAATCTTATAAAAAATCCATTTTCCCTGATACCGGCTGGCAATCCTTTCCACAACAGGATACATCATTCCGCACTTTGGACACCATGATGCGTAAAACTCCACAATTACCGGCATCCTCTGCTTTCCGACTGTATTTTCATAATCCTTCGTGATCAATGCGATACCCATACACTTTCCTCATTTCTGCCATCTCAGGCTATGTAAAAAGGACTGGATTAGTGGCATCCACATTTCGGGTTTAAGATTTTATAGACTTCCTGAAAAGAATTTCTGAAACAGATCAGCTTTTTATTAAATCTTGGATTCTTATAGCAAAACCCCCGCATACAATTCTGAAAATGATGCTTTTTCCGCATATCTGTTCCTTCCTGACTTCCTCTTTCTACAATATATGCAAAAAGACAGCCGATGTGCGGATTGCTCCGTATCTGCTGTCTCTTATATTGCCAGGAATCATCTTACGCACTCAGCGCCTTTATGATCTGCCTGTTGCATTTTATTCAATTGTCTTACTGGCGCATTGCGATCAGTTTATGGATCGGATGTCCCTGCCCGGAAAATTTCTCCTCGTACTCAGTCATAACATTCCCTCTGCTGAGTGTCGGATCATTGTGAAGATCATAGGTCTTCGCCAGAAGTACCCAGCCTGCCAACTCCACCTGCTCCAGTGAAAAGTCAAACAGCTCTCTGTTGTCTGTCTTAAATTCAACGACTCCGTCAAAGGCAAGGATCTTGTCATACCGCTCAAAAAACTGCTTGGAAGTAAGTCTGCGCTTTGCATGACGTGCTTTCGGCCACGGATCTGAAAAATTCAGATAAATCTTGTCAATCTCTCCGACAGCAAAAACCTCCGGCAGATTTGTCGCATCCATACAGATAAAACGAATATTGTTGACATCCTTGTATTCCTCGTCATTGTCAAAGCGTTCCAGCGCCCGAAGCAGTACGCTTGAATAACGTTCGATACCGATATAGTTGATGGATGGATTCTCCTTTGCAAGTGTCAGAAGAAACTGTCCTTTTCCCATCCCGATCTCAATATGGATCGGATTCTCCGGATTCTGAAAAGTCTCTTTCCAGGTGCCGCGATATCTGGTCTCATTTTTAATTACAAGGGGATGAGCTGTCAGATAAGCATCTGCTCCCGGTACATTTCTTAACCTCATATATCTTTCTCTTCCTTTAGTGAAAATATGTATAACCTTATTTATTTTATACTATTCTGAAATATTTGAAAACCCAAAAATATATTTTATAAGTTTTGTATAAAATATTCTTATGATATTCTCTTATTATTTAGTAGATTTTTCTAATTTAAAGTAGTAGAATATGTATGCATTATTAAAAATGTATAAATAATTTCTAAGAAAGGAGTCGGACAATGGATCATATTGTTAAAAAGCTCTCCGAAATCGAACACGCAGCCGAAGCTGTTGTGGAACACGCGGAACTGGAAAAATCAGAACTGGAAGAACGCATTCAAAATGAACGCAATCAGTTCGACAAACAACTTGAAGATCACACCCAAAAGGAGCTGAACGATATCCACAAAGGATTAAACCGTCAGATGGATGAGATTCTTGCAAGGCAGAACCGTAAGAACCAGACAGCGATCGAAGAACTTAAAAAAGATTTTGAAGAGAAGCATACGGCATATGCCGAGAAAATTGTCAGACGTATCATAGAGGGATAGCATATGGGAAATTTACTTGCATACAGTGGCATCGTAACAAAAGTACGCGCCATGCAGGCGAAACTGCTCACTGATGAAGATTTCCAGAATATCGCCGCATTTCATACAGTAACCGAAGTTGCTGCTTATCTCAAAGAACATCCCGGATATCGGAATGTCCTTGCAGATATGGACGAAAACCGTCTTCACCGCGGTGAGATTGAGAAGCTTCTTGTGCAGTCACTTTACAGTGATTATACACGCCTGTACCGTTTTTCCGGAATGGATCAGAAAAAATTCCTGGAGCTTTATCTGAAGCGCTACGAGATGAATCTGATCAACTATTGTCTGCGTATTGTATTCAACCACTATCAGAAGCCTTTTGATCTGGATCATAAGAAAATATTCTTCGACAAATATTCGGATCTCTCCATCGATAAACTGATCACTTCGGGGAATATCGGTGAGCTGGTGGAAAATTTAAAGGGCACAGAATACTATGCGCCGTTAAAACGTCTGGAAAATGCGGAGAACCCTACCCTTTTTGATTACGATCTGGCACTGAATCTGTACTATTTTACAACCATGTGGAAGAAACGCAAAAAGATTCTGAAGCATAAGGAACTGGAAATTTTCACCAGAGATGCCGGAGCAAAGATCGACCTGCTGAACCTGCAGTGGATCTACCGTGCAAAAAAATATTACAACATGCTTCCGCCGGATATTTCCACACTGCTGATCCCGATACACTACCGGATTCATGTAGATCAGCTGAAGGATCTTGTAGAAGCACCGTCTGTCGATGAATTTTTAAAGCTGGTTACCAGAACGCCTTATCTGCGTCACACCGATACTCAGACACCAGCGTCCATCGAGACGATTTACAAAGACTGCCTGTACCGTCTCTACCTGGCAGACAGAAGAAGTAACCCTTATTCCATCGCAACCGTGAATACCTATCTTTTTCTGAAAGAGGAGGAGCTTGATAAGCTTACAACTGTGCTCGAATGTGTTCGCTACGGACTTCCTGCACGTGAGACATTAACTTATATAGGAGGAACAGCGAAATGATTGTTAAGATGAAGTTCCTGAGCATTACCGGACCACGCGCCGACATCGACCGCATGACAAACCGGTATCTTTCCAAATATGAGATGCAGCTTGAAAATGCACTTACGGAGCTCAAGACAGTAGATAATCTGATGCCATTTCTGGAAATGAACCCTTACCGTGATCCACTCGCAAAAGTGACACAGTTTCTGGGATATATGAAAGACATGCCAGCAGAGCCATCCTTTGATCAGAGCGAAGACGAGATCCTTGAGATGATTCGTTCTATCAATCATGACTACATGGATCTGCAGCAGCAAAAAGAAGAACTGAAAAAAAAGAGAGAGAATATCCAGGCACGTATGAAAGTCCTGGAACCTTTTACTTCTCTGGATTTTGACCTGCATGAGATCATGCAGTACAAATACATCCGCACAAAATTTGGAAAAATCAATGTGGATTATTATCACCGGCTGGAAAAAGCGCTTCTTGAAGACATTGATGCATTATTTCTGGAAGGCTCCAGAGATGCCTCTTATGTCTATGGCGTTTATTTTGTATCGGATGCTGATGCAGGAAAGGTCGATTCGATCATGCGGTCTCTCCACTTTGAAAAAGTCGATCTGCTGGAAGACTTTGGCGGAACCCCGCTGGAAGCTTACCGGAGCCTGGATAAAGAAGTCCAGAATCTGACCGATGAAATCCAGGCAGTGAAGGATAAACGTCAGGAGATGTTCCGCAAGAACGCTTCCAGACTACTCGGTGCAAGAATTCAGCTGGAACGTTTTTCCGATAACTTTGATATCCGGAAATTTGCAGCACGAACCGAGACAGACGAACAGGAAGAATACTACATCCTCTGCGGCTGGATGTCCGAAGAAGATGCAAATGCATTTATCAAAGAGGCACAGGGAGATGACAAGGTTTATATCGTAGTAGAAGAGGACCGGGAACAGTATTTTGGAGAACCTCCTACCAAGCTTGAGAATCCAAAGCTTTTCAAACCATTTGAAATGTTCATCAAGATGTACGGACTTCCCAAGAGCGGTGAGATGGATCCGACCATTTTTGTAGGTATCATGTACAGCTTTATCTTCGGCGCCATGTTCGGGGATGTCGGTCAGGGGCTGCTGCTCTTTATCGGCGGTGCGATCCTGTATTTCACAAAGAAAATGAACCTTGCCGGAATCGTATCACTTGCCGGAATCTTCTCCACCTTCTTTGGATTTATGTTTGGAAGTGTGTTTGGATTTGAAGACATTATAGAAGCCAAATGGATCCGACCGATCAATCATATGACCACCTTACCGTTTATCGGAAAACTGAATACCGTATTTATCGTATCGATTGCTTTTGGTATGGGAATCATCCTGATTTCTATGATCTTCCATATTATCAACGGCATCCGTGCCAAAGATACCGAAGCAACCTGGTTTGATGCAAACGGCGTGGCAGGGCTGATATTCTACGGGGCAGCAGTTACCTGCATCGTTCTTTTCATGACAGGTCACTCTCTGCCGGGTGGAATCGTTCTTGCAGTGATGTTCGGAGTACCGCTTCTTCTGATCGCACTGAAAGAGCCGCTGACGAACAAGATCAAAAAGAAAACCGAAAAAATGGAACAAAGCAAAGCAATGTTTGTCACCCAGGCATTCTTTGAATTATTTGAAACCCTGCTCAGCTATTTTTCAAATACGCTTTCCTTTATCCGTATCGGTGCATTCGCAGTCAGCCACGCTTCCATCATGGAGGTTGTACTGATGCTTGCCGGTGCCGAAAGCGGGCATATTAACTGGGTAGTGATCGTACTCGGCAACCTGTTTGTATGTGGATTCGAAGGACTGATCGTTGGAATCCAGGTCCTGAGACTTGTCTATTACGAGATGTTCAGCCGTTTCTACAAAGGCAGCGGCCGCGAATTTAAACCTTATACAGGTACTGCAAAAAATTAGTTTTTCATTTTAGGAGGAAATTATCATGACTTTAGCAACTAAACTTATTCTCATTGCCGCACTGGTTTTAAGCATTTTCATTCCATTCGGATATTACCTGCTCGGAGAAAAAAATAAAGGACGTTATAAATGTGCACTTGCCTTCAATGTTCTTTCTTACTTTGGAACCTTCCTTGTAGCAGGGATCATGCTCTTTGGAAGTGTACCGGTACATGCGGCAGACGCCGCTGCCTCAGGCGCAGGCCTTGCAACCGGTCTTGGTTACATTGCAGCAGCTCTTGTTACCGGTCTTTCCTGCATCGGTGGCGGTATTGCCGTAGCAAGTGCAGCAAGCGCAGCTCTTGGAGCTATCAGCGAGGATTCCAGCGTCCTTGGTAAATCCCTTATCTTCGTAGGTCTTGCAGAAGGTGTATGCCTGTACGGTCTTATCATCTCCTTCATGATCATCAGCAGACTGTAATCATGAAAATGTATCTGATCAGTGACAACGTGGATACTTATACCGGAATGCGGCTTGCCGGCGTGGACGGTGTCGTAGTTCATGAAAAGCAGGAGCTGCGTGATGCGCTGGAAACTGCCATGAACGACAAGTCGATCGGTATCATTCTTCTGACGGAACGCTTTGGAAGAGAATTTCCGGATCTCATCGATGAGATCAAGTTAAAAAGAAAGATGCCTCTTCTGATCGAAATTCCGGACAGACACGGAACAGGACGTAAAAAGGATTTCATTACCTCATACGTCAATGAAGCGATTGGACTGAAACTTTAACTAGAAAGGCATAGAAGGTGAGACAATGACGCTTGAAGAGAAAATAGCGCATTTACAGGAAACGGTCATGACTGAAGCCCGTTCTGAAGGAAATGCGATCATTGACAATCACAAAAAAGCGCTTGAATCTTTATTTGAAAAGCATAAAAAAGAAGCGACCGCACAGTCTGAGGTCCGTATCAAATCCGAGACCTTAAGAGCCAGAAGGCAGGTAAATCAAGCTGCGGCAAAAGCCGAAACCGAACTGAAACGTGCTCTTGGCCAAACACAGAATGAATTAAAAGTCAGGCTGTTTGATGAAGTAAAGGAGCTTCTTTCTGACTTTACAAAAACAGACGAATATCTGGACTATCTCTGCAGCAAAATCCGCGAAGCCGCACGCTTTGCAGATGGCGAGGAGATGACCATTTATATTTCTCCTTCTGATAAGGAGAAACAGACAGAACTGGAAAAACGTACCGGCATGACGATCACCATCAGTGAATATGATTTTATGGGCGGTATGCGTGCTGTAATCCGAGGCCGTAATATTCTGATCGATCACAGCTTCCAGGCTGCAGTCGATTACGAATATCATCAGTTCAGTTTTGCAGCAGGAGGTGCAGGAATTGAATAAGACAGCAACTATTTATGGAATAAACGGTCCGGTCATCTATCTGAAGGGTGACACCGGATTCATGATGTCGGAAATGGTCTATGTGGGAAAGGAAAAGCTGGTTGGCGAAGTCATTTCCCTGGACAAAGACATCACGACTGTTCAGGTCTATGAAGAGACTTCCGGGCTGAAACCGGGAGAAATCGTAGAGGCTTCCGGAAGTCCGGTATCTGTAACTCTGGCACCTGGAATCCTGAACAATATTTTTGACGGAATCGAACGCCCGCTTGAGCAGATCGCAAATGTGGGCGACGGTGCATTTATCACCCGCGGCGTCAGCGTTGATTCGCTTGACCGCGACAAATTATGGGATACCCACATCACCGTGGCCAAAGGAGATTACCTTCATGGCGGAGATATTATAGCGGAGGTTCCGGAGACCAGTGCGATCGTACACAAATGTATGGTTCCGCCGGATGTGGAAGGTGAAGTAATCTGCTGCGCGTCGGACGGAGAATACCGGATTGAAGATACACTTGTCACTCTGCGGCTTTCCGACGGAACAGAAAAACAGCTCAACATGATACAGCACTGGCCGATCCGTAAGGCGCGCCCGACAAGCTACCGTTTCCCGGCAAGTGTCCCTCTGATCACCGGACAGCGGATCCTGGATACCATGTTCCCGATCGCAAAGGGTGGAACTGCCGCAATCCCAGGCGGATTCGGTACCGGAAAAACCATGACCCAGCACCAGATCGCCAAATGGTCTGATGCCGATATTATCATCTATATTGGCTGCGGCGAGCGTGGAAATGAAATGACACAGGTGCTGGAAGAGTTTTCAGAGCTTGTGGACCCAAAGAGCGGCAATCCGCTGATGGACAGAACCACTCTGATTGCCAATACCTCCAACATGCCGGTAGCTGCCCGTGAAGCAAGTATTTATACCGGGCTTACCCTGGCTGAATATTACCGTGACATGGGCTATGACGTAGCGATCATGGCAGACTCTACTTCCCGCTGGGCGGAAGCCTTACGTGAGCTTTCCGGCCGTCTGGAAGAGATGCCGGCAGAAGAAGGTTTCCCGGCTTACCTTGCCAGCCGTCTGTCTGCTTTCTACGAGCGCGCAGGCATGATGCATAACTTAAATGGCAGTGACGGATCCGTGACCATTATCGGCGCCGTATCGCCTCAGGGAGGCGATTTTTCCGAGCCGGTCACACAGAACACAAAACGTTTCGTCCGCTGCTTCTGGGGCCTGGACAAGAGCCTTGCCTACGCAAGACATTTTCCGGCGATCCACTGGCTGACCAGCTACAGCGAGTATCTGACCGATCTCGCCGCCTGGTACCACGACAATGTATCACCCAAATTCGTTGACTACCGCAACCGCATCATGGCACTTCTGAACCAGGAGAGCAGCCTGATGGAAATCGTAAAGCTGATCGGAAGTGATGTACTTCCGGACGATCAGAAACTGGTTCTGGAAATCGCAAGAGTCATCCGTCTCGGATTTTTGCAGCAGAATGCATTCCACAAGGATGATACCTGTGTCTCTCTGCAGAAGCAGTACAAAATGATGGAAATCATTTTATATTTATACAAACGCTGCCGCGAACTGGTAGCCATGAATATGCCAATGTCTGTCCTCAAGGAGGAAAATATTTTTGAACGTGTCATTGCGATCAAATACGATGTTCCAAATGACAATCTTCAGCTTCTTGACCAGTATCTGGCAGACATTGATGCTTTCCATGACCACATCATGGAAAAGAACGCGTAAGGAGGGAAAATAAAATGGCAATTGAATATTTAGGCCTCAGCAGCATTAACGGCCCTCTGATCGCGCTGGAAGGCGTTCAGGATGCTTTTTATGATGAAATCGTAGATTTTGTCGTAAACGGCAAAGAACACAAAATGGGACGTATTGTGGAGGTCTACAAGGACAAAGCAATCATCCAGGTATTTGAAGGCACGGAAAATATGTCTCTTAACAATACCCACACCAGACTTACCGGACATCCGATGGAAATCGGTCTGTCCGAAGAAATGCTTGGAAGAACCTTTAACGGAATCGGCGAACCGATCGACGACCTTGGACCGATCACGGTTGAAGAGGTGCGCGATGTCAACGGACTTCCGTTAAATCCGGTCAGACGTGAATACCCTCGTAACTATATCCGCACCGGAATTTCTGCGATTGACGGACTGACCACACTGATCCGTGGACAGAAGCTGCCGATCTTTTCCGGCAACGGTCTTCCGCACGACCAGCTTGCCGCACAGATCGTAAAGCAGGCTTCTCTGGGCGGCAGCACGAATGAGGATTTCGCCATCGTATTCGCCGCAATGGGTGTCAAGCATGACGTAGCTGATTTCTTCCGCAGAACCTTTGAGGAGAGCGGTGTTGCAAACCATGTGGCAATGTTCCTGAACCTTGCCAACGATCCTGTCGTCGAGCGTCTGATCACCCCGAAGGTTGCGCTGACCGCCGCTGAATACCTTGCATTTGAAAAAAATATGCACATTCTGGTCATTCTTACCGATATGACTTCCTTTGCCGAAGCCATGCGTGAGGTTTCTTCTTCCAAAGGAGAAATCCCAAGCCGTAAAGGATATCCGGGATATCTGTACAGTGAACTTGCCACCTTATATGAACGTGCAGGAATCGTAGAAGGAGTAAATGGTTCTGTCACACAGCTCCCGATCCTGACCATGCCAAATGATGACATTACCCACCCGATCCCTGACCTGACCGGTTATATCACCGAAGGACAGATCGTACTTGACCGGAATCTTCACGGACAGGCAATCTACCCGCCGATCAGCGTTCTTCCGTCCCTGTCCCGTCTGATGAAAGACGGTATCGGAAAAGGATATACCCGGGAAGACCACCAGGATCTGGCAAACCAGCTTTTCTCTGCATATGCTAAAGTAGGAGAGGCTCGGAATCTTGCTTCCGTTATCGGAGAAGACGAGCTTTCTCCGATTGACAAGAAATACCTGGAATTCGGAAAGGCATTCGAGGAGCGTTATATCGGCCAGGGACCGAATGAAAACCGTACCATCGAGGAAACCCTGGATCTTGGCTGGGAACTGCTTAGAATCCTTCCAAAAGAAGAACTTGACCGTGTCGATACCAAGATTCTTGACGTATACTACAAAGGCTAAGGAGGGAAGTCTATGGATCCACGTTCATTTCCCACCAAGGGAAATCTGATACTTGCGAAAAATTCACTGACACTTGCCAGACAGGGATATGAGCTGATGGACAAGAAGCGGAACATTCTGATCCGCGAGCTGATGGGCTTAATCGACGAAGCAAAGGATATTCAGGAAGAAATCGATAAAACCTTCACCTATGCCTATCAGTGCCTTCAGAGGGCGAATATCGAGCACGGGATCAGTACAGTAGAAGAACTTGCCTATACAGTTCCGATCGAGGATTCTATCCGCATCCAGACGCGAAGCATTATGGGAACAGAAATCCCGAAAGTGAAGTACGAAAAAGAAAATACCAGACCAACCTATGCATTCAGTACTTCCAGAGAATCCATCGATATCGCCCGTGATGCATTCTGCCGTGTAAAGGAGCTGACACTCAAGCTTTCTGAGGTAGAAAATGCAGCGTACCGGCTGGCTTCAAGTATCAAAAAGACACAGAAAAGGGCAAATGCCCTGAAAAATATTACGATTCCGATGTATGACAATCTCGTATATACGATTACAAATGCACTGGAAGAGAAGGAACGGGAAGAATTTACCCGACTGAAAGTAATCAAACGAATGAAAAACAAATAATATTTCTGAAAAAATCATAAAATATAGAAAATATATTGACAATATACCCGTTTTGTTATATAACTTATAGAACAAATAAGATTACAAAAGCAATAGATTTTACAAATCAGGGGGTGAGCATATGACTTTTTGGAAAGTATCCGACACCAGAATGAACTGCCTTATCACAGAAGCAGAGATTGCCGCACTTGGCTACTCACTGGAAGATCTGACACAGGACAGGGAGCGTACCGAAGAATTTTTGAATCTTCTTCTCAAGAAAGGGAAAGAAGTTCTTGGGCTTAACACAGACAATGGAATCCAGGGATTTTACGGTGCATTTCTTCCTGACCGGAGCCTGATGCTGTCGATCTCCTGCCAGGCTGAGAATTCTCTGGAATCCATCCAAAAAGATGGTTCTGAAGCTTCCGGTATGCTGATCGAGCCTGACAGCAGTGAAAAAGAGACCGTTCGCTGGCAGATTCTCTTTCCAAGTCTGGATAATGCAATCGACTTCTGCAAGATCCTTGGATACGGCCAGGCATCAGAAAGCCGTCTGTATAAAGATGACGGTGTCTACTACCTGATGGTAGACTTCCCGAATACAGAAGACGGCAATAAAAAGGCTCAGCGCATCGTATCCGCCGGTGAATTCGGTGGCATGGTCGAAAAAGATGCAATTTCTGAAGCCTATCTGAATGAACATGAAAAATGCCTCCTGAACAAGGATGCAATCAATATTTTATGCAAGATGTAGTAGAAGGGGACTAAAATAGTCCCCTTTTTAGTACACGAAATAGATTTTCCTTTATTTTTCCACAGATCCAGTAACTTTCCACAAATGAAATAAACGATTACTTTTACATATGTCTCCATCTGTAGAAACAGATCCAAAAAAAGAGCACCGTCCCCGATGCTAATTCATCAAAAACAGTGCTGATACTGCGCCTTCAGGGATTCGAACCCTGGACAAATAGATTAAGAGTCTACTGCTCTACCAACTGAGCTAAAAGCGCATACATTATTCGGTTTTCCGTAACGCAAGATTTATTATATAAGACAGCTATAAAAAATGCAAGCTTTTTTTTCATAAATTTTAAAATTTTTTTAAATAGATTTTTTTGCTGAAAAAGAATGTGCCAAAGCACATATAAAAAAGATCATGTGTACCGTCCGAAATTCGAACACATGATCTTTTTTGTGTACCTTTTAGGGTGGTTTTTTTCTTATCCTACATAAATTTACTGATATATCCCTGTACAAAGATAAATAATACAATCAGCGGCAGGATATAGCTTACATAAAATTTCGCCCATTTCGGGAATTTCAATCCTTCTCCGGTATCCGCTTCTTTCAGGAAGTTCTTCCATCCCCATCCATAACGGCTTGTACAGAACAGAAGATAGATCAGACTTCCAATTGGAAGCAGGTTGTTACTTACCAGGAAATCCTCCAGATCCAGTACTCCGGAACCTTTTCCGAACGGCATAAATCCACTCCATACATTAAATCCGAGAACACAAGGCATGGAAAGTACCGCCACAACCACGATATTGACGATTACAGCCTTTTTCCGTCTGCATCCGGTCAAATCAATGGCAAAGGATAAAATGTTCTCAAAAACGGCGATTACGGTCGATACCGCAGCAAAAATCATAAATAAGAAAAATAAGGCTCCCCAGATTCTTCCGCCTGCCATGGAATTAAATACATTCGGAAGTGTGATAAAGATCAGACTCGGACCTTCTCCCGGATCCACCCCATATGCGAAGCATGACGGGAAAATGATCAGACCCGCGATCAAAGCAACAAAGGTATCCAGAAGTGTTACCAGGACTGCTTCTCCTGTAAGACTGCGGGATTTGTCGATATAGCTTCCGAAAATAGCAATTGCGCCGATTCCAAGGCTTAATGTGAAGAAAGCCTGTCCCATAGCGGCAAAAATCGTGTCAAATAAGCCATATTCCACGACTTTGTGGAAATCCGGTGCCAGATAGAAGTGAAGCCCCTCAGAAGCCCCATCAAGCGTTACAGAACGTACTGCAAGGATCAACATCAGTGCAAGCAGAAGCAGCATCATAACCTTTGTGATCTTTTCCACTCCATTTTGAAGCCCCATTCCACAAATTGCAAAACATCCAACAACAACAATGATCATAAAGAAAGTCATTGTTCCGGGTTTTGCAAGCATATCGGAAAACACACCTGCAACAGCGGCAGTATCCTTTCCCTCAAATTCACCAGTCATCATCTTGATGAAATACTGGACCATCCAGCCTGCAATTGTTGTGTAGAACATCATCAGCAGATAGTTTCCGGCCATAGCTCCATACTTATACCAATGCCATTTCGTTCCTTTTGGCTCCAGCCGGTCAAAGGAAAGCGCCGCACTTACTTTACTGGCTCTTCCGACAGAAAATTCCATTACCATGATCGGAAGTCCAAGAATCAGTAAAAATGCAAGGTAAATAAGAACAAATGCTGCTCCACCATATTTTCCTACAATATAAGGAAAACGCCAGACATTACCAAGACCGATCGCACATCCTGCAGAAATAAGGATGAATCCGAGTCTTGAAGAAAATTTTTCTCGTTGCATAAAAAATCCTCTCATTCTATTAAATTGTGGATAACTTGCCGAAATGATACTTATCCACATTTTTCGACAAGCTTGTGGATAACTTTTTTTCAGAATATCCACAGAGGAATTATACTGAATTACTGGGAAATTGTCTATGATTGTTTATATTTTTATTGGCGAAGCTACCTGATAATTTTAATTTTCCCCTTTTTAGTACACGAAATCGCCAGATGTGTACCTTTTGGGGTGAAAATTTGCATGTATATATATATTAAAGATAACAACAGCTTATTAAAATTCCTTTGTTTATATTAAGAGGGCTGAAAAAGCCCGTGGTTGACGCATTTCGGGGTATATTTTGTGTACGGAAACGGGGGAGGTTGTTTACTTCAGAGGGCAAAGAGGTGTACATATATGGGGGTTGTTGTTTACTTTGCGGGGTTACGCAGTGTACTTGAAGGGTTGGCGATTTTACCTTTTCTGTACACAAGTGTCGAAAAAATTTAAAAAAAGGCTTTACAAGAGGGGGGTTCTTGTATATAATCAACCTAGACGTACCGTTTTGGTACACAATTTTTATCAAAAAAGGTACCTTAATGGTACACGAAAAGAACAATACACACCTTAAACGTACACAAAACGTAAAAAAAGACAGAAACCCCATTTTATGGGGTACTTTTTAGGGGAGGGTGTTCCTTTTTGGTACACAAATCCCCAATATAAAGGGGTTGGTTACCCCGAATGGTACACAATAAGGGATTATATGGGGTGTAGAGGGGATTTTAATACACCTCAAAAGTACACAATAATACAGAAGAAAACAATTAAGGGGTATGAGCGATGAAGGAAACACAGAAAAAACCAAAAGAGAAACAACTGCTGGATCATGATACGGTCTCCCGGTCCAATGTGCTGATCGAAAGTAAATCCAGTACATCATTATTTGAAAGAAAGCTTCTTAATATTGCAATCGCAAAAGCATATGTAGAAGACGGTGAGCTGATCGCAAAGGTTTCCACCAAGGATGTTAAGAATTATCTTCATATAACAGGAAACTCCATCTATTCTCGTCTGAAAGAAGTATCAAAAGAAACATTGGGACATGTAGTAAGTATCGAGGACGACGAAAAAGAGAACTTCATCATGTTCAATGTAGTGAATAAATGTGAATATAGAGATGGCGTGTTTACAACCAGATTTACTAAAGAGATGAAACCTCATATCTATAACCTGAAAAAAGACTATACCCGTATGAGTCTTGATGTATTGTGCTCTTTTAAATCCCTGTTCACAACCCGTGTTTACGAAATCCTGAGAACCCAGTATTATCGTTTTGACAGGGAACAGTGTGACCAGCTGATCGTACCGAGACCGCCGAAGAATCCATACACGATCGCAGAGCTTAAATTTACACTGAATGTAGTGGATGCAAATGCATCTAAAGCAGTAAAACGTCTTGTTGAGCAGGGACGTTTTGAAGAAGCGCTTGCAGAGATTAAGGATGCACCGTTTGAAGATTGGCGTAATTTCCGTAGAAAAGTACTTGAAGTTGCGAAAAAAGAGCTGGAAGAATCCGAGTATTCCGAGATCTGCTTTGATTATGAGCCGGTTAAGAGCGGGAAGGGCGGAAAGGTTACAGGAATCCGTTTCTTTGTGAAGAAGAATCCGAAGTGTATCCATCATTCAGATCTTCAGCGTATGCCATCCGGAGAAGAAGAGGGCGAAGAGATTGCGCCAAATGTACTGGCTGCAAAGAAAACTCCGGTTAATGAAAAACTGATTTTAGAAGTTGCTGATATTTTTGGAAATGAACCGATCACGATTCAGGAGATTAAGGTGCTGCTTCAGGTATCCGATAACCAGCCGGATGTGATCCGGAAAGCTTTTAAGCTGTCACAGGAGCAGGCATACATCAATAATCTGGTCGGATGGCTCAGAAAATGTATCGAAGAAAAGTGGTATGAGAACGAAAAAGTATCCAAGTTCAAAGGAAAGACGCTGGAAGAAGCGCAGATGACACTGGATCTTTATCAGGAATACATAGAAGAGCGCGAAAAAGTGAAAAAAGAGTAGGGTATTTTCTGCGAAAAGCAGAGTTATTACCTAAATGGTACACAAGTTAAGTGGAAGAATGTGTCCCTGGGATGCTATTTGCAAAGAGGCAGGTAGCATCCCAGGGATTTTGTGTATACGATGAGCCAAGTACAGATTTGTGCTTGCACAAGAATCTGTACTTGGCGAATGTACATCATCGAGCTGTTAAGCGAGATAGTGTACAAAGTATACGAATCGAGTAGGAGTCAGCCTACTCGATTGTCTTATTTTATGATGGAAAATTAAATTAGATGTTGGGGTCAAGAGGTCAAAAATCCTTTTGCAAGCAAGCTTGCATCAGCTTTCTGACCTTTTGACCCTGGTATCTTAAATTATGGAGGAACGGAAGAAAATTATGGAAATAAGAAGATTACTGGATTTTTTAAAGACAGCGGAACAACTGAAATGTAACACCAGACATTCGTATACTTCAAGTGGCAGGTTGGAGAGTGTGGCAGAGCACAGTTGGCGGCTGGCGTTGATGGCAATGCTGGTTGGGGATGAATTTCCGGAGATGGATATGGATAAGATGATAAAAATGTGTCTGATCCATGATATGGGTGAGGCGATCACCGGAGATATTCCGGCATTTGAAAAGACGGATAAAGACCGAAAGGTTGAGAATAAAAAGGTGGAGCAGCTGACGGATATACTTCCAGAACCGGTCCGTGCAGAATGGAAGGCATTATTTGAAGAGATGGAAGCGATGGAGACACAGGAGGCGAGGCTTTATAAATCACTGGATAAGCTGGAGGCGTTGATCCAGCATAATGAGGCGGATATCTCGACATGGATTCCGTTGGAGTATGATCTTCAGATGACGTATGGGAATGAAGAATGTAAGTTTACGGAATATATCCAAAGGCTTCGGGATGAAGTGAGGAAAGATTCCAAGCGGAAGATTGAAGAAAGCAAACAGAAAGACTAATAAAAAATTTTCATAATAGTTGCATTGGAAATGTAATACTGCATATTCATGCTGAGCCGGGGCGAATGTCCAGGCTTATTTTCTATATATGATAAGTAAAAATTCACTTATAAATCGGGGTAACAGGATTCGAACCTGCGACCTCACGGCCCCCAGCCGTGCGCTCTGACCAAGCTGAGCCATACCCCGAAGTGTTATTTTATTATAGTATAAATTGTGTTAAATCTCAATCATTCTTTTGATGTGAGAAAGTACTGTTGACAGGTTTCTGGAAAGAGTTCAAAATAACGATATGCAAGTATAAATGAGTAGGATGAGGAACGATTATGGAAAATTTAATTTTCAGTCTGAATGCAACGATTCCGATATTTTTAATGATGTTACTTGGAATGTTATTCAGAAAACTGGGGTGGATGGATGAAGTCTTTGCAGCAAAGATGAACAAGTTTGTATTTTTGGTTCCGCTTCCGGTGTTGCTGTTTGAACAGCTGGCGACTGTGGATTTTTCGGAAGTATGGGATATTAAGTTTATTCTTTTTTGTTTTGTGGTGACGGCGATCAGTATTACGATATCAACTTTGATTTCACTGCTGTGGAAAGACCGGAGCGTTAAAGGCGAATTTATACAGGCGACTTACCGGAGCAGTGCGGCGCTTCTTGGAATTGCTTTTATCCAGAATATTTACGGAACTGCGGGAATGGCACCGCTTATGATCATCGGCAGTGTGCCGCTTTATAATATTATGGCGGTTGTGGTACTTTCAGTGTTTAAACCGGGGAATAATTCTTTTGATAAGGCGCTGGTAAAGAAAACACTGAAGGGGATTGCAACGAATCCGATCATTATTGGAATTGTGGCGGGATTTGTCTGGTCTGCACTTAAGCTTCCGATGCCATCGATTTTACATAAGACGGTATCAAGTATCGGTGCGACAGCGACGCCGATGGGACTGATGTCGATGGGTGCAACCTTTGAGATGAAGAAGGCAACATCGAAGATGAAGCCTACACTTGTTGCTGTGTTTATGAAGCTGGTTGGATTTTGTGTGGTTTTTTTGCCGATGGCGGCACTTCTTGGATTTAGGAATGAAGAGATGATTGCGATTCTGGTGATGCTTGGATCTGCTACGACGGTCAGCTGTTTTGTTATGGCAAGGAATATGGGACATGAGGGGACGCTTAGTTCCGGGGTGATTATGATGACGACGTTGTTGAGTGCGTTTACGCTTACGATGTGGCTGGATGTGTTGAGGTCGTTTGGGTTGGTGTAGAGTGGAAAAATTTTGACATATTTATGATTGAGTGATAGTATGAATATAGAAAAAGGGTGATACCGATAGACGGTTAGCCCGCTTAACTATTTAGAATATCAAAGATAGTCGCCTAGTTTGCAGACAGGGGCGGCTATTTTTGTGACTTATTATAATCTTTGCCGAATGTGTATCCGGCACAAAAGCAGCTGATGCCAAAGCTTGCAACTGCAATGAAATCCAAAATACTCATTAGCTTAGCCCTCCTTTCCAGTGGATTCCGTTTCAGGTTTCTATGTAATCAGAGGGGGAAGTCCACAGTCCCTCTGGTGAAGGACTAACCGCCTACCGTTATGGTAGCACCCGTGAGTTGAGTATAGCAGTATGTGGGGGAGGTTGCAATTGTGTAAAAGGGAGATTTTGGCGCGGAGGGGCGCGAAGGCGCTGGCGCTGTTCGCTTGGGAGGATGGTGCAGGGGCGGGGAAGGCGCTGGCGCTGTTCCCCTTGGGGAGTAGTGTGTTTTAGATAAGAAAGTTTGTTGGTCGAATGATTTAGGGGAGGAGCAGTGCACCACAGCTCGTGAACCTGGCGGTTCATTCGCTGTGCGAGCTATCGCTCTATCAAAATAAAAAAATAGCCAAATTTTCATGCGAGCATGAAATTTGGCTATTCCTTTATTTTGGCACTGCTCTATCTGAGGACAAAGTACTGTTCATACCACAGTAAGAATGAATATACGGTATAAATCTTTCTATGATAATTTCCGACTTTATTCTTATGATCTTCCAGCCATTTCAGCAGTAATTCCTGATTGAAGAATTCGGATACGAAGTCTTTCTGGAACATTTCTTTTACTTTATTGTAGTATTTATCTTCTCGGAGCCATACTCTGAATGGTACGAGGAATCCGAGTTTTTTACGTTTTGCCCAGTCCATTGGGATGTGGGAGAGGGCGGAGGTACGGAATGCTTTTTTTGTTTCCATGCCATCTACGCAGTATTTGCTGTCGATGCTGCGGGCGAGTTCCCAGACTTTTTTGTCGAGGTATGGTACACGCAGTTCGAGGGAGTGTGCCATTGTCATCTTATCTGCTTTGAGCAGGATGTCGTGTGGCAGCCACAGATGCATATCGAGGAAGAGCTTTTTATGAAGGTCGTCCTGATCTTTTACCTGGTCGAAGTACGGTTTGGTTACGTCCTGGTAGCGCATCTTGCTCTTATATGCAGGAGAGAGTACTTCATCTGCTTCTTCGTTGTCCATGATGAATGCCTGGCCGATGTAGGAATCTTCTACGGAAGTTGCATTTCTCTTGAGGAAGTTAAGTCCTCTCTTGTCTGGCTGGTGTTTTGCCCAGTCTCCGAGTTTTTTACGGATAGATGCCGGTACGATCTTGCGGTACATATCACCGGATTTGCTTGGGATATATGTCTCGTATCCACCGAACATCTCATCTGCGCCTTCTCCACTTAAGACTACTTTTACATCTTTGGCTGCGAGCTGTGACAGATAGTACAGCGGTACAGCGGAAAGGTTGGCATGTGGTTCATCGGAATGATACTGAACCTCCGGCAGAGCATCGAAAAATTCGTCAGAAGAGATTTCTTTCTTTGCATTGCTCATATGAAGGATATCGCACAGATCCTTGGAGAAGGTTGTCTCATCGAATCCGCCGACTTCAAATCCTACGGAATAGGTCTTCATCGGTTTTACAGTAGATGCGATGTAGCTTGAATCAACACCACCTGAAAGGAAAGATCCTACTTCTACATCAGCAATCTGATGGTAATCAACAGAATCCTGAATTGTCTCACCGATGAGTTTTACTGTCTCGTCAAAGCTGCGGTCTTTCTTTGCATAAGTCGGATCGAAGTATTTTGTTTTCTTAAGTTCTTTTCCATCATAAGTGAAGTATGTTCCCGGTTCTAGTTTGAATACACCTTTGAACATGGTTTCAAGAAGTGGGGTGTACTGGAAAATCAGGTACATCTTGAGGGCATCTTTGTTGACCTCTTTATGGAAATGTGGGTGAGCCAGGAAGGACTTGATCTCAGAACCAAATAAAAGGCTTCCATTCATCTGTGCATAGTAGAATGGTTTGATTCCGAAGTAGTCTCTTGCCCCGAATAAGTTGTGAGTTTCTTTATCGTAAATTACAAATGCGAACATTCCGCGGAGCATAGAAGCAATTTTTTCGCCATAGGTTTTGTATCCCTGAAGAATAACTTCTGTATCGGAGTTTGTCTGGAACTGACATCCGTGTTTTTCAATCAGTTCTTTACGGATTTCCTGATAGTTGTAAATTTCTCCGTTGAAAATAATGACATGTTTGCCATCTGCACTGTGAATCGGCTGAGATCCGCCTTCAAGGTCGATGATACTCAGACGGCGGAAGCCAAGGGCTACATAGTCATCAACAAAGCTTCCCTTGCTGTCAGGTCCGCGGTGGGCAATGCGTTCACCCATCTGGTCGATGACTTCTTCTCTATTAAAATCGCCGGCGCCATAATAGCCTGCAAATCCACACATAAATTGCACATCCTTTCTGAATTGATACATATTAAAAATATTATAGTAACTTAATTTTGCCTGTAGATTTATTCATTATACCATAGTCTATATAAGATTAACAAGGGATAAAAAACCGGAAAGGAATATCCAATAAAATCAGTAGGATATTCCTTGCATATTTTTTACAGGTGTTATATAGTGAAAAATGCGGATAAATGCGTAAAAGCCGGCAAAGAAAAGGGGAATCCGGGAAATGGAAAAGGTAAAAACTTTCTTGGCAGATATATCTGATCTGCTTAATGAGAAAAATTATCAAAAAATTTATGAAAAAGTTCCGGCGTTCCGACAGGAAAAAGCAGACCGGCTGAAGCACAGGGAGGATCAGGCTCAAAGCGTGGGTGCATGGTATCTTTGGATGAAGATACAGGAGAGACACAAAATACCGCAAGATGCAGGGCAGTCCTTTAATTTATCACATTCTGGGAAATATGTTCTGTGCAGCGCAGGCGTATCCGGAGAGAGGGTAGGCTGCGACATCGAATACATGCGGAAATATCATGAAAGGCTGGCAGAAAAATATTTTTGTTCTTCTGAATATGAGAGAATCCGGAATGCAGATGAAGCAGAGCGGACGGAAATGTTTTACCGCTACTGGGTTTTAAAAGAAAGCTTTTTAAAAGCGACGCGCAAAGGTCTTGTGATGGGATTGAATACCAGCGAGATCCAGATTCCGAAGCAGGGAGATCCGTTTTTTTTAAGGCAGCCGGAAGAGATCCGGGAAGCTTATTATTTAAAAGAATATCAGACAGATGGAGCAAGGATTGCGGTGTGCTCAACGAATCCGAATTTTGACGAAAATATTTTGGATATGACAGATATTTACAAAAGAGAAATGATTGTGGAACTTAAAGATTGAAAATAAGCCAATGAAACAAGAAGTGGATTGGTTAAGAGTTTACAGGTATTTTATGAGAGAAGAAGGAGAAGAAGATGCTTACACAATTTTCGAGAACAGAACTGCTTCTTGGCAAAGAGGCGATGGATAAACTGAAGAATTCAAGAGTTGCCGTATTTGGAATCGGCGGAGTCGGCGGTTATGTATGTGAGGCACTGGTACGAAGCGGAATCGGGGCATTTGACCTGATCGATGATGACAAGGTATGTCTTACCAACTTAAACCGTCAGATCATTGCAACTAGAAAGACGGTAGGGAAATACAAAGTAGATGTTATGAAGGAGAGAATGCTGGAAATCAATCCGGACGTGAATGTGCGGATCCACAAATGCTTCTTCCTTCCGGAAAATGCAGATGAATTTCCGTTTGATGAGTATGATTATGTAGTTGATGCAGTTGATACGGTGACTGCAAAGATTGAGCTTGTCATGAAATCGCAGGCAATGAATGTGCCGATCATCAGCAGTATGGGAGCCGGAAACAAGCTGGATGCAAGTGCATTTAAAGTGGCTGATATCTATAAGACACAGATGTGTCCGCTTGCAAAAGTTATGCGCCGGGAGTTAAAGAAGCGTCATGTTAAGAAGTTGAAAGTTGTTTATTCAGAAGAGAAACCGACCAGACCAATCGAGGACATGGCAATCAGCTGCAGAAACCATTGTATCTGTCCGCCAGGAGCAGAGCATAAATGTACGGAGAGAAGAGATATTCCGGGAAGTGTGGCATTTGTGCCATCTGTAGTCGGACTGATTATCGCAGGGGAAGTAGTGAAGGATCTCTGTGCAAAATAAAATCGCGGGCGCCCCTGCGGGGCGCATATCAAAACCAGGCATTTGCTGTCAGAACTTGCAGCAAATGCCTGGTTTTTTTGTTTCATTTTTTTTCACAGATTTTCCGGAAAATCGATTATTTTATAAAGTTCTACCATCCGGTTCCAAGAGTCTATCTGTCAGAGTCTGGATTCACAGGTAGAAAGTGGAACTATGATTTCCGTAAAAGATGAGGCTGGAAAGGTGATCACAGAGATCAAAACCGAGGTAACTCTGGAGAGTAATTATACAGAGCTTTAAACTTAAAAAATTCTAAACTTGTCGGAAAAGACTGTTTTCTCATGAAGAAATATGTTAAAGTAAGGCTGAAATATGCGTAAAAAGGAACAAACATTAACGAGATGTCGTTTAAGGAAGGAAGAACCATAGACATATGATGAGAGAAGACAGGAAAAGAGCGGAGCAGCGCCAGAAAAAAATAGCGAGGCGCAAGCGGGAAGTACAAAGGATGAAAAGAAAGCTATATAAAGCAGGCATTCTTGCAGCAGCAGGAATTATCGTGTTGGCTGTGATCCTGATGCTTTGTGGAAGTGGAAATGCAAAGAAATCTGCAAAAAAGACATCCTCTGCCAAGACAAAGACAGAGACAGAAACAAAGACACCAGAAGAGATAGAAGCTGAGAAAGTCCAGGAGGTGCTGGATTCTGACCAGTATAAAGACCAGCTGGGCGAATTATATAAGAAAAACCCGGAGACGAAGGAAATCATTCTGAACAGAGAAAAGTATTCCGATGATCTGCTGACATGGCTGTTTGATCATCAGGAAGCACTGCAGTGGGTGATTGATTATCCGGAACAGTCAGCACGATCAGAGGAAGAACTCAGTGCGCAGGGACTTCAGGCGGTAGATTTGAAAGATTACAGAATCCAGAACCATATTCCGGTATATTTCCAGTGGAGCGAAGTATGGGGATATGCATCTTATGGTTCCGAGAATATCGGAATGGGTGGATGCGGACCGACCAGCCTTTCCATGGTGGCGACAGGACTTACAGGCAATACTTCATTTACACCGAAGTATGTGGCAGATATGAGTGTCAATATGGGATATTATGTAGATGAAGTCGGAACAGACTGGACGCTTATGACTGCAGGAGCTTCAGAACTTGGAATAAATTCTGCACAGCTTACAAACTGGTCAGAAGACACTCTCAAATCCGAGCTTTCGGCAGGACATCCGATCATCTGCAGTATGGGACCGGGTGATTTTACAAACCAGGGACATTTTATCGTCCTTTCCGGGTTGACAGAGGAGGGCAAGGTACTGATCAATGATCCGAACAGTAAGATCAACAGCCGTAAGAAATGGGATCTGAATACAATTATAAATCAGATGAATGCAGCGTGGTCATTCTGGGTATAAAAATTTGGAAAAAGTGCAGGAGAATTGGACAAATTCCCTTGCGCTTTTCTTTTATTTATGATATAAATAGATATTGTCGAGAGACAAAATGGGTGGATTCCCGAGTGGCCAAAGGGGACAGACTGTAAATCTGCTGCAATTTGCTTCGGTGGTTCGAATCCACCTCCGCCCATTGATGCGAGGTTGAAAAGACAGTGCAGAGCGCGTATGCTTTTCGCAAAAACCGTATGAGCATCTCTTGCCGCAGTGGCGGAACTGGCAGACGCCCGGGACTTAAAATCCCGTGGGTAGTGATACCCGTACCGGTTCGATTCCGGTCTGCGGCATTAGTTAAAAATGGGAGAAACGTTGAATTTACAGCGTTTCTCTTATTTTTTTGTTTTAAAATGTTTGAACACCTTTGAACACTTTATGATGAAATACCAAGATTCTGAAAAGCAAGCCTGTCATTCTTCCTCTTATTGACATTCCGCAAGTAATGCAATGTTGTAGCTGTCTCACTATGTCCCATTAAATAACTAAGGGTTGTAAGATTATTTCCGTCAAAAGCTGTTGAAGCATTGTAAAAGCGGATTTTATGACTGGAATGATAAGGAACACCGGCTTCTTTGCAATATTTCTTCAAACGGCGATTAAAGCTGTCTGTTGTCATAATCTCGCCGTTGGGTTCAAAGACATATATTCCATTTGGATTTAATTCCTTTGCTTTGTGAAGAATTTTAAGTGCTTCGTCTGTAAGGAACTGTTTACGGAATCCATTTCAAAGACTGGACGCAAATTTAATCTGTAAACTATGCAACTATTTTGAATGTGAAATTGGTGAGTTAATTCGATATGTAAAAGAATAAAGTGATAAAAGGGTATGCGAAAATAAAAAATATTCGCATACCTTTTTAATTGAATATTTTATAAAATGGAATTATACTGTGTATAACATGAAACAGACAAATCGGTATTTGGGGAGAATAATGAATGGCAACATGGAGTGGTATAAGAAAAAAGTTGGAAACGGAATATCTGGCTCAAAGTCTGCAAGGTCATATTCAGTATTATGTAACATCATATAGTAAGAGTCCCGACCATGAGGGACGGGCGGCAATAAGATATGATGGAAAAGAAATCATCAAAGGATGCTATTGGAACAATTGGTCGAAAGCAGGCATGTTTCCCCAAGACGAAAAATATGAGAAACGCATAAAAGTAGAAAATGCGTATATGGACGATGTAGCTATAAAATTGGGAATTTTTGACCAACGCTGTTTTTATAATGCATTTGCAGAGTTTGATAATCAAGATATTGAAACAAGCCTTAAAAGTGAAAATTTAATCGTAAAAATATTTGCTGTATTGGATAGACGAGTTGGTAAACGGAGATTAAAAATTATGAAAGAAACAATAATGGACGAACCAGATACATTCCAAGAGTTTTATGCAATTCGGGTAAAAGCAGAAGGACTGTTATAAATTCCAGTTTATCTAATCAATCCTCCGAAACCCTTGTATTTTCAAGGAAAATCGGCATTTTAATACTCGTTCCTTATGTATTTTCCCTTGTTTTTGCCCTTATGAGCCGAAACAAGGGAAACTTTTTGTTTAGGTTTCCCCGACCACCTTATCAAGCAGTCTTGCGGAAGTTCGTTTCGCTTCCCTCTTAGAGTGAGCGTAAATGTTCATTGTGGTACTTACGTCAGCGTGTCCGAGCAGTTCCTGCACATCCTTTGGTGCTGCACCGTTGGAGAGCAGATTGCTGGTGAATGTGTGTCTCAGCATATGAAAATGGAAATCTTCAAACCCTTCCAGTTTCTTTTTTGCCGACCTTGTCATAACACCAACCGTACTCGGTGACTCGTATGCTCCGTCAGGTCTCAGGCAGACAAAGGATATTTCCTTGTATCCGTCAGGTACTTCCTCCGTTCTTGGCAGGCTGTAGACTTCATAGTAAGTACGGCCTTTTTCTTTTACCTCTTTGTAGTAATTGAGGTGATAGAGTTCGCCATACTTGAAGCGGTTCTTGTGCTGTTCCGTCTTTGCCTTTCTGAGAATATCTGCCAGAGTGTCGCAGAAGTCCACGGTGCGGACTTTCTTGCGTTTGGTAGCACCTATCTCTGTCTTGTGCCTTTGCCCGTTGTATCGCATACTGCGTCGCACTGTGAGGTACTGTCCGTCAAGGTTGATATCCTGCCAAGTCAGAGCACACGCTTCTCCGATACGAAGTCCTGTGTAATAGGCTATCTGCATCGGGAGCAATGCAGGATTGTCTTTCTTTTTCAGAAAGTCCTCCAACATTAAAAACTGATGATGGTCAATGGTAGGTGCATTGTCAACTTCGCCGTCCTCGTCTGCAAACAGTTCGTATTCCTCTTTCTTTCCCCTCCATACCACATACTGCATAGGGTTAAAGGAAATCAGTTTCTTCGGGAATACCGCAAATCGGAATGCTCCCTGCAATACTGCTGAGAATAACCTCAGATACCCTTTGCTGAGTGCCTTTGCTGTCGTTCCATCAGGGTTTTGTCCTCCGAAAGTAAGGAAGTCCATAAATGCCTGTAAATGTTCCGCAGTGACCGTTTTCAGCTTTCTGTCGCCGATAGGATATTTCTTTATCCTGTTCACTGTTCCCATATATGCCATTACTGTACCGTTGCTCAGATTGCCGGGTTTCAGTTCTTCCTCCACCCACATATCAAGCAGCATACCCACAATGGTGTTCTCAGGCTTTGCCACGAACTTCTTCGCTTCGTAGTCCTCCATTGCCTTGCGGAGCAGACTCTCTGTTTCAGATTTGCTTTCTGTGCCTGCAAATTCACGCTGTACCATTTTTCCGCTTTCATCTTCTACATAGAAGCGGTAGTACCATTTCTTGCCCTTTTTTCTTACAGATCCTTTTGCCATTGATAAATAGTCTCCTTTCTATCCGTGGCAATCGGAACTGTGACGTATGGTGTGCGTAAAGTAAATAATGTCACATCCGCCGATTGTTCTTAATCGGCTTTTTTCATTGTCAAAGAGCCACGGAATTATTCTTTTTCGGCAAGCCTTGCTTCGGCTTCCGCTACTATCCCGAAAAGGTCACTCATCTTTACAGCGGTGCGTCCTTCATCGTAGATATGTAAAATTCCGTCTAAGAATCGTTTCATATCCTCAATCGGTGCTTCCATTTCTTTATGGTAAACTCGCTCTGTAATCGCTCCCGATTCAATCGCATATCTGCGGAGAGACTGTTTCAGTCCTTCATCTTCTGCCACACGGTCAACCTCTGCCATAGCGTCGGAGAAGTGGTAGCAGAGAACGGAATACAAATCAATCATCTTTCCGAGAAATGTGGTAAGGAGCTGTTGGTGCGGTTCGCCATTCACAACCGTAGACACTATATCAATGTACTTCTTGATATGTTCTTCCAAGTCCTTTTCACAAAGCGTTCTGCTGTCATATTCCTTATCTTCTGAAAGACCTGTGAGCCATTCAGGAGTGGTAAGCAGTGCTTCTGCAAGTCCATTGATAATCATTGTTCTCTTTGGGTCTACGCCGTCTGCTTCGTATCTCTGTATCGTTGACTTGTTCACTCCGATACGCTTGCCGAGTTCCGGCATTGTAAGATTCAATTCTGTTCGACGTTCTTTCACTCGTTCACCAACCTGTTTTGCGGTGAATGTAATTTCTTTTTTCAAGGTTTTCACCTCCTGACGAATACAAGTATAGCATATCAAAACCTATTTTGCAACTACTTTCTCGATAAAAGTTAAAAAACAATCTTAATGGGTTGTAAAATAAGTTGACAAGAAATAGCAAAATAAGTATAATGATAATCGCAGGGTTGCAAAATGAGTATTTTGAAAGGAGGGATGTATAATGACAGCAATTAAAATGGGTTTAACTATCGAGGAAGCAGCAGAATGTACAGGTATCGGTAGGAACACAATGCGAAAACTGGTGGACTGGGGCAAACTGCCTGTTCTGAAAGTCGGACGTAAGACCATTATCCGCAGGGATACACTGGAGCGTTTTATGACGGTCAATCAGGGCAGGAATTTACTAAATCCCAATGATGTACGAAAAGTGGAATGACCGTTCTCCAAAGCCCTCGGCGTTTGAGAGCGAAATACACCCCTCGCACAAATCTGCGATTTGTACTCTGGGTATTTCGCCCCTGCGGGGAGCCTGTATCACAGCTTTGGACACCATCACCTCAGCTATGATACAGAGGAAATTGCACCGCAATTTCCATTGCTGTCCCACCAATCACCGATAGCTGTGACAGCCGCACCCGACAAGTCGGTTGCGTAATGAGTACGGTATTCTCAGCGAAGAAAGGAGCAAAAGCTTGGCAAGACATTCGTTCATTCAGATGTCGAAGCTGCCCAATGTCAAGGGAAGAATCTCATATATCACGAGCCACGCCAAACAGGAAAACCTTTATGCCACCTATCGTACCGCCGACAATACCTTTTGGAACAATCTCGCCAGGGAAAGCCAGCAGGAGTTCCTACGAAGCGGAACAACAGGAAAGGGTATTGAAGCAAGGGAGTTAATCATTGCCCTGCCAGAGATTTACACCACCTTTGACCCGCAGCAGGTGCTTGAAGAATTTACGAACAAATTCAGACAGCAGTACGGAGTGGAATGTGTATCGGCTCTGCATCATAACAAACGCAAGACCAATTACCACATCCACCTCATATTCAGTGAAAGGAAACTGCTTCCCGAACCTGACATCAAGATTGCCACCAGAAGCGTATTTTATGACGAAACAGGAAAAAGGGTACGAACCAAGAAAGAAATCACAGACGAGAACGGTCAAGTCCGAAAAGGCTGTACCGTTATCAAAAAGGGGGAAGTTTACGAAAGCCATTTATTCACAACCAAAGACGAGCGTTTCAAAACAGAAGCGTTCATAGCAGAAGCAAAAGAGGTTTACACGGAGCTTATCAATTCCCACATTTCAGATCCCGAACAGCGATTGAAAGTGTTTGATAAGAACAGCGTGTATCTCCCCACAAAAAAGATAGGTAAGAATAATCCCAAGGCTACCGAAATCGAAGCAGATAACACCGCAAGGCAGGAATGGAACAGAACAGCGGATTTGGCTCTTGTATCGGGCATTGAAGAAGCAAAGATACTGGAAATCAAGCAGACCGAAATCCACGACAAAGCCGGTCAGTCCATCCGTGAAAACGGTTGGCTTCCAAACCTGTTCCGAGGTATCGTAGGCAAGGCAAAGGAATTTCTGCAAGCCATCATCCGTGAAAAGGATATGCCACCCAAGCCAGTCCTCAATATGGATATGGACGAGTTCCGCACAATGCAGACCCTTATGCTAAAGGTACAGAAACAGGCGAAAGCAATCAAGAAGATACAGGAGGTCACACTTCCGAATCTGCGACAGCAGCTTGCAGAAACAACGGGTATCTTCAAGGGCAAGGATCGTAAGGCTCTGGAAAAGCAGATACAGCAGACTGAAACCGAACTTGCTGAAAAACTGGATAAAATCCCCGATATTCTAAAAGATGACGGTTATCCTGATGTACAGGCGTTTATGAAAACTTACCGCAAAGCAGAGGCTATTGTGACACAGTATAACCAAGATCTTGCAGAATGGGAGCAGGCAGTCAAGAACGGACGGAAACCTGCCGAGAAACAGCACAGACCGCCCGAAAGACAAAGTGTGCGTAACAAGCTCAGACAGCTTCAGGAAGAGGGCAAACAGAACGCTCAGCCGAAGCAGAGAAAGAAATCCCAAGACAGGGACAGATAATCACGACATAGGAAATCAACACCGCAGGGCAACCTGCCTTGCGGTCTTACATAGACAAATTTGACTGAAAACCAATGGCAAGAATTATGTTTTGAAATATATCATTTTAAGGATACTTTCTTTTTTGTTCAAAAAGTGATACACTGATACAAGGCAATTCGAAAGGCGGTGAACTCACACAATGAGATTTATTCGAGGTAACTACTCGGTGCAGTTGTAAATCTGGCAACAGATTGTATCGAGCTTATTTTATGATGTTGTCAGTTGGCTGCACCTATAATTGATGTACAAAACAAAAATATTCAAAATAGGAGTAGTTACGATGAAAGAAAAAGAATTGATAGACATTTGGAAAAAAGAAGAAAGTGTTGCACATATCCATGGATGGGATTTTTCTCACATTGAGGGAAGATATACGGAAGAAACGGACTTGCCTTGGAATTATCAACACATCATACTGGATTACTTAAACCCAGAAATGAAACTGCTGGATATAGATACTGGTGGTGGTGAATTCTTGTTATCTCTCCGCCATCCTTATGTAAAGACAAGTGCAACCGAAGCCTATCCCCCAAATATTCAGCTATGCAGAGAAACCTTGCTCCCTCTCGGTATTGATTTTCGTGCAGGTGATGGAAAGGATATGTTGCCATTTGGTGATTATGAATTTGATATTGTCATTAATCGTCACGGTGATTTTAATGCCAAAGAAATACATCGTGTTTTGAAATGTGGAGGAATTTTTATCACTGAACAGGTTGGGGCTGAAAATGACCGTGAATTGGTGGAGCTTCTCTTAGGAAAAACTGAACTTCCATTTCCAGAACAGTATCTTGATATAGTTAAAAAACGTTTTTGTGATGTAGGTTTTGACATTTTGGATGCACAGGAATGCTTCAGACCAATCAAATTTTTTGATATAGGTGCACTTGTTTGGTTTGCGCATATTATAGAGTGGGAATTTCCTAATTTCTCTGTAGATAATTGCAAGAACAGATTACTGTATGCACAACAAATTTTAGAGCAAAACGGTTGTATTGAAGGAAAAATTCATCGATTTTTATTGGTATTGCGCAAAGCGAAATAAAAATTGACTATAAAAAAACCAAGGGCGAAGATGTGTAGAAGCATCTTCGCCCTCGTATCGTTAATCCTATGAAAAAATTATTTCATTATTCACAATTTCTCTTGCATAAGCTTGTATGTTATTCATCAATCCTATCCATTCCATAGGCTGTTCTGCTTTTAACTGTTCTGTCACACCCTGCTTTTGAACCATTTCCTCAATCAATCTGTGGAACATTTGCTCCGCCTGTTGGTTAATATCTGCAAGATAGCGGTTAAGTGTCCCATCAATCAGCATCGTGGTGTAAACAATGTGCCTATGCTCTTTCAGATACTGCTTGTGGCGTTGTCCCCATAAGCCGATAGGCTGTGTTTCTTCTTCGGCAAGTATCAGACAAGGGATATAATAATCACCCTGCAATTCATACCACAAACCGTTGCTTTTATCAAAAATGTACTTGTCCATATAATAAATCCTCCAGTATAATATATTCGCACATACGTCGCAGTTCTCCGATTGCCACATTCTGTTATATCTTGTTATCAGATTTTCTTGCCCTTGTGTTTGCCCTTATCAGCTTCCAAGGGAAGAATAAAACAGTGTGAAATCGTATAATAAGTTAAGGTGAGCATTTTGCTATAAACCCTTAATTTTCAAGGCTTTTGGAGGATTTTATTAAAACCCTGTGAGGGTTAATAACCACTTATAAAATTGTGGTTTTCAAATTCAAGTTTATCGAATTAAGAAAAACGGAATTTAAGGAGGTGCTTATAAATGAAATTAGTAGATTTAGCAACAGGTTCTGATTGGATAGTGTGGATTGTCTTTGTGATATTTGCTGTATTTTCTATTATTTTACTTTCTGGACACGGGAGTTGGTTTATTTCCGGATATAATACGGCTTCAAAAGAAGAAAAGGAAAAATATGATGAAAAGAAGTTATGCAGAACAATGGGAATTGGAATGTCTATTATAGCAATTCTTGCATTGACAATGGGCTTGCTTGAAAATATTTTGCCTGCATTTTTTGTATATATTGCATTGGGGATTATTTTGGTTGATGTCGTAGTAATTATCATTTTAGGAAATACACTATGCAGAAAGTAACAACTTTTTAGTTTGTATGCGACAAACGTTTGAACACTTTTTGAACACCGCAACCGTGATGAAGTCTTCAAAGCCCCTTTCTATCAGTATTTGAGATTAAGTAAAACGGTTCGATTCCGGTCTGCGGCAGTGTTTGAAAAGCAGGAGAAACGTTGAATTTACAGCATTTCTCCTGCTTTTTGTTTAACCGGGATTCTGTTAAATACGCAATTTGCAGGCGTAGAGGCAGAAAAGTAGATACAGAAAGGAATGGAGGCATAAAAATGGGAGCATATCAACTGAAAAATGAAGAACTTACACTGACTGTTATTTCAGCAGGTGCAGAAATGAAATCGCTAAAAGACAATAAGACAGAGCAGGAATATCTGTGGCAGGCAGATCCAAAGTTCTGGGGAAGAACATCACCGGTTCTTTTCCCAATCGTAGGAAATTATGTGCAGAAGCAGTCGGTATACGAAGGAAAAACATATACGCTGTCACAGCATGGTTTTGCAAGAGACATGGAATTTGATCTGGAGAGCCAGACAGAAGAAGAGATTTGGTTTGTACTGAAAGATACAGAAAGTACTTTGGAAAAATATCCATTTCATTTTATTCTGAAAGTAGGATACAGACTCTCCGGACGTCAGGTGGAAGTAATGTGGAAAGTAGAAAATCCAAATGATAAGAAGATGTATTTTTCGATCGGAGGGCATCCGGCATTTAACTGTCCTTTGAAAGAAGGAGAAAAGCAGGAGGATTGTCAGTTGATATTTGATACAGAAGGACCGCTCACGAGCAGCATCCTGAATGAAGAAGGTGCACTTTGTCCACGGACAAAAATCTTAAATCTTTTCGGAAAATGTCTGAAGCTTGAGGAACATTTATTTGATGAGGATGCACTTATTATTGAAAATCATCAGGCACAGAGGATCGGTCTTGCGGATGCAGATGGAAAGGTTTATCTGGAAGTAGAATTTGATGCACCGCTTTTTGGAATCTGGTCTCCGGCAAAAAAACACGCACCTTTCGTATGCATTGAGCCATGGTATGGAAGAAGTGACAGAGAAGATTTTGACCATATTCTGGAAAACAGGGAGTGGGGGAATGAACTGAAACCGGGCGATATTTTTGAAAAGGATTATAAGATTCTGGTAAAATAGCGCAGAGGGTTGCGTTTCATGGCTCAGACTGATACAATGAAAAAAATACATGGAATATTAAAGGAAGAGGAGAACGTAAGATGAACTTTTTGGAAGAACGTATTGTCAAAGATGGAATCGTGAAAGAGGGAAATGTTCTTAAGGTGGACAGTTTTCTGAATCATCAGATGGATATTGAATTATTTGACCAGATCGGAGCGGAATTCAAGAAGAGATTTGCAGATAAGAATATCAACAAGATCCTGACAATCGAAGCTTCTGGTATCGGGATTGCCTGTATTGTAGCCAAGCATTTTCATGTGCCGGTTGTATTTGCAAAAAAGACACAGAGCATCAATCTGGAAGGGGAGATGTATGTAGCAGAAGTCGAATCATTTACCCATAAATGCAAGAACCAGGTAATTGTAGCAAAGAAATTTCTTTCAGAGGAAGATCATGTGCTCATTATTGATGATTTCCTTGCGAATGGATGTGCGCTGCAGGGGCTGATTCAGCTGGTTACAGAGGCAGGTGCAACGGTAGAGGGAATTGGAATTGTGATCGAAAAAGGATTCCAGTCCGGCGGAAGAATCATCCGCAACCTTGGATATCCGCTGGAATCACTTGCGATTGTAGAAGCTATGGACAGTGAGACGGGTGAGATCACTTTCAGAGAGCAGTAAAAAGTGCAAAAAGACGCATATGCCTGAACAAAAATTTTGTCGGGAATATGCGTCTTTTGCGTATATGATGAACTAAGTGCAGATTTGTATTTTCACAGGGATCTGCACTTTTTGATATACAAAAAGAGAGTGATATTTGTTTTAGCTGGCCCACGAGCGGTTATAGAAAAACATGGAAAGTGAAGAGCCAAAGATAACAATATATCCAATCACGCTGAGCAGGTTTAGTCGTTTTGCTCCATCCATTCATTTAAAAGCCTGCAATAGCGGTCGGTATCTTCAACGAAGCATACATGACGGCAGTCATCAAAAAGTTCCCAGCGTGAATTCGGGATACTGTCATACATGGTCTTTGCAACCAGTGGAGTGCACAGATCGTTGGTTCCGTTGATGATAAGTGCCGGTTCTTTGATATTTTTCAGTTTGTCACGGTACTCATAGTTGCTGAGATTTCCGATTGGCGTGTATTCATTTGGTCCCCACGCGGTGATATAAGAGTCTGTTCCAATTTTTTTTGGACGGCGCAGGCATTCAGGATCGGTGTCTTTTGGTACGCCGGCGGCATGAAGAAGCATAAAGCGTTCATTGGCTGCGAGATATGCCGGATCGTCAAAATTGCCGGTTGCTTCAGCTTTGGCAATGGCGTCCTGATCTTCCTGGGACATGAATTTGATCATACGGTGTTGTTCATGGGCCCATAATTTGGAAGATGGGTGGGTGCTGGAAAGAATAACGGATTTGATCCCTTCTGGTTTGTGATCGCATAAGTATTCGATTGAGAGCATTCCGCCCCAGGACTGTCCGAGAAGATGAAGTTCATTAAGTCCGAGATATTTTCTGAGTTCGATCAGTTCATTCATCCATGTTTTAGAACACCAGAGTTCTGAATGTCCTTCTACATAAGAATTACCGCAGCCGAGCTGGTCGTAGGAAATAATTGCACGACCTTCATCAGCAAGCCGGTCAAGTACTTCAAAGTAGTTATGTGTAGAACCAGGTCCTCCGTGAAGCAGAATGAGTGGTTTTTTATTGCCGGAGCATTCGCCTGCAATACGGTAGTAGGTTTTGTATCCAAGATAAGGCATGTAGCCTTCTGTAATTTTCATATTTAATCCCTCCTATCAGTATACTGAGTCTCTTCATTATAACATCAGAATGAAGTAAGGGAAAGAAAAAGTGGAAAAATAAAAAAAATAAAAAAATTGTTGACAAACAGTTGAATGATGAATATAATAATAAGAGTCATGCGGGTGTAGTTCAATGGTAGAACACCAGCCTTCCAAGCTGGATACGTGGGTTCGATTCCCATCACCCGCTTTTGTTATGTTTTAAATCAGGAGCCCGGTCGCCAAAGTGGTGACCGGGCTCCTGATTTATAGAGAAAAATTTAGTCATTTTTGACTGGTACGTTAAAATGTCGGCTCGATTATAAGGGTGAACGAAATGTTTACCAGTGTCGTAAATTTTTTGGTACTTACCTTGATTTTTCATCTCCACCATGCTATACTAACACCCGTTACAAAACCCCTAAAAACAAGGTCTTACAAGGGTTTCGCCGATTTCCGGCGTAAGGTCATATACTTACAGTATATGCCTTCCGCGGCATTCGTCAGATGTCCATGCAAGCATGGCCGCCAGACTCATTGCTGCGCGAAAATGAATCGAGTGTTCGTGACCTTCCACTCGTAAAACAAAACTTCTTTTATAATAAGTTTATAGAGTGTTATCTACGTTTACAGAGCCTTGAAAACAGCGTGTTTTCAGGCTTTTTCTGTTTATCATTGTTTATTATCGTTTATGCAGTTTTGGACAAATTTTGGACAAAAAAGAAGAGGGGCGAACCCCTCTAAAATACATTTGCTATCTTCTGCATTTCGTCTGCTTTAGTGTCTGGCAAAACATGACTGTATAAATCCATTGTCATCGCTAAAGAACTGTGTCCCAAAATGGTTTTAAGTACCTGCGGTGGCATTCCGGCTTCAATTGCTCTTGTTGCAAAAGTATGTCGGAATACATGACTTGTGATCCGTGGGAAATCATATCCGTCACTTTTTATTCTCTTTATGATTCTGTCAATTTCACCTTGGATCCGTTCCCGGCTGATTGGATCGCCGTTTTCATTACAAAATAAATACTGATCCATTCTTACAACCTTAAATCCCCAATATTTCCGCTGAGCTTCTATATGTTCCGTAATGGCAGCAGTCAACGGAATGTCTCTGGTAGAAGTTCTTGTCTTTGGTGTATCCTCAAAATATCCTTTTCCCTCGATGTATTTTAAAGTTCTACGAACATGAATTACATTTTGTTTCTTATCTATGTCAGAATATTTAAGACCTTGCATTTCACCTTTTCGCATACCAGTCCGAAGCATTACAGAAAAAAAGTGGTATAAATAGCTTTCTTCTGCATATTTCATAAATAAATCCTGTTGCTCTTTTGTCATAGCTGTTCGCTCTTTCTTCGTTCCTGTTTGGCGGGGCAATTCAGCCAATTTAACAGGATTTCTTTCTATTAAGCCATTCTTCATAGCTTGTTGAAGACAGCCGTTTAAAATTGCTGATACGATCTTAATACTTGAAATAGCATACCCTTCTTTTACCATATCATTATATAATTTCTGAATGTGTTCCCCTCGGATCTCCGATAACTCTTTATTTCCTAACCGATTGTTTATTGTGCTTTTATAATACTTTTCATAGCTGGTATATGTTCCGATTTTTACACGATTTTTCTTATATTCTTCCAACCAAGTTTCATACCATTCCATCAATGTAATTTTTTCTTTTTTAACGTACAAACCATGTTCCAGTTTATATTTAAGATCGGTCATTTCTTTTTGGGTTTTGGTAATAGTGGAAGCCTGAACGGTATAAGAAACACCTTTATACATAAAACGTCCTTCAAATGTATTTCCACGTTGTCGGATGCCTTTCGGAAGTTTTCGTCCTCTCTTATCTATTGCCATATTAACTCCTTTCTGAACGTAAAATTCAAATATTGCAATGAGTCAATATGACAGGTATAATCATATTGACTCTATACAGTGTGTGTATTGGGTTATTTCTGTTTTGCCCCGTGGTGTTGCCGCACTGTGGGGCATTTATTTTCCCTTTGTGATGAAATTTTTCGCTATATATGGCTATATGTCAGGTTTTTACTGGTTATTTACTTATTTTCCCCACTTCTAAACAATTCCTATATACCGAAAAATCAAAGGTTTTCAAAGGTTCTTCTATGCTCTGTCGGTCTTTTCTGCCGGAATATAGCCGGTGATATCCTCTGTATCGATCAGCTCAATTACATCCGCTATATTCTTCTCAAATGATGACATATAAGTTTGTACAATGTTTGCCCCCTGCCAGATTCCCTCCCGATTTTTCAGCATGTTCCAGGCATCATCAACACCTTTACCTGTTTCACAGGTTGCCTCATCAATTTTATGTAATACATAATTGATCTGCTCAAACTGAAGAATAAGTCCTGATAGAATCTCTATAGCATTTGTCTGCCGGTCTTGCATTTTGATAACCATTTCTACTGCTGCCTCTGGATTTAGTGTCTGCTGTTTTTTATTCATGTTTCTTTTCCCTCTCTTTCTGTTCTTCTAAGTACATTCTTTTTACAAATCCATACACCATAGCAAGGTGGTTGGGATTCTGTATCTTTTCAAGCATTTGTATCAGATCTTTCTTTTTATCCATTTTTTCACGCTCTCTTTCTATGATTCCACTTATATAGGCTTTAGATGTCTAACCGCAATCTATATTAAATTCTCCGCAAAACGATGCACTATTTTTAATAGCCTTAAAGCGTCGCAATTATCAGCAAGCCATTTGATTCTGTCTTTGTACCATTCAATTTCTTCCTGTTCTTGCTCTTTTTTCATACTGTTTGACCTCCCTATATGTCAGATTTCTTTAACAAAACTTAACAGTTTTTCACTGATTAGATTTTCCATTTTTCTTTAAATGCTTTTATCATAGAGCATAAAAAACTGATAAACCGTTCATTGTTGCACTCATTAACCATCTGCATGATTTCTTTCTTCTTTGCTTCCATTTCCTCACCATCCTTTATCCAACCGCCTGAACCTGTGATCTGCCAAAGAAACTTGCATTGTAACTTGCGCCATCTCCTTTGGAACCCCAGATCAGTGAACAGCCAAACAGTGCTTTAGATCCGTGTATTACCTCATATCCGAGCTTTTTCCATCCAACCCAAGTATTTGTATCCTCGGTCACGTCTGCTGCCTCTTTGCTTCGTTTAATACGCTCTGCATTGATTTCCTCTGCTTTAGCAGATAACCATGCTCTGTGAAGTGCCTCTGCAAAGCTGATACTGTACCGGCGGTAATTTTTCCATGCATTCAACATGATTTTCTTCAGATCATACTTCATAACCTCTGTACTCCTTTCTCAAGGCTTACAACAGTCCCGGCAGGTCTTAAAGCTATCTAAGGTATCTTGACCATCTCATTATCCCCTTACCCTTGTCCGGCGTTATACTGGTGTCTCCGGTACGCTTTTGCCACTTCGTTTTCACCCTTTGCTGTTGTGTTTTCCTTAACTTGTAACTATATTATAACCCATTTTGGGTTACTCGTCAACCGTTTTGTAATATATTCTGTATTATTTTTATCCGTTTTCGTTTGACTTATAACTTATATTTTATTATAATCTTCTTAGAAAGGTAGGTGTCACTATGTCCATTGTCTATGAAAACAATCAGCAAATTGTTATAGAAATAAAAAAATTGATGCTAGAAAAACAAATATCTCAACGGGAAATTGCGGAAAAATTAGGTATCAAACCACAAGGTTTAACCAAATTACTTACAAAGAAAAATTTCGGTTTTGAAGATGCTGAAAAAATTCTGTCAGCTATAGGGTATAAGCTTATATTGGATTTCAGTCCAGACGACAATGTATGCAACTCCGAAGAATAACTTACACAGTCCCGTTTTGAAAACCCGCTCAAAAATGAGCAAATCTATGAACTGACAGAACGATTCATTTTTAGAAGACTATGAATGATTATTCGGTATATAAGCTGTTGGTCATTTTTGACTGGTACGTTAAAATGTCGATTCAGATCATAAGGAGATAAGGGTAAACATTTCGTTCACCCCTTGCGTCCTGCTGCCAGATATGCTATATTTAAGACACAAAGAGGGAAACCGCAAGCGGCTACCCGATTATAATGTTAAGCTATTATGCAACAGCCGTCATTATTCGCAGTAATGGCGGCTATTTTCTTTTACCCTTGAAAATCTCATAGCAAAGACCTACAAGGGCAACAATGAATATACTAAACTGAATCAGATCAGAATATGTAACCATGTCTACCACGTGGTTGTCATCTGGTATACCAACTGCCAACACATGTAATTGATACCGATCATCGATTGTATCAAGTTGTTCAAATTCTTCTTTAAATCGAGTAGGCGTATATCGATCTCTCCGCAGATAATTGTTGATTTTCCAGTCTCGAATAACAACAACCCCGCTGTCGAAAGGAATCAAAAAACCTTTAGCAACTAAAATTTTCAAATCATCATCAGAAGCATTTGTAAGCCGCAATATCTTTTTGGGTGCACTGACAAACCCGTCGTCATCTGCTTCAAGACCATACTGAAAATACAAAGCTTCAGTTGATTCTCTTTTAGGCATAAAAACAAATAATCCGCCAGAAGAAGAAAAAGAAATTACTCTTTCTGATGTGTGTGTCAAATTGTTTGAATTAGACGATCTGGCTTCTATTTCCTTTGGAGAATGTAGAAATGGCGAAATTATACCTTCACAGACAGCACCGGGAGAATGGGAAGAAGCTTATGGACCATGTATTTATTTTAAGAATGATTCAATCAGCAATTTTATTTCAGAATGGATTGAAATGAAAGAAATAAATGTTAAAAATAAAGCTTTAAAAACAAATCTGTATACTACATGGAAAAATGGAAGTATTGTTGAGAATAAAGACAAGTATAAAAGTACAAAATTTCAAGATATACATTCGTATCAGATAGAACTTGCAAAAGAAGTTATAGCCGGAAACGGAGCCCCCTTTAACTTTATTCCTTTTACAAAAAAAGAGAGAGAACTATTTGAAAAATATATGGACTCAGGTTCTTATATCTTAGATTTTTTTGATAGCAATGAACAACATATTCTCGAAGAATACTTATCCTTATCAAAAACTCAAGCATAACAATAAAAATTGACTAAACATTTATTAAAAAATTTCCACTATAAGCCATTAGAAAATTATTACGAAACAAAATATGTATCAAGATTGATTTCGGATCTTTTATACACAATTATGGCCGATGCATTAAAAGATTCTTATCAACTTCGCCCTATAGCGGATCATGAAGTTGATGAGCTGTTGACAGAAATTGATAATTGCATTCAGCATGTGGAACAGTTAATTTCACCAATATCACTTGAACTGGATAAATTTCCGAATTATGACGACATACTTATTGAATTGGAACAATTAAGAAACTTATTAGAAAATTATTAGAAAATACACCTTTTACAGATTATAATACTGGAAAAGCAGATGGATTTAGAGATGCTATTATGCAGATTGCTACTGGTCAAATGAAAGATATAACATTAGGTGAATAGTAAATACTTTAAGGATATTTAAGACTAACCCAAAGGGGGAATACATTTTGACACCAATAGAATATTATCTGATCCGGTCTTTGATGTACCGGAAATATGAGAAAAAACGGCGAAAATTGCAGAAAAAGCGGTATAAGAAAGCCAAACGGCAATATAACAGGGAGCTGATGAGAGAAAGCGCCGACCGTCAAACAGAATGGATTCAAGAACAAATTCAGAAGCACAAGGAAAAGAAAGAAGAAAAACGGAACAGAGAAGTTACTGACTACGGGTATGATTTGCCATCTTCTTACGAATATGTAAATGAGAATGAACCGGAAACATCTTCAGCAAGCTCGTTCCGGTTCTTTTCGGATGACTTCGCCACATACATTTTGAATCACTGGGACAGGGAATTTGATGTTGTTCATTTTCTATTTCCAATTGTTTCCGTTATAATGCTTTTCATTTTTGTGCCTATATCCCGTTTTGCAGAGTTGGACGGCGTAAGGGTAACAACTGGTGCATGGCTTATTTACGATTTGCTATTTTTCGTCTTATGGATAATACCGTTTGACATAATTGTCTTTATCTTCAAAAAGCTTTCTGTCTTATACGTAAAGTCCCACTATCTTGAATTTGAAGAGGAAACTGACGAAGAAATAGAACAAGATATTGCAGATGATCCCGAAGATCATAATGATAATATACCTTATGCAGAGGAAAGTGACTTTGAAGACGATACCATATACACAGAGGAAAGAAAACCTATTCCTAAGATCATTCCCAAAAAGAAAAAAGCGCCTTTTAACGTAGAAGCTTTCGCCAAAGAGTGTAACGCTTATGTGGTAAAGCAAGAGCGTCAGGAAGAACAAGAAAATTTACAGCATTGATATATCTTTTCACAAAATGAGAGTGATCCAGTATTTGACCAACCATTATCTTATGTGATAAAATCTACTGCAAGTACCCAATCACCAACTGTCGCAATAGTCATATATGATATACGGCAGAAAAAAGGCGGATAGAATAATCTACCCGTCTTTTTTATTGCCATTGTCTTGATAAAGCATATTTTATTCCATTATCAATAGATGTAGGTTTGTCTAATTTCTATAGCTGATATACATTGATTTGTTATACCGGAACCTCTAATTTGTTTCTACATTTTGGCTATATATTCGGATATTGCTAGTTTTTTTAAGTTTTGAAAGCCTATTCTGCCAACTGGATTCTCATTATATCCGATTCCTTTGTTGCTTATGTCTTTCTCCTATATATTCTGAAATATGAAGTTTTTTGAGGTTATTCCATCAGCACAGCATTATCCTTTTTGAGTGATTCTATGGTCTTGTCTGCCATTTTCAACGCCCTTGCAAAGATCTGTTCCGGCGTGTTCCATGCATTTTCCAGATCAATAAAATACTGGCGAATCTGCTTTCCCTCTGGAGATCTCTGGATCATGCAAATCTGTTTTGCCATATCTACGGATATTTCAAAATCAGTTTGCGGTCTTCCACCTTGTTCCGAGGTTTCTCCCAATTTTGGGAAAAACTCTTTTCCCTCAGAAAAGCCATATTCTTTCATTCTCTCAAACCATGTTGTAAACTTAGTTCCAATGTGCAGTTTTTCATGTAACTCCCTAGCTGATACTGTCGGATTCTCTGATTCATAGTTAATTGTTAAAATCTCATTCATGTGGTATCCTCCTATTCTTCTTTTTCTGCGCAAAGCGCAAACCCTTTTATTATCCCGATTGCTTCACATTTTCTTTCTTTTGGGATTCTTGCCAAGATATCAACCAACTCTTTTGCATCATCTTTCTTCTGTTTTGGGAATCCACCTTTCCCATTTTGGACAAATTTTGGACAAATCTTGATTTTTCATTCCCACCATGTTATACTAACACCCGTTACAAAACCCCTAAAAACAAGGTCTTACAAGGGTTTCGCCGATTCCCGGCGTAAAATGAATCGTGTGTTCGTGACCTTCCACACGTAAAACAAAACTAGAGGAGAGAATTTCATATGAAGAACAAGAATGTAGCATTTATGACTCAGGCAGCGATGATCGCTGCAATCTATGTGGTGCTTACTTATGTATTTGCACCATTTTCATTCGGAGAAGTACAGATACGTATTGCAGAAGCACTTACGATCCTTCCGGTATTTACACCGGCAGCGATTCCTGGACTTTTCGTTGGATGTATTGTTGGAAACATTCTCGGAGGAGCAATCCTGCCGGATATCATTTTCGGAAGCATTGCAACTTTGATCGGAGCATTTTTTACTTATCAGCTTCGTAACAAAAACCGTTTCCTTGCACCGTTACCACCGATTATTGCTAACACAGTAATCGTTCCGTTTGTACTTCGTTACGGATATGGAGTAGCACTTCCGATTCCGTTTATGATGTTGACAGTTGGTGTCGGAGAAGTTGTCGGATGTGGTGTGCTTGGATTAGTCCTTTATACTGCATTGAATCGTTATAAAAATGTAATTTTTAAAACAGCATAAGAAGATGTAAAAAGCGGACAGACTGAAAAGCTATTCAGCCTGTCCGTTTTTTATATTATTGTTGTGTATACAATCGTAGAATTTTACAAATTTGAGTGGAGATATATTTATGGAAAAGTGGATAAGAATCTTCTATAATATAAAAAGAGAAATTGTAACCAGATGAAAGTTTGACAGTAAGTGAAAAAGGGAGAAATATGAAATATACAGTTGTTGTTGCTGATGATGAGGAGGAAATCCGAAGAAGTCTTGTTCGCAGGGTAAAGTGGGAAGAGATTGGTTTTGAAGTGGTCGGGGAAGCTGAAAATGGTGCAGACGCGCTGGAACTGGTTGAAAAGCTGGAACCAGATCTGCTCCTTACCGATATCAAGATGCCATTTTTATCGGGGATTGAGCTGGCACGGGCGGTCAGGGAAGTTCGCCCGATGGTACAGATCGCATTTTTAAGTGGATTTGATGATTTTACCTATGCGCAGCAGGCAATTCAATATAATATTGTAAGCTATATGCTGAAGCCGATTTCAGCAAAAGAGATCGAGGCGGAATTGATAAAGATTAAAAAAGCCATGGATCAGCGAGTGGAAGAATTTACAAAAGAAAGAAAAGAGAAGCTGGACATCCGCAAGACGCAATTCCTTATTCCGCTTTTGCTCGACAGCTTTCAGAATGAACGGGTGTCCGAAGAGGCACTTCTTGAGCGGGCAGAGGAATGTGAGCTGATCCGTAATCCAAAGCCGGATAATATGCAGTATGTGGTGCTTGTAACCGGAATCCGTGATGCAAATGGAAAGGATCAGACAAGCTATAGCAGTGTAAATGCAGTTGATATGATCCTGAAAAAATATGTTCATTATGTAAGCTGCCATCTGGAAGGAAGAGTGGTATCGCTGATCGCGACGACTCCGGGAGGTATGGGTAAGTATTTACATATTATTGTAGAAGAAATTGTTCAGAGTGTGGAGCGTATTATGGGATATTGCTGTCAGGTCGGGGTAAGCAGGAGTGTGAATACTCTTGGAAAATGCAGAGAGAGCTATCTGGAGGCAATGAATGCGCTCAGTTATTCCAGAAAGGATAAAAGCAGTGTCTATTTCATTTCCGATGCAGAGCACGGATCGGGATTGGAACAGGGAGAAATACAGGAAATTACAGCAACGATGGAGAATTTTTTACGTGGTGGAATGGTAGAGGATCTGGAGATTTATCTGGATGATCTGGAAAAGAAGCTGCGAAATGGAGGCAAGAATACACTGGTACTTAGTACGATACTTTTGACCGAGATTGGGGCGGCAGTATATAAGGTTATTTATATGGCAATCGGGGAATGTGGTGTAGAAGTTCTTCAGAAAAAATATTCCATGCAGCAGATGCGTGAAATGGAACGTATGGCAGAGAATTTTCAGATCATAAAAATGCTGTGTATGGAGGCTAAAAAAATGCTTATGGATCAGAGAAAGAAGAGCAGCGAGGTGATCTGCGAGCAGGCAGTGCAGATCATACAGGACCGCTATGCCCAACAGGATCTGTCTGTTATGATCATCAGTGAAGAGATCGGGGTGTCGCCGAATTATCTCAGCAGTCTGATAAAAAAGACGACAGGCAGTTCACTGGTTGAGATCCTGACGAAAAAACGAATTGAAAAGGCAATGGAGCTTCTGCAGTGTACCGGTATGAAGATCGGTGAGATTACAGAGCTGTGTGGTTATAAGGATCAGTATTATTTCAGCCACTGCTTCAAAAAGCTGACTGGAGTATCACCGAACAAATACAGGAGGGAACATGAACAGGCGTAAAAAAGAAGCAGATCAGCACAAGGGATGGAATATATCTATTTCCGGTGTGTTTATTGCAATGGTAATGGGAATCGTCCTGATTTCGGTAGTGGCTGCAACGCTTATTTTTGTTCAGATTTACCGGAATGCAATGGAGCAAAGTGCAGTGACAAGCAGTTCCCAGAGCTGTGAACAGGTACAGAATACGGTTGAGAATTATACACAGGATATGCGGATCATACTGGAAGGGATCGTGGCGAGAATGCGTCATGAGAATAATCATTCTGAGGAATATATCCAGAATCTGGTAAATATCCGTTCCGATGTAGTAGCGGTAACAATCTGTGGTGAAGATGGGGAGCTTCTGCGTTACTGGAACAGAGGGCAGAAGCTGAAAGAGAATTATCGCATTGTTCAGAGTACCGAAATGGAAGATGACGATGGCAGGCTGCGTATAACCAAACCATATGTAGAATCTTTGTTTGAGGGATATTATCCATGGGTTGTAACCGTTTACCAGAAGATTCAGAAAGAAGACGGAACCAGTATACAGGTAAATATTGACATCCGTTTTTCTGACATTGCCAATTATGTTGATGATGTAGGGATCGGGCAGCACGGCTATGCCTATATTGCGGACAAAAAAGGCAATCTGATCTATCATCCACAGCAGCAGCTCATTTATTCCGGGTTAAAAGAAGAGAAGGGAATGGATTTAAAAGAAGGGACACATATTCAGGAACAGGCGATCTATACTGTGAAAAATCTGGAGAACTGTGATTGGAAAATTGTAGGTGTCTGCTATGTAGATGAAATGATTACGGAGAAGGTAAGCAGTGCGGTATCCAGACTTCTGATCGTCCTGTGTCTGGTTATGGGAGCAGTCTTTCTTCTCGGATGGGCATTTTCAGAACTGTTCTCAGCACCGGTAAGGCAGCTTGCCGATGACATGCACCGGTTTGAAAAAAATGCTGAAAATTTTGTATTTGAGCCGATGGCGGGAACTACAGAGATCACGACTTTATCCAACTCGTTTGAACACATGGTTGTGAAGATCCAGAAGCTGATGGAGCAGGTCAGACAGGAAGAAATCACACTGCGGAAAACAGAGCTGAAAGCGCTTCAGGCGCAGATCAATCCACATTTCCTGTATAATACACTGGATGCGATTGCATGGATGTGTGAAGACGGGAAAAATGAAGATGCAGAAGAGATGGTTACGGCACTTGCAAGGCTGTTCCGTATCAGTATCAGTAAAGGGCATGAGCTGATTCCGATCGAAAAAGAAGTGGAACATGCAAAGAGTTATCTGAAGATTGAAAATTATCGGTATAAGAACAAATTTACCTATTCATTTGAGGTGGCAGAGTCGTGTCTTTCGTATCTTTGTAACAAAATTACTTTGCAGCCAATTATCGAGAATGCAATTTATCATGGTGTAAAGCAGATGATCGATGAGGGTGAGATCTGGATTCGTATTTTTGAGGACGGAGAAGATATTATTTTCCAGGTGGAGGATAACGGAATCGGTATGACGGAAGAACAGTGCCGGGAGATTCTGCGCAAAGAGCCGGGAGACCGTACCGGAATCGGAATCAAGAATGTAAATGACCGGATCAAGATTTATTTTGGAAGCAATTATGGACTGAATATCACAAGTGAGCTGGATGAAGGAACCTGTGTGACGATCCGTATGCCGAAGGTCAGGGAGGAAGAATATGAGAAAAAGTAGAAGAAAACCATTTATTGCAATTGATGCAGGTGTGATCCTACTTGCAATTCTGTTTTTTGTCCTGACGGGTGACGGACTTGGGGAAGGAAAAGAAGGCAGTACAAATAGCGTCATCGAGAAGAAAAAAGTAGTGTTTCTGACAAAATCCATGGATTCTTCTTTCTGGCAGTCTGCATATGCGGGAGCCGGTGCGGCAAGTGCGGAATATAATCTGGATCTGGTGTGCGAAGGACCGGATGGAGACGGTGAGGAAGATTATGAGGCGCAGAATGAAATGATAGACCGGGCAATCCGGGAACAGGTAGATGCACTTCTGTTCTCTGCCATTGATTTTGAAAAGAATGCGGAAGCAATCGACCGTGCGGCAAAGGCAGGAATCAGAATTGTGGTTGTGGACAGTCCGGTAAACAGTGAGGCTGTGGAATGCTATATTGGTACAGACAATTATGAAGCCGGATGTATGGCAGGAGAAGAAGTGCTTGGTAATCCGGCGGAAAATCTAAATATCGGAATCGTAAATTTTGATAAGAGTACGGAGAACGGGCAGCTTCGTGAAAAGGGATTCCGGGATACGGTTCTTAAGGATGACCGGGTAAATATTACGGCGTCCATCAATGTGAAGTCTACGATCACCGACGCAAGAGAGGGCACCGAGAGGATGTTGCTTGACAATCCGCAGATCAATGTGATCGTGACATTTAATGAATGGACAACCCTTGGAGTCGGGGATGCGGTAGAAGCACTTGGCGCCGGAGAGCGGACGCAGGTTGTTGCGTTTGACAGTAACGTAAAATCCATTGGAATGCTGGAAAAAGGAAATGTAGATGCGCTGATCGTCCAGAACCCATATGCGATGGGATACCTGGGGATTGAGCAGATCAATACACTACTGAATGGTCAGAAGCCGGAAAAGAAAGAGACGGCAACCAGCAGTATTTTGGTGACAAGAGAAAATATGTATGATGATAAGAGCCAGAAGGCGCTGTTTTCATTTGAAGAAAAGTAACGGGTGAAATGTTTGTAGCTGCTCGGAAGTATAGAAGCTGTAGTCTGAAAAATATTTGGACTACAGCTTTTTAAAGAATTGGGCATTTGAAACATTTATGGACGAAATTAAGTAAAAATTTATATAAACGTTGAAATTCACAAACTCCTCGTAGTTTTTCACATGGGTGTTTTATTCCCTTCTTGTTATACTCGTATCATCAAGTAAACGTTATACAAGGAGGAACGAAATTATGAAAAGAAGAATTGTAGCAGCGATGCTCGCAGGTGTGATGGCACTTGGAATGCTTGCAGGATGCGGGGGCTCCGGTAAGAGTGACAGTGATGGTGGAAGCAGTGATAAGAAATCATCAGACGCTAATATCGCAGTATTCTACTATACCTATTCTGATACTTATATCGCATCTGTCCGTACAGCACTCGATGCAAAACTTGACGAGATGGGTGTTGAATATCAGGACTATGATGGAAACAGCAACCAGACAACACAGAACGAACAGATTGATACAGCGATCCAGACAGGTGCTACAGCACTGATCGTCAACATCGTTACATCTGGTTCTGTAGATGCTTCTTCTCAGATCGTTGAAAAAGCAGAAGCAGCAGGAATCCCGGTTATTTTCTTTAACCGTGCGATCGAAGATGACAAGACAGAAGGCGATGTACTTGGAAGCTATGACAAGTGTGCATTCGTAGGAACAGACGCTCCGGAAGCAGGACATATGCAGGGCGAAATGATCGGTAACTATGTAGTAGAACATTTTGATGAAATGGATCTCAACGGAGATGGAAAGATCTCTTACGCAATGTTCATGGGACAGCTCGGAAATGCAGAAGCTATTTACCGTACACAGTTTGCTGTAGAAGATGCAGATAAGATCATCACAGACGCCGGCAAACCGGCACTGGAATACTTTGACGCTTCTAACAGTGACAAATATCAGGTTGACCAGGATGGTAACTGGAGTGCAACAGCAGCTAACAACTATATGACAACCAACCTTTCCCAGTACAACGAAGGAAGCAATAACATGATCGAACTTGTTATCTGCAACAATGACGGTATGGCGGAGGGTGCAGTCTCAGCTCTGAATGATAAGGGATACAACCTTGGAACAGGCAAAGACTGCAAGATGATCCCGGTATTTGGTGTTGATGCTACAGACGCAGCAAAACAGCTGATCGCTGATGGCAAGATGACAGCAACTGTTAAACAGGATGCAGATGGTATGGCAGCTTGTATCGCAGACCTTGCTAAGAATGCAGCAGGTGGAAAAGATCTGATGGATGGAACAGATTCTTACAATATTTCCGAAAAAGTAAGCAACAAGATCTTCATTCCTTACCAGGAATACTCAGGAAAATAAAAATGTAAAAAATAAAGGTGGCGGCCAGGTGGTTGGCCAGCCACCTTTTCTAAAGTTGTGACGCAGCCGGATGGAACTGCATAGCGGCAGGTTCGAAAGGTATGCGAGATTAGAAGATGAGAGACAGGAGGACAGCTATGAAACAGGATGTTTTACTGCAGATGACGGATATCTGTAAAGAATTTCCGGGCGTAAAAGCATTAGATCATGTGTCCCTGACAGTTAAAGCAGGCACTGTCCATGCACTGATGGGTGAAAATGGAGCCGGAAAGTCAACACTGATGAAATGCCTTTTCGGAATTTATGACAAAGACAGTGGCAAGATTGAGCTGGAGGGAAAAGAGATTAATTTCAAGAATTCGAAAGAAGCTCTTGAAAATGGAGTTGCAATGGTTCACCAGGAACTGAACCAGGCGCTCAAAAGAAACGTCATGGATAATCTCTGGCTCGGACGTTACCCGAAAGAGGGCGGCGTCATGGTAAATGAGAAAAAAATCTATGACGACACAAAAAAAGTATTTGAAGAATTGAAAATTGATGTAGATCCAAAAAGGATCATGAGTACGATGCCGGTATCACAGAGACAGATGGTAGAGATTGCAAAAGCAGTATCTGTGAATGCAAAAGTCATCGTATTTGATGAGCCGACTTCTTCTCTTACAGAGCAGGAAGTAGAGCATCTGTTTGATATCATTGAGATGCTGAAAAAGAGAGGATGCGGAATCATTTACATTTCACATAAAATGGCAGAGATCAAACGGATTTCAGATGAGATCACGATCATGCGTGACGGAACCTGGGTAGCAACCGAGAAAGCAGATGATCTGGAGATGGATGATATCATCCGCCTGATGGTTGGACGTGAGCTTACCAATCAGTTCCCGCCAAAGACAAATAAACCGGGCGATGTAGCGCTTGAAGTGGAACACCTTTCCGGAATGTATTCGATCCTGAATGATGTTTCCTTCAAAGCAAGAAAAGGAGAAATTCTTGGAATTGCCGGACTTGACGGAAGTGGGCGTACAGAAACTCTGGAGACAATTTTTGGAATTGCAACCAGGAAATCAGGAACGATAAAACTTGACGGAAAACAAGTCAGCAATAAGAATGCACAGGATTCGATCAAGAACGGATTTGCACTTCTGACAGAAGAGAGAAGAGCAACCGGTATCTTCGGCATCCTGAACATTCGTGAAAATACCGTTATCTCCAGCTTAAAGAGACACAAAAAAGGATTTTATCTGAGTGAAAAATCCATGAAAGAAGATACGCAGAAATATATTGATGCGCTGCGGACAAAGACACCGTCGCAGGAGACAAAGATCCGTGCACTTTCCGGTGGAAACCAGCAGAAGGTTATCCTTGGAAGATGGCTTCTTACCGATCCGGAAGTACTGCTTCTGGATGAGCCGACAAGAGGAATCGATGTCGGTGCAAAGTATGAGATCTATCAGCTCATCATCGATCTTGCGAACCGCGGCAAAGTAGTTATCGTAGTTTCTTCAGAAATGCCGGAGCTTCTCGGAATCTGTGACCGTATCATGGTTATGTCCGGTGGAAGACTTGCCGGAGAGATTGACGCAGAAGAGGCGACACAGGAACTGATCATGACTTACGCAGCAAAGTATGTGTAATTTTCAAACAAAAAGAAGGAGGCTTCCCAGATGAAAGCATTTGCAAATATAAAATCACGCTATGCAGAATACAAAGCACTGGATTCCGCAGACAAGGTAAAAGCGTGGAAAGAAGGACTTATCAATAATGCGATTTATCTTCTGATCATTATCGCAGTTATTTACACTTACACACAGAACAGCAGATTCCTGAGCGTGGCATCTATTGTTAACATTATCTCGCTGTCTGCAGCGAACATTCCGATCGCGTGTGGTATTGCAGGAACGATCGTACTTACCGGTACAGACCTTTCAGCCGGACGTGTTGTAGGTCTTACAGCATGTATTTCTGCATCACTTTTGCAGTCAGTAACTTATGCAACCAAAATTTTCCCGGATCTTCCGGTTCTTCCGATACCACTGGTTATTCTGATCGTAATCGTAGTCGGAGGTATTGTTGGATGGGTAAATGGATTCTTCGTAGCGAAATTCCACTTACATCCATTCATTGTAACACTGGCAACACAGCTGATCGTATACGGAATTCTTCTGATGTACATTATGCTGAACGGTAACAACGGACAGCCACTTTCCGGACTGGACAAATCCTTTAAGAATTTTGTAACAGGAAGTTTCTTAAAGATCCGTGGCGTTCCGATACCGAACTATGTATGGTACGCTTGTGTCGTAGTTGTATTCATGTGGTTCATGTGGAATAAGACAACATTTGGAAAGAATATGTTCGCAGTTGGTTCCAACCCGGAAGCTGCCAATGTATCTGGTGTAAATGTTATGAGAACAACCATTCTGGTACATACACTTGCAGGATGCATGTATGGTATCACTGGATTCATCGAATCTGCACGTATCGGTTCCAACCAGGCAAATACAGGTCTGAACTACGAGTGTGATGCGATTGCTGCCTGTGTAATCGGTGGTGTATCTTTTGTAGGTGGTACCGGTAAGATCAGCGGCGTTGTTTTAGGGGTGTTCATTCTGAGAATCATCTTCGTTGCACTGCAGTTCCTGGCAGTAAGTCAGAATATGCAGTATGTGATCAAAGGTCTGATTATTCTGATCGCATGTGCAATTGATATGAGAAAATATCTGGTAAGAAAATAAAAAGAAAAGGCTGGGAAATGTTATGGACGAGAATAAGATGCCGGAGAATGACGGATGGAAGAAAAATGCAAGACTGGCGATTTATGCAATGGCCGGGTTTTATCTGCTGACACTGGCATACCAGATGTTCAGGGCGATTTCCACAAGTCATGGTAATGAGCAGCTTGTTATGATCGTGGCGACGATTCTGTTTCTGATAGTTGGTGTTGGTTTGATCGGGTTTGGAACTATAAATGTCTACAAAAACATGAAAAAGAATCAGAGTACAGATAAAGATCGTAATGAGGAATAGCTCATAACGAGGACAAGACCTCAAAACAAAAAGACAGGAGAGTAATAGCACCCCCCTGTCTTTTTGTGTCTATAAAGAGGAATAAAAACATTGGAGGAAAAGATGAAAACAAGAAAAAGGTATGTCCGTGCCGGGGCTGCCTGCCTTGCGGCATTGCTCACGGTACAGGGAATGACATTGCCTGTGGCGGCAGGTGAAGAGGTGAAAGTAAGATCCAATTCACAGACACAGATGAGTTCAGATCCGGAAGCGGTTTACGTAAGCAATTACGGGAAATCGACGGATCAGAGAACGATCAATTTTGACAGTAATTGGAAATTCAATCTGGGAGATGTGGAAAATGCACAGACAGCAAATTTCGACGACTCGAAATGGCGCCAGGTTTCGCTTCCGCATGACTACAGCATTGAACAGGATTATTCAAAATCTATGGAAGCAGAAAGTGGATATCTTCCAGGGGGAACAGGATGGTACCGGAAAAGTTTTACCATAGATAAAGCTGCGGAAGGAAAAGAGATCCGTGTTGATTTTAGCGGTGTTTATATGAATGCATCTGTATGGGTAAATGGAGAAAAGCTTGGAACACATCCATACGGATATACACCATTTTCATTTGACATAACAGACTATGTGAAATATGGTGAGGAAAATACAATTGCAGTAAAGGTGGAGAACAAGACGCCTTCAAGCAGATGGTATTCCGGAAGTGGTATTTACAGAAGTGTAAATCTGACCATGACAGAAAAGGTTCATGTGGATCTTGAGGGGACGCAGATTACGACTGAGAACCTGAAAGCAGAACAGGGTGGAACTGTCAATATGGATGTCCGCACACAGGTTGTGAATGATTCTGAAGATGAACAGGCTGTAACCTTGACGCACACGGTATTTCCAAAAGGCAAAGATGAAAGTGCAGCAATCGGAACAGTGACAACCGAAGCTAAAACTGTTGCATCCGGAGAAAGTGATGAAATCGAAATAACACTTGAGGCACAAAGTCCGGCGCTCTGGAGTGTGGACAGTCCGACACTTTATACTGTAAGAACAGAAGTAAAGCTTGGAGAAAATACAGTAGATGTTTACGATACAGAATATGGTTTCCGGTATTTTGATTTTGATAACAATACAGGATTTTCGCTGAACGGACAGAATACAAAACTAAAAGGTGTATGTATGCATCATGATCAGGGAGCACTTGGTGCAAAGGCAAATGCCCGCGCAATTGCAAGACAGATTGAGATCCTGAAGCAGATGGGGTGTAACACGATTCGAGTGACACATAACCCTGCAGCTGATGAGCTGATCCAAGCATGCAATGAGCAGGGGATGTTGGTGATCGATGAAGCTTTCGATACCTGGCTTTATGCAAAAAATGGAAACAGTAATGACTATGCAAAATGGTTCAATCAGACAATCGACGGGGACAATCAGATTTTAGGTGCAGGGGACGGTATGACCTGGGCACAGTTTGATCTGACAGCAATGGTGAAGAGAGGATACAATGCACCATCAATCATTATGTGGTCTCTTGGAAATGAGGTTATGGAAGGAATCAGCGGTGGCGTTTCCAATTATCCGGCAACTGCCCAGCAATTGGTGAACTGGGTAAAAGAGCTGGATACAACAAGACCGATGACAACCGGAGATAACAAGCTGAAAGCCAACTGGAGTGAAGCAGAAAGTATTGGCAATACATTAAATGCAGCAGGTGGAACCGTTGGATTTAACTATTGCGCAGGCTGGCAGTATGACAACTGGCATAAATTGCATCCAGAATGGCTGATGTACGGTTCTGAGACTGCTTCTGCGATCAACAGCCGTGGAATCTATAATCGGATCAACGGTGGAAGCCAGACTTCCGACAAGCAGCTTACATCCTATGATAATTCTGCTGTAGGCTGGGGCAGTGTAGCAAGTGATGCATGGTATACAACGATTACAAGAGATTACCTTGCAGGAGAATATGTCTGGACCGGATTTGATTATATCGGTGAGCCGACACCTTGGAATGGAACCGGAGCAGGATCAGTAGGAAGCTGGCCGGCACCGAAGAGCTCTTACTTTGGTATTGTGGATACCGCAGGCTTTGCGAAAGACAGCTATTACTTCTATCAGAGCCAGTGGAATGATCAGGTGCACACCTTACATGTACTTCCGGCATGGAATGAAAATGTAGTCTATAAAGACAACAGTGGAAAGGTTCCGGTAGTTGTATATTCGGATGCAGCATCGGTCGAGTTGTTCTTTACGCCGGCAGGTGGAGAAAGACAGTCTCTTGGAAAGAAAGCATTTACACAGAAAACAACAGCTGCAGGTTATACCTATCAGATTTACGAGGGAGAAGATAAGAACGGAACCGAGCATAAGAATCTTTATCTTACCTGGAAGGTTCCGTATGCGGATGGAACACTGGAGGCCGTTGCATATGACGCAGATGGAAATATCATTGAAAATACAGACGGACGTTCCAGCGTGACAACGACTGGCGAAGCTGCAAAATTGCAGATGTCAGCAGACAGAACCGAGATTGCTGCGGATGGAAAAGATTTATCTTATGTGACAGTTGATGTGACAGACCAGAATGGAAATATTGTTCCGGATGCAGAAAACCGCGTTACATTTAACGTAGAAGGTGATGGAGTTCTGGTTGGTGTAGATAACGGAAGCTCTCCGGATCACGATTCTTATCTTGCAGATAACAGAAAAGCATTCAGTGGAAAAGTTCTGGCAATCGTGCAGTCCACGAAAACTGGTGGTTCATTTACTGTGACAGCTACGGCAGATGGACTGGAAAGTGCAGCAGCAACCGTCACAACTTATTCTGTATCAGATGGCACACCAGAAGAAAAAGAGATCGACAGTTTCTGGATGTCAAAGACCTATTATGTCAAGACTGGAAATATCCCGGTACTTCCGACAACGATTGAAACTCGTTATACCGATGGAAGCAAAGAAAGCAAAGCAGTGACATGGGATGCGATCGGAGAGGAGATGGTACAGCAGTCAGGAAACTTTAATGTGCAGGGGCAGATTGAAGGACATCAGGTAACAGTCAATGTAAATGTTATTGATGAAGTTGGAGGACTTCTGAATTACTCAACCTCAACACCAGTTGGAACGGTACCGATTCTTCCGGAATCCAGGCCGGCGGTTCTTACAGACGGAACCATTCTGACCGCTTCATTTGGAGTAAACTGGGATGACATATCGGCTGATCAGTTTGCAGAAGAAGGAACTGTTACGGTAAATGGGACAGCAGATGTACTCGGTGATGAAATTCCGGTAAGTGCAACAATCCGTGTACAGACAGAGCAGATCACAGTTGGAAGCAGCGTGTCCGGAAAGGTAATGAATCTGACACAGAGCATTCCGGAAGGCGAACAGTCAGATACACTTTCTGCAATTGTGGACGGATCAACAACAATCAGTGATAACACAAGTGGAGGAGCAAACCCGACTGCATGGAGCAACTGGCAGAGTTCCCAGAATGGTAATAGTAAAGCAGAGATCACATTTGAGTATGCAACCCAGCAGAGACTTGGACAGATTGTGATGCATTTTGCAAAGGACAGCGGAAGTATGCGTTATCCGGATGCAGGAACAACAGAGATTCTGGTTTCAGAGGATGGAACCAACTGGAACAAGCTTGCAGTAACGGAGACGATCGGGGAAGAAAGTGGACGGGTAAAACCATATACGTATGATTTCACACCGACGACAGCGACTTTTATCAAATTCAAGCTTACGAACGCAAGTGCACCGACAGGAACCAGATGGAAACCTTGTACTGCACTTACTGAGATCGAGTTGAAGGTGGCACAGGGAAGCTTCGTATCGAATACGACAGCGAAGCTGGAAGAAGTCATTATAAATGGCAATCCGGTACCGGAAAGTGCACTGGCACAGGGAAGCTATTCTACACCTGCTATTTTTGCAGAGGTAGAGGCAAAAGCAGCCGATAATGCGTCAGTGACTATTCTTCCGACTTTCAACAATATCAAGAAGATCATTGTTGAGTCAGAAGATCACAATACAAGAAATGTATTTGAAATCCGTCTTGGAGAAGAGACAGAAGAGACACCAGAATCCGGTGACAGAGATTATCCGATTGGAAGGCTCACTGCATTTGCAGAAAGTGAGTATAATGGCAGTGGAACAGAAGGACCGGCAGAGCACGTTCTGGATGAAGATGAAGGAACGCACTGGCATACAAACTGGCGTACAAATGAAGCACAGGATGTAGAAAAACGCTGGATCGGACTGGAACTGGAAGAACCGGCAGTTCTGGATGCATTTCGCTATTATCCGCGTGGTGGCAATATGAATGGATTTGTCAGTGAGTATAAAGTACAGTACAAACTGAATCAGGAAGATGAATGGACCGATATTGCAGGCGGTACCTGGGACAGGACGCTTGAATGGAAAATAGCAGAATTTGACGAACCGGTAGAAGCAAAATATGTGAGACTGGTGGGAATCCATACCTATGCGGAATCTGGAAATGATGCACACATGGCAGTTGCAGAGCTTCGTGTCCGTGAGGAGGACAAGCGTGTAGATATTTCGGCAGAAGACAGCCAGATCACAGTGTCAGTTCCGGAACAAACAGAGGTTGCGAAAGCAGATGAACAGAATCCGGTATATCCACAGGTGGAAGTCAAGAGAACGGTAAACGGCGCAGAAGAGACTCTGAGATACGGAGTGGATTATCTACTGTCCTATGAAAATAATACAGCTTTTGGAACAGGTAAGGTGATTGTTACCGGAATTGTAAATTACCGTGGAGTTGTAGAGCGTACATTTGAAATTGTAAAGAAAGCTCCGGAGTTAAGTGCTGTGTATATTCAGAGTCAGCCCGGAAAGACAGTTTACAAATCAGGAGAAACCTTCGATCCGACCGGTCTTTCGCTGAAATTGGTATACGATGATGATTCAGAGGAAGAACTGGTATATAGCGAAGAAACCGCAGGACTGTTTGGTTTTGAACCAGGTCTGGATACTGCACTTACAGAAGAAGTAAAAGAAATTACCGTGGCTTATGGCGGAAAATCAGCAGTTGTGTTTATCGGGGTAGAATCGCCGGAAAAACCAGGACCTGAAAAGCCGGATCCGGAGAATCCGACACCGGAAAAACCAAATCCAGAGAAACCAAACCCAGAAGATCCAAAACCAGGAAATGGATCCGGCAGTGAGAACAATGGTGGAACAGGCAGTGGAAGCGGATCAAATTCCAATAACGGAAGCAGTGGTGGTAATAATACAGTAAATAACATCATAAATAATAACAACAATAACAACAGCAATTCTTCCAATAAGAATTCAGGAAAAGTGCAGACAGGAGACAGAAATAATCTGGTATTCCCATTAATCGGAATGACAGCAGCAATTCTGGCAATCGCCACTGTTTTAATAATCAGAAAAAAGAAACGTCTTTAAAAATATAGAAGACATTTAAAGGACTCCCGGCAAGGTAAAATTTGCCGGGAGTATTTATTTTCAAATCTCAAAAAATTCTTAAGAAAATCCCGCCCTATCTCTTAAAAAATCTCTGCTAATCTTGTATAGTATAGAGGAGGTGAAAAAGATGGCGAAAATATTAGTATGTGATGATGATAAAGACATTGTAGAAGCAATAGATATTTACCTGACGCAGGAAGGATACGAAGTCCTGAAGGCGTATGATGGCGACGAAGCGATCAAGGTATTGAAAAGAAATGAAGTTGATCTTCTGATCATGGATGTGATGATGCCGCGGCTGGACGGAATCCGGGCGACACTCAAGATCCGGGAAAACATGAGCCTCCCGATTATTATTTTATCCGCCAAATCAGAGGATGCGGACAAGATTTTAGGACTGAATATCGGTGCAGATGATTACATGACCAAACCGTTCAATCCGTTGGAGCTGGTAGCAAGGGTAAAATCCCAGCTCAGACGTTACACCCAGCTTGGAAGTACGGCGAGATCTGACAACCAGAGTGAGTTCCGGACCGGGGGACTTGTGATCAGGGATGATCTGAAAGAAGTGACTGTGGACGGCGAAAAAGTGAAGCTGACACCGATTGAATACAATATATTACTGTTACTCGTTAAAAATCAGGGAAAGGTGTTCTCTATCAATCAGATTTACGAAAATATCTGGAATGAAGAAGCAATCGGAGCGGACAATACCGTTGCCGTACATATCCGCCATATTCGGGAGAAAATCGAAATCAATCCGAAAGAGCCACGTTACCTGAAGGTAGTATGGGGTGTCGGATATAAGGTAGAGAAGATCGGTTAGGAGGTCTTATGAATAACAAATGGTATCAAAGCGCACCATGTAAAGGAATCCTGATCGTACTGGAGCATATTTTAGCGGTGGTGATGATCACATGTCTGGTTTTTACATTCAGTTATCCGGGCGATAATCTGGCAGGAATCCTGTTTGAAAAGCCACATAAGAAGTATGATCAGTCAAAAGGGTTTACCGACAAGCTAATGAGTGCTGCAAATGATATTACGGCTGCGGAAGGATACGACAGCAATTTTGAAACAGAAGGAAAATATGATGAAAACAGAATTGTAGATCTGAAAGAATATGATTCAGATCGTACGATTTCAAATGAAAATGTAAATGGGCTTGCATACCGTCTTGGTGATCTTGTGAATTACTGGGAAAACGATCAGGAGATGTACTACGCAGACGGGACCAAGATGGCAGATGGAGACAATGATGATGAGATCATCGTCTGCCAGAAGGATGACGGAACCTACCATTATTACTATGAAAAAGAATTTCGTCGAGAATTTAAAAACGGGAACCTTCAGTTTGGTAATATGGATGAGGCAAAAGATGAATATTCACTGGAAAGCACCGGAGAAGTGATCGATTCTCTGATCAATGACTGGATCGAGAACTCCGCAAGTATTTACCGCAATATTCTGGACAGTGAAAATCGCCAGGTCTACACAAAGTGCTGGCGGTATGACGGAGAAAAAGTTTCCGAAAACTGTGCACCGGTGGGCGCGAAGAATCTTCTGGAAGTTGTGAACAAGGATTCCAGATGGAACGGCAAGTTAAGTGATGCGATGTCCATGCTTGGAAATACTGTGGACAGTGTACGGGATGAATTTTTGACGTGGCAGTATGTAACGGAAGAATATAAAGAAGGTAATACCAATCTTGCATATATGATTGTAGATCTGGACAATAAAAAAGTTTATACCAACCGTCTAGCATATCAGAGATTTGATGAATGGGAAAAGAATCTGGAAAGTATGAAAAAGCTGGGAGTATATGCGGTTGCCACACCAAAGCTTACTGAGTACCAGAGTGATATTGATATGGACGGATCACAGTGGAAATCACTGATCGGTGGCAATATGTGGATGGATAATTACGAATGCGTGTTCGCGGTAGATACTTCCTATCCAATCCAGGATGACTTTTATCAGGAGAGCAAGATTTATCAGGAGTATGCACCGCAGGTAAGATTTACTTTCTGGATTGCGATTGCAACCGGATTTGCAATGCTTGTAATTCTGGCATGGCTGACAATTGTTGCAGGCAGATCAAACCGGGAAGAAGGCATTGTGTTAAATCGGGTCGATAAAATGAAGACAGAAATCTTTATTCTTTTGTCGGTTGCAGTTATGGTGATATGTATTTACGGGGAAATCAGTTTAAGTTACAGTCTGCTGAACGGAGTCTGGTTTAGCGGAGATGGTTTAAATGGCACATCGGTACTGATTTTTGCAGGGATTGTTGCGGTAAGCGTTTGCATGACAGGACTTACTTTCTGGCTTGGAATGGTAAGAAGGATCAAGGCAAAGACCTTGTGGAAGAACAGTATTTTATGTCTGATCATCAAATACGTCCGGATTGGGATCCGGCATCTGGGGGAGGTCTGGAAAGCTGCGATTTTGTTTGGAGTACTGGTTGTAGTTCACTGGATCGCGATCGCCATGTGGGAGCCGGGAATCTGGCTGTTCGTAATGCTTGCGGCAGAGGCGGGGGCATTTTTCTGCCTGATGCGCAGAGCCATCGGAAGAGCGCGGATCATCAAAGGGGTAAAAGCAATCGCAGACGGTCAGGTTGATTATCAGATTCCGTTAAATGGACTCAAAGGCGGACAGCTTGAAGCAGCAGTCAGCATCAATAAGATCGGAGATGGACTGGACCGGGCGGTAGAAGAGAGCGTAAAAAATGAACGCCTCAAAACGGATCTGATCACAAATGTATCCCATGATATCAAAACGCCGCTTACATCAATCATTAATTATGTGGACCTTTTAAAGAGAGAGGATTTTGAGGATCCGAAGATCCGGAATTATCTTCAGGTTCTGGAAGAAAAAGCATATCGTCTGAAGACACTTACCGAGGATGTGGTAGAAGCTTCCAAGGTAAGCAGTGGCAATATCAGCCTGGAAATGATGAATCTTAATCTGGTTGAGCTGGTTAACCAGACCAGTGCAGAGTTTGAAGAAAAATTTGAGGCAAGGAATCTGAAAATGATCATGAATCTTCCGACCGAACCGGCAACAATCTACGCAGACGGCAGACGAATGTGGAGAGTTCTTGCAAATGTATTTAACAATGCGGCAAAATATGCAATGGAGGGAAGCCGTGTATACGTGGATCTGGTTCAGACAGGTGAGGAAGTACAGCTTACGATCAAGAATGTATCAGAGCAGCCGCTGAATATTTCGGCAGATGAGCTGACAGAAAGATTTATCCGCGGAGATGTATCCAGAAGCACGGAAGGAAGCGGGCTTGGTCTTTCGATTGCACAGAATCTGACAAAGCTTCAAGGGGGAAAATTCGAGTTATATCTCGACGGAGATCTGTTCAAGGTACTGATCCGTTTCCCGGTTCCAAAAGAAACGGAAGATGTCTATCAGGAAGTCGAACAGTAACAGGTAAATATGGGGCGTAAGGGAAATTTCCCTTGCGCTCTATTTTATTTCGCTTTACAATAAAAACTGGATTCGTACATATAACCTAAAATGTAAGGGGAAATTAAAATGGAATCATTGAATAATATCTTAAAAAAGAGTTTAAATAAAGAATTTTTATCAGCAATAATCAGCAATCCACGTGAAAAAGGCGGAATTGTAAAGATTAAGATCCGCCCTGTGGAGCATAAAGACAATATTTTGTACCAGTGCGAAGAACACCGGAACAACCAGGTATTTCACCACAATCTGAATGAAGAAGAAGCAGCAGGATATATTGAAAATGCCATGCAGGAATTCAAACAGATGCAGATGGAGACGAGAAAATTCCGCTATCAGGTTCTGGTCAGCAAAAAAGGGAAAATGACGATTCAGAGACGGCTTCAGACCGGGAGGTTCAAAGAGATTGATCTGTCACACAACCGGAAGAAGCATTATATCCTGGAGGAAGGAAAAGCAGTTCCATTTTTACAGGATCTGGGAGTTATGACAAAAGAAGGGGAAATCGTGCGGACAAAGTTTGATAAGTTCCGCCAGATCAACCGTTTCCTGGAGTTTATCGAGGATGTTCTTCCGGAGCTCCCGAAGGACAGGGAAGTAACGATTCTGGATTTTGGATGCGGTAAATCCTATCTGACATTTGCAATTTACTATTATTTGCATGAGTTAAAAGGTTATGATATCCGGATCATCGGACTGGATCTGAAGACGGATGTCATTTATGCATGCAACCAGCTTGCAAAATAATATGGCTATAGAAAACTGAAGTTTATGGAAGGAAATATTGCAGATTATACCGGTTCTGATGAAGTGGATATGGTCGTGACGCTGCATGCCTGCGATACCGCTACCGATTTTGCACTTGCAAAAGCAGTTGGCTGGAAAGCGAAGGTCATTCTTTCGGTTCCGTGCTGTCAGCATGAAGTGAACCGTCAGATTGCAAATGAAACACTTGCACCGCTGTTTTCTTACGGACTGATCAAAGAGCGAATGGCAGCTCTTGTCACGGATGCTATGCGTGCAGAATATCTCAAGAGGGAGGGATATGACACACAGATCCTGGAGTTTATCGATATGGAGCATACACCGAAGAATATTTTGATACGGGCCATTTACACGGGAAATAAAGGAAAAAATACAGAGGCAATCCGCACATGTGAAGAAATGCTTCACATCGATCCAATGCTGGGGAGATTATTGGATCAGCAGAATGAAGAGGGAGAAAAAGGAGTATAAATTTAGCAGATTAAGATAAAGGGGACTATAATTACAATGTTTAAAAAGATAGCAATAAAGACAGGGGTACTGACTACTGTATTTATTCTTGCAGTTATCGTATCCAGTTATGTGACGAACAGAGGCAACACTGATATGAGTGCAGATATGGGAGGTGCGACACTGCCAAGAATATCCTTTATGACAGAAGGATATGAAGTGAACTCACTGCCGGGATATAAAAGCGATATGACGCTTACTTCAATGCGTGATACACTGACACCCGTCACAAATAACCAGCTGGATATGAACATTGCAAAATATGATAATCAGATCCAGAAGGTTTACTGGCAGGTATATACACTGAATGGGAAAAAATGTATTCAGGAGGGAACCATTAAAGATGTTCAGGATACAGTAACTTTAAATTTCAAGAATACGAAGATCCTGAAAGAAGAGAGGATTTTGAAAGTAACCTTGTACCTGGATAATCAGAATATTTATTTTTATACCAGGATCAAGAATTCGGCAGATTGCAACTATAAGAAAAGCCTGGATTTCGCAAATGATTTCCACAATGCGGCACTCGAAAATCAGGGTGATAAGGTCGAAAGCTATTTGGAAACAGATTCCAGTGAGGACAGCTCCACCTATCAGGAGGTCACACTTGCATCGACACAGTCACAGGTGACATGGGGTTCGCTTGCACCGCAGGTATCGGGAAATGTATACTGGGAAATTAAGGAATGCAATGAGAATTACACATCACTTGTCCTCAAATACCAGGTAAAGTGCACCGGGGATACTGATTATGCTGATCGGCTTTACAGTGTAAAGGAATTCTTCCGGATCCGCACCGGGGAAGATGCACAACAGTATCTGCTTGATTATGATCGCACGATGAATCAGAGATTTGATGGTAAGACAACTGCGCTGAACCAGAAGGGTGTTCTTGTTGGGATTGCGCCGACGGACCTGGAGTATGAGACTAATACAGATGGAACCATTGTAGCATTTATAGAGGATAACCAGCTCTGGCATTATGATAAAAAAGAGGATGAAATGTCACTGGTATTCGGCTTCGCAGATACGGAAAACATGGATGTGCGTACATTATGCGACCTGCATGATATCCGCCTGATTTCAGTAGATGAAAAAGGCAATACCACATTTACTGTAGTGGGTTATATGAATCGCGGTGTACATGAAGGGCAGGTAGGTGTAGCAGTCTATTATTTTGACGCAGAAAAAAATTCCGTTACGGAAAAAGCATTTGTCCCTAGCGAAGACGGATATTATCTGATGAAAGAGGATCTGGGTAAATTTGTATATTACAGCAATTCTGATGAAAATCTTTATGTAATGATAGATGGTACATTGTATCTTGTGAATCTGAAGGACAACACCAGAGAGGTGCTGGTGAAAGATCTGGAGGAAGGGCAGTATCAGGTTTCACCAGACGGACATCTGCTTGCTTACCAGAGTGAGGGCGGAAAGATCAATGAGTCGCAGAAAATTATCGTGCTGAATCTGAAGACGGGCAAATCCTTTGATATTACATCCGAAGGAGACGAATATGTCAAACCGATCGGATTTATCCGGAATGATTTTGCCTATGGCATGCTGCGTGGAAGCGATGCAGGAACCAATATATCCGGACAGAGTGTGTACCCGATGTATAAAGTGGATATCATCACGCAGAAACAGGAGATAGCCAAGACCTATGAGGTACAGGATTTTTACATTCTGGATGGCTATGTGGCAGACAATATGATGACACTTAATCGGGTGAACAGAAATGAGAATACCTATATTTCAACAACGGCAGATTATATTACCAACAATCAGGAGAAGGAAGAGAGCAATATCACAGTTGAGACCTACAATGATGATCTGCGGGGAACTCTGGTTCGTCTTACTTATGAAAATGGGATCAAAGACAGCAAAGCAAAAATTTTAAAACCAAAGCAAGTACTGTTTGATAAACCGATGGTTGTCAGCTTTGACAAACCGAAGGTAAAGAATCAGTATTATGTATATGCACTTGGCAGTCTGCAGGGGGTGTATGAAAAAGCATCTTATGCGATCCAGGAAGCGGAGAAGATAAAAGGTGTGGTCATTTCTTCATCACAGGAATATGTATGGGGGTCCGGAAATACGCCGGATATTTATGAAGTAAATAATATGGATGAGTTCCGGACAGGAGAAGGTGAGAGTACACTTGTAGCGTGCCTGAACCGGATCCTGAAGCTGGAAGGCGCAGAAGATATAAATGCATCAACAGAGCTGGAAAACGGAAAGTCGCCGGCAGAAATCCTGACAGAAGCAACCGGTGGAGAAGGTTTTGATCTGACAGGATGTACACCGGAAGAAATTCAATATACCATCAGTCACGAGACACCGGTCGTTGCCATGTTAAGTGCAGATCATGCAGTACTGGTAATCGGCTATACCAGTGAAAAATATGCTTATATTGATCCGGCTGACGGAGAACGTCATTCGGCTACGCCCGAAGAGATGGCGCAAATGGTAAGCGGCAGCGGAAATGTATTTTTTGGTTATGTAAAATAAATTTGGAGGACGCAAATGAGAGACGAGAAATATTTAGAACTTCTGGCAGAAAAATACCCAACTGAGCAGGCGGTCTGCCGAGAGATTATTAACCTTAAAGCAATCCTCAGCCTGCCAAAAGGGACAGAGCACTTTATGAGTGATCTGCATGGAGAATATGAGGCATTTTGCCATATATTAAATAACTGCTCCGGTGTGATCCGGGAAAAAGTAGATCTGTTGTTTGAAGATACTTTATCAGATCTGGACCGGGAAGAAATCTGTACGCTGATCTATTATCCAGTTGAAAAGCTTGCAATGATAAAAAAGGAAGGAAAAAATAATGAAGAGTGGTATCGTGTGATCTTAGGAGAACTAATCGATATCGCAAGATTATTTTCATCCAAATACACCCGCTCAAAAGTAAGAAAAGCGATGCCGAAGGAATATGCCTATATTCTGGATGAACTGATCCATGTACAGAAGGATGAAGATGATAATCAGCTGGTGTATCACCGCAATATCCTGAATACGCTCCTTGAACTACAGAATGCAGATGAATTTATCGAGGTGCTTGCCGGATTGATTAAACGGCTGGCAGTCGATCATCTACATATTGTCGGAGATATTTTTGACAGAGGTCCTTGTGCAGACCGGATCATGGATTTGCTTACGACTTATCACTCCATTGATATTGAATGGGGTAATCATGATATCCTGTGGATGGGGGCAGCGGCAGGAAGCAGAGCCTGCATCGCAACAGTTATCCGTAACAATCTGAAATATGATAATATGAAGATCATGGAGAATAGCTATGGGATCAGTCTGCGAAATCTGACCTTATTTGCAGAAAAGATATACCCGCAGATCGATCCGATGGAAGCGGCACTGAAAGCAATTTCTGTACTTCTTTTTAAGCTGGAAGGCCAGGTGATCCTGCGTAATCCGGATTACAAGATGGAAGATAAATTGCTGCTTCATAAAGTGGATGTGAAACGTCAGGTTGTTGAAATTGGCGGAAAAGAATATAAGATCAAGAAGGAAGAATTTCCAACTGTAAGTTTTGCAGCTGAAAGTGTGGAAGAAGTCTATCAGCTGACCGAAGAGGAAGAAAATGTAATGGAAGGTCTTCAGATGGCTTTTGTGAACAGTATCCGTCTGCGACAGCATATAGATTTCCTGTATAAAAAAGGAAGTATGTACCGGATTTTCAACGATAATCTTCTGTATCACGGCTGTGTGCCGCTGGATGAGAGCGGAAACTTTGACGGCGTTGTATTTGGGAAGAGATGCTATCGAGGAAGAGAATATCTGGACTATGCAGAGCATGTTGCCAGAAGAGCCTGGTCGAAGGAGGCGAAAGAAAAAGACAGAGACTTTATGTGGTATCTGTGGTGCGGAAGAAAGTCTCCACTTTCCGGAAGAAATACGAAAACCTTTGAGCGTACTTATGTGCTGGATGAGTCGACATGGTATGAAGAATCAAATCCATATTATAAATTTTACGAAGAAGAAAAGGTCTGCAATATGATTCTGCATGAGTTTGGTCTTTATTCCGAGCGTGCTCATATCATTAATGGGCATACACCGGTCAGAACTTCAAAAGGAGAGCATCCGGTCCGTGCGAATGGAAAATTAATGGTCATTGATGGAGGTTTCTGCAAGAGCTACCATAAGACTACCGGAATTGCCGGGTATACACTGATCTTCAATTCCCATGGTATCCGGATCAAATCCCACCAGCCTTTCCTGAGTGTGTATGCGGCACTTACGGAAAATAAGGATATCGAGTCAAAATCAGAACTGGTCGAGACCGAAAAAGAACGTTTGATGGTGCGGGATACAGATAGCGGAAAGAAGATCAAGGAGGATATTGAGGCACTTAAAATGCTGCTCCGTGCATACCGTGAAGGGGAGTTGGAATAGAGTGAAAAAGATTTTTGCATGCGCTTTATGTGTTGTCATGACAGTTAGTTTATGCAGCTGTGCAGGATGCCGGAAAAAGGAAGAAACAAAAGCGAAAGAGAAAGAAACCATTGAATTATGGCATTACTGGGATATACCGGATAATCAGAGACATCTGGAAGAGCTGGTAGAGCAGTTTAATAAGATGCAGGAGGATATTGAGATAGAAGTATCTTATATTCCGGATGAAGATTTTAAAAAACAGCTTGCCCTGGCGATGTCGGAAGAAAAGATGCCGGATATTGCCGTAGTGGATTCCTCGGACTTTCAATTTCTACATCATATGAAAGCGTTTGCTGATCTTACAGATGCTATTCCGGAATTAAAGGAATATAACGAAAAAGCATTGGAACCATGTACGATAGATGGAAGAATTTATGGGCAGCCTTTTGGTGTGAACTGTACAGGGATGTTCTATAATAAAAAACTCCTGGAAGAAAATGGATGCGAAGTTCCGGAAAGCTGGGAAGAATTTCAAGAGACAGCGGCGAAGATCAGCAATGAAGATGTAAAAGGGTTTGCGATCACTGCTTTACAGACAGAAGAAAGTATGTATGAATTTCTGCCGATCTTATGGTCAATGGGAGGGGACGTGTATAGAATTGCAGAAGAAAACAGTAAAAAAGCATTTCTTCTGCTGGATCAGATGGAAAAAGAAGGAAGTCTGAGTCTGCAGAGCATTTCTCTTACCATGGGAGATCTGACAAATCAGTTTCTAAAAGGAAAAATTGGGATCATGTTCAATTCCTCTATGGCGATTGACAGTATCAGGGAAGGAAATCCGGATCTGGAATTCGGTGTTGCACCGATTCCGGGAGGAGAGACATCGGTTTCGGTAGCCGGAGGAGAAATTCTGGCAGTAGCGGAGAATGAAAAGAAAGAGTATGCAATCCGTTTTTTAAAGTTTCTGGCAGATAAAGACCGAATGAAAGAATATATTGATGCATTTGGTTTTCTTGCACCGCGTCAGGATATTATGGAACAACAATTTGCCGAAGATCCGGAAAAGAGAACATTTATAAAAATGTATAAGGCTGCCGGGATTCGTGAGATTTCTCCGGAATGGCCACGGATTTCCCTGACTCTTTCCGATACTCTGAGACAGATACTGGTGGAGGAAGAGGATCCGCAGACAATATTGAATAAAAGTGCAGAAAAGATAGAGAAAATCGGAGCAGAGAAATGAAAAAGAAAAATCTGAGACAGATTCTGATTCCTGCATTTATTATTACGGCATGCATTCCAATCACTATTTTTACAGTGATATCGCAGGCACGTCTGAAAAAAAGCACCCTTGATAATATGAACAATCAGGCAGAGGCAGATCTTCAGAAGTCAAATCAGTGTCTGAATATGACATTGGATAAGTATGAGACGATTCTGTATGATATTACTACGGCTGAAGACTTTTTAAATCTTGCGGTTACCGCGAAAGAATCTGCTGATATTATGGAGACAGATGCCTATAATATGCGAAGTGAATTTTCACATATCTGTAACAGAAATCAGGGTGTGGACGGGATTCAGCTGGTATTGGCAGATAGAAAAAGAATCTTTTATGACAGGCTTTCTTCTTCTTCGGTGAACAGTTCCTGGATTGAAAAGGTTGCAGTTCCGGAGACAGAAGAGATGCTGTCTTATACGATGGATCAAGAGAATGAAAATCCGGAAAGGATGTTTCATATCAGCCGTAAGGTAGTAAATTACTGGGATATCAGTGAAGATCTGGGAGAAGTGATTCTGTCAGTCGATGCAGATGAACTGAGTTCCGTGCTGGATGTTGGAAAAGGATCGGAAATATATCTGATAGATGACGGAAGGATCGTCGGAGCGGAAAATGAAAAATTACTGGGCAGGACGGAAGATATTTTAGAGACGAAAAGGGTCAGTCAAAAATCCATTACAAATACCCGGAGCGGCTGGAAAATCGTATTGTGCCAGTCGCTGAGTGAATATCAGAGAGCAATCAGAGAACAGATCGTATTCTGGCTGCTGCTGGCAGTGGCAGTGCTGCTTGTTTTTGTATTTCTGATCTATAAAGTTACAGAACCGGTCATGGTATCGGTAAATGAGATTGTAGATGCGATGAAAAATCTGGAGAAAGATAATTTCAGGGAGAAGCTTGCAATCAAAGAAAATGACAGTATAGAAATACAGAAGATATCGGAAGGCTTCAATGATATGACTGAACGAATCTATCATTTGATCGGTCAGGTGAAACAATCTGCATTGGAGCAGAAGAATGCAGAAATCTCAGCGTTGGAGGCACAGATCGATCCTCATTTTCTATATAATATCCTGGATACCATCAACTGGAAAGCCATTGAAAATGAGCAGTATGAAATCAGTGAGATGTTAGTGGCGCTTGCCGAAATCCTGCGTTATGCCATTAATGATGCAGGGGAACTGACAACGATCGAAGCGGAAAAGGTATGGCTGGAAAAGTATATTCTTCTGCAGCAGGAAAAATTAGGAGAAAAAATCGAGCTGATATTTAAAATACCGGAGGAATTGGAAACTTATAAAATTCATAAAATGCTGCTTCAGCCTTTTGTGGAAAATGCGATCAAGTACAGTTTCCGCGGATGTAAGGGCGAACACCGGCTTACCATCGAAGCTGCGAAGGCAGAAGAACAATTACATCTGATCATTGTAAATAATGGGCAGTGTATTGAGAAAGTCAGATTAAAAGAACTCAATGAAGGAACGAAGATAAAGAATCATCTCGGAATTTCCAATGTGAGAAAGCGGTTGGAACTCTATTACGGAGAAGATACAGCAGTTTATTTTGAAAATATTCTTTCGGGTGGCGTGAAAGTACATTTATTTATTCCGATACAGGGAGGAAATGACGATGCGGATAGCAGTCATTGAAGACGAGAGACCGATTCGTGAGGGGCTTGTACATATTTTGAATAAAATCAGTCCGGAATACCAGGTGGTAGGAAGCGCGGAAAATGGGCGAGAAGGTTTAATTCTTCTTGAAGAACAGGATCCGGATCTGATCCTGCTTGATATCCAGATGCCGGATATGAACGGTCTGCAGATGTTAAAAGAAGCAAGAGAAAGAGGAAGTATGACTAAGGTTGTGATTCTTACGGCATACTCTGACTTTGATTATGCAAAAAAGGCAATTGCACTCGGAATAGAAAATTATCTGCTAAAGCCGGTTAATCTTACGGAACTGAAGAACACCCTTTCTAAAATCAAGGAAGAGATATTCGTAGAACAGAGAGGGAAAAATTCTCTTTCACTTGAAACGGTCATAAAAGATGCGTTAGAAGGCGAGTATGAAGAGGATTCTAGGTTAGAGGAGACGCTTTTGGAGAAATATGGTTTCTCCGGCAGAAAACAAATTTACTGTATGTATCTTTTTATGGGAAAGTATTATGATTCCGAACAAAAGGAAGCAGAGCTTTTTTTAGAAGAATTCCGGGAACATAATCCGGACAAAAAAATGTGCTGGTTATGGAGAGAGAAGAGGCAGTCTGTTTTTATCTGTTTTTATGATGTGAAAGCAAAAAAAAATTTTATACAGTATTTGAAGCAATCGGTAGTACCGGCTTTTTCTATGAGAATCCATGATCATGGGGCATTTGCGGGAAAAGAGTGTCAAGGGTTGGGAGAACTGGCGGAGATTGAAAATGCGCTGACCGAAGCATGCGGATGGCATTTAATACTTGGCAACCGGGTATTGATCAAGTGCAAAAAAATCGCGCAACTGAGGACAAATCGTTTTACTTATCCGGCAGATCTGGAGAATCAGGCAAGGAGTGCGGTAATCCATCTGGATTATCCTGCGTTTACCCGGTGCTTTCAGCAATTTATGGAGGCAGGATTACGTGAAGTCCACAGCCCGCAGGAAATCAGAGAGGTTTGTATCCGTTTTGCTTACGCTGTGATCAATACGGCAAAAGAGTGTGGAACATTACGGGATGAAGATCTGCTTGTCCAAAAAATATTACATACGATTTTAAATGCTGTTTTCTGGGAAGAAATCATGGATGCAATGCTGGAATTATTTGTCTGCATAGAAAATGATGAAAAAAAACAGACTTCGGCAGAGCTTCTGGTACAGAAAGCTCTTTCTATTATTAAAGAATGCTACAGTGACGGAATTAATCTGGAGGAAACAGCCAGGAGACTGCATGTTACCGAACAGTATCTGGGTACACAGTTAAAAAAAGAAACAGGCTCTTCTTTTACGGAGATCATAAGGCGATATAAAATCGCACATGTAAAACAATTACTTCTGGATACGGAATTAAAGCTGAATCAGATTGCTTCAATGGCAGGTTTTTCGGATCCCAAGTACATGAGTAAGGTGTTTAAACAGGAAGTAGGGATGCTTCCGAACGAATATCGGAGGATGAATACATAATCAGTTTGTAAAATTCCTCTTTTTATAAAAAATTTCTCCTTTTTAAAAATCTGAATTTGCTATAGTAGGTTCAGAAATTGAGAAGAGGAGGAAGTAAGATGGAAGCAGCCGAAAAAATTTCCGTCGGAGTAATTAAAGAAAAAACAAAAAGTAAAGCAGTCAAAAAAGAAGCAGAAGGTATGCGGGTTTCCACCAGAGAAAAAGTCTGTTACGGAGTTGGTGATATCGGAGCAAACCTTGTGTGGACAACGGTAGCTTCATTCCTGACGATTTACTGTACAGATGTGGCAGGAATTGCAGCAGGAGTAGTCGGAACCCTGATGCTGATCGCAAGATTGTTTGATGGAGTATCCGATCTTTTTATGGGTGTTATTATCGATAAGACAAATACCAGATGGGGAAAGGCTCGTCCGTGGGTATTATGGAGTGCACCTCCGCTTGTTGTCAGTCTGATTATGATTTTTACAGTTCCGAATATCGGAGCAAACGGAAAAGCAATTTATATGCTGCTTGTATATATTTTCCTTGCAGCAGTTTGTTTTACTGCATCAAATCTTTCTTACAATACCATGCTTTCGCTGGTAACAACCGAGCAGCATGACCGAAATGTAATGAATACAATCCGGTTTGAATTTACAATGATCGCACAGCTGGTAATCAATGTGATTACGATTCCGCTGGTACATTTCCTTGGAAACGGCCAGAAGGGCTGGACCTGCATGAGTATTATTTATGCGATCGTAGCACTTGGAATGTTTATTACAACATTTGCCGGAACAAAAGAAAGATATAAACCGATCAAACCGGAAGTGACTGAAAAGAAGAAAAAACACCCGATTAAGACTATTAAAATTCTTTGCAGCAATAAATACTTTATTCTGATCACATTAGCATTTGCAATTATTTATACATCACTCGGACTTACCGGTGGATCAAGAATTTATTATGCAAAATATGTACTTGGCAATGAGATGATCAACAGTACAATGACATTATTTAACTATATCCCAACGATCCTTACGATCATGCTGATCCCTATTTTTGCAAAAAAATTTGGAAAGATCAAAGCATTATTTGTGGGCTTCCTGTTCTATGGAGCAGGACTTATTCTTGAAATTGCAGGACCGGTCAATCTTCCGATGATTTATGGAGGACTGGTTTTACAGGGAATTGGTCATGCGGCATTGTATTCCTGCCTGTTCGCAATTGTTGGAGACGTAGTGGATTACAGTGAATGGAAAGACGGAATCCGAGAAGAAGGACTTACTTACAGTGTAACCAGCTTTGGACAGAAAATCGGAACAGGTCTTGGGACAGCAGCACTTGGATGGATCCTTGCGGCAGGAAATTATAATGGAACGGCAGCTGTTCAGCCGGACAGTGCGATCTTTGCAATTAAGAGTCTGTTCTTATATCTGCCACTGGCTATCACAGTCGTTGTTTTAATCATCTGGTATTTATTTATGGGAATCGATAAGGTATATCCGACAGTCAGAAAAGAACTGGATGAACGTAGAAAAAACGCAAAACAGAATTAGAAATATAAGATAAATAGTAATAGTAAAAGGATCGGATGGCAGTTCGCCATCCGGTCCTTTTTGTAATAGAAAATTATTTTGTCATAACGACAGCGCCATCATCCGTAATGCGGACCATGTATTCTACCTGAGCAGAAAGTCCGTCATCTTCGGTATAAACCGTCCAGTCATTGTCTTCATCAACAAAGAATTCCGGACTGCCTTCGTTAATCATCGGTTCGATGGTAAAGATCATTCCCGGAACCAGAAGCATTTCGCTTCCCTTTGGTGTAACATAGCTTACCCAAGGTTCTTCGTGGAATTCAAGACCAACACCATGTCCGCCGATTTCCTCTACGACAGAATAGCCATTTGCTTTTGCATGTGAATTGATCGCATCTGCAATGTCTCCGAGATGGTTCCATGGTTTTGCCTGCGCAAGTCCAAGTTCGACACATTCCTGTGTGACACGAACCAGTTTTTCGGCACGTTCGCTGACCTTGCCGATCATAAACATACGGGATGCATCTGAGAAATATCCGTCCAGAATGGTAGATACATCCACATTGATGATATCGCCTTCTTCCAGAATAATATTTTCATCCGGAATACCATGGCAGATCTCGTTGTTAATAGAAGTACACACACTCTTTGGGAATCCCTGATAATTAAGCGGTGCCGGGATTCCGCCGTGTTCGGTTGTATAGTCATAAACTAATTTATCAATTTCGGCTGTACTCATGCCTGCGTGGATATGGGCAGCTACATGATCAAGTACGGCAGTATTGAGATCTGCACTTTTCTGGATTCCTTCAATCTGAGGAATGGTCTTGAGCATATCTCTTGTCGGAACGATTTCTCCTTTATCGGCATGATATGCGATCTTTTCTTCGATCATAAGATGACATTTTTTGTATTTTTTTCCGCTGCCACACCAGCACAATTCATTTCTTTCCATGAGAATACCTGACTTTCTTTTATAAATTTTTACGTGCAGAGTCTGATGTGATCACAAAAAATCAGATGTATGCCTGCACTAACTGTTTCACTTCTATAATATATCCATTCCGGAACAAAAAGTCAATCTGTGCTGTGCATTTCGCCAGATGTGATTCAAAATGACAGACCAGGATGCGGTATGTATCGGTTTTGAAGCAGAACTATTGCTTGTATAGGACTCGGGAATCGGTTATAATACAAAGGGATTATAACTGAAAATAACAGACTGATCTGGAAAAGATGAACAGGGAAAGGATGGACAATTATGTTTAGAATTGGAATGCTTACCAGTGGTGGGGATTGTCAGGCACTGAACGCGGCCATGCGAGGTGTTGTAAAAGGACTTTGTTCAAAACGAAACGATGTGGAAATTTATGGATTTCAGGATGGATATAAAGGACTTATTTATTCGAACTTTGAGATGCTGACAGCAAAAGATTTTTCGGGAATACTGACGATGGGTGGAACAATCCTCGGAACATCCAGACAGCCGTTTAAACTGATGCGCGTACCTGGACCGGATGGGATCGATAAGGTCGAAGCGATGAAGCATACTTATCATAAGTTGAACCTGAATTGCCTGGTAGTACTGGGAGGAAATGGAACACATAAGACTGCGAATCTGTTAAGAGAAGAAGGACTGAATGTGATTACACTTCCGAAGACGATCGACAACGATCTGTGGGGAACAGATATGACATTTGGCTTTCAGAGTGCGGTAGATATCGCAACGGAAGCAATTGACAGAATCCATACAACTGCAACTTCACACAGCCGTGTATTTATTGTAGAGGTTATGGGGCATAAAGTAGGATGGGTAACACTTCATGCCGGAATCGCAGGCGGAGCAGATATTATTCTTCTCCCGGAGATCCCGTATGATGTGGATAACGTAGTGCGTGCGATCAAGAGCCGTACAGAGGCAGGAAAGCATTTTACGATCATCGCGGTTGCAGAAGGCGCGATCACAAAAGAAGATGCAGCCCTTCCGAAGAAAAAATTAAAAGAAAAACAGGAAAAGAAGGGCTATCCGTCTGTGGCATATGAGCTTGCAGAGAAGATCCAGAACCGTATGGATCAGGAGGTTCGTATCACAGTGCCGGGACATACGCAGAGAGGTGGAAGCCCGTGTCCGTATGACCGTGTGCTTGCAACCAGACTTGGAGCAGCAGCAGCAGACCTGATCTTAAAAGAGGACTACGGATATATGGTAGGAATCAAGAACGGCAACATCCGCAAGGTTCCGCTTGGAGAGGTTGCCGGAAAGCTGAAGATGGTAGATCCGAAAGCGGATATCATCAAAGAAGCCAAGATTGTCGGAATCAGTTTTGGCGATGAGTAAAGGAGTAATTTAACATGTCATATACTGCCCTGTATCGTAAATTCCGTCCTGCGGAATTTGAAGACGTAAAAGGACAAGATCATATTATCACAACGCTGAAGAATCAGATAAAGGCGGACAGGATCGGACATGCATATCTGTTCTGCGGCACAAGAGGAACCGGAAAGACAACAGTAGCGAAGATTTTTGCAAAGGCAGTCAATTGCGAGCATCCGGTAGACGGAAGTCCCTGCGGGGAATGTACCATGTGCAAAAATATTGCAGCCGGTACTTCCATGAACGTCATTGAGATCGATGCGGCTTCCAACAACGGTGTGGACAATATCCGTGAGATCAGGGAAGAGGTATCCTACCGTCCGACGGAGGGAAGATATAAGGTGTATATCATCGATGAGGTGCATATGCTTTCAATAGGTGCATTTAATGCTCTGTTAAAGACTTTGGAAGAACCCCCGGAATATGTAATCTTTATTCTTGCAACGACAGAGGCACATAAGATTCCGATCACGATTTTATCCAGATGCCAGCGCTACGATTTCAAGCGTATTACGATCGATACGATCGCAGCGCGGTTGGATGAACTGATGAAAAAAGAACAAGTTGAGGTAGAAGAAAAAGCAATCCGCTATATTGCGAAAGCGGCGGACGGATCCATGCGAGATGCACTAAGTCTTCTGGATCAGTGCATTGCGTTTTACCTCGGACAGAAGCTGACCTACGATCATGTTCTTGAGGTTCTTGGCGCGGTGGATACGGATGTATTCAGCCGGCTTCTCAGACAGATCATCAGCCAGGATGTGGGAAAGGTACTTGCTACCGTAGAAGAGCTTGTGATGCAGGGAAGAGAACTGACGCAGCTTGCGGCAGATTTTACCTGGTATCTGCGCAACCTTCTTCTGGTGAAGACTTCGGATAATATGGAAGATGTGCTGGATGTATCGACGGAGAATCTGGCGCAGCTGAAAGAGGAAGCACAGATGATCGAATCCGGGGTGCTGCTCCGGTATATCCGTATTTTTTCCGAGCTGACAAATCAGCTCAAATACGCAACACAGAAAAGAGTGCTTCTGGAAGTAACACTGATCAAGCTTTGCAAACCGCAGATGGAGAGTACGAAGGACAGTCTTCTGGACCGGATCCGTGCACTGGAAAAACAGGTAGAAGAAGGAAGTTTTGCAGTTGCGCAGCCACAGGAGAGGGTTGTTTATGTAAATGGTGAAGCACCGAAGCCACAGCCAAAACCGCAGCTTCCGAAAGCACTGAAGGAAGATGTAAAGCAGGTGACATCCAATTTCCGGAAGATTGCAAACGAAGCATCAGGAATGCTTAGAGGCTATCTGAAGCAGGCAAGACTCAGCGTGGACAATCAGGACAGACTTCTGATCGTTCTGCCGGATGAGATCAGCGCCAGCGTGGTAGGAAGCGAAGAACATAAGCAGGAATTAAAAGATCTGATTGAGAAAAAAATCGGCAAGACTGTGGAGATTGATGTGCGTCAGGTGGAGAACGGACGCCATTTTGAAGACAGTTTTGTGGATATAGAAAAAGTGATCAATATGGAGATCACGATTGAAGATGAATAATAATTAGGAGGATTTATAGTTATGGCAAAAAGAGGAGGATTTCCAGGAGGCGGAATGCCGGGAAATATGGCAAATTTAATGAAGCAGGCTCAGAAGATGCAGAAGCAGATGGAAGAGCAGGCAAAAGAGATGGAAGAGAAAAGTTTTACAGCAACTGCAGGCGGCGGAGCTGTAGAAGTGACCGTAAGCGGTAAAAAAGAAGTCCAGAAAGTAAAACTTCAGGAAGAAGTTGTGGATCCGGATGATGTAGAGATGCTGGAAGACCTGATCATGGCAGCAGTCAATGAAGCACTTCGTCAGGTCGATGAGGCAAATACTTCCGCTATGAGCAAGCTGACTGGCGGACTTGGCGGAATGCCGGGAATGTTCTAGAACGGGAGTGTAAAAGATGGATTATTACAGCAGTCAGATCAGTAAACTGATCGAAGAATTATCAAGACTGCCTGGTATCGGAGCAAAGTCAGCCGGAAGGCTGGCTTTTCATATCATTAATATGCCGAAGGAACAGGTAGAACAGCTTGCAGCGACACTGGTAGATGCAAGAAATAATGTAAGATACTGCAAGCAATGCTGCACGCTTACTGACAAAGAATTATGCCCGATCTGTGCCAGCGAGGAGCGGGATCATAAGACGATTATGGTTGTGGAAAATTCACGAGATCTTGCAGCTTATGAAAAGACTGGAAAATATAACGGTGTGTACCATGTACTTCATGGCGCAATTTCCCCGATGCTTGGGATCGGACCTGGAGATATCCGGCTAAAAGAGCTGATGGAGCGTCTTCAGGGGGATGTGGATGAAGTGATCATCGCAACCAATTCCAGCCTGGAAGGGGAGACTACTGCGATGTATATCAGCAAACTGATCAAGCCGACAGGAATCAAGGTCAGCCGGATCGCAAGCGGCGTGCCGGTCGGCGGCGATCTGGAATATATTGATGAAGTGACGCTTCTGCGTGCACTGGAAGGACGTACAGCACTTTAGGTGACTTAACGTGACTTAAGGACTGCGAGGAGTGCCGGAAACGTATGCATTTGAAAGAAGTAAAGATATGAGAAAGAAGAAAGTAACCTCTTCGGATATCGCACATGCGGCAGGTGTGTCGCAGGCAACGGTATCCATGATCCTGAATAAAAAATATAATGTATCATTTTCAAAAGAAACGATCCGTAAAGTGGAACAGATCGCAGAAGAGATGGGATACGAAGTACCGAAAAGAAAGACACGCAGAGAAAGCAGGAAAGAAAAACTGATCGTCGTATTTTGTTCCAACCTCACGAACCCTTATTATGTTATGTTGCTTCAGGGGATTGAATCCCGTGCAAAGGAGCAGGGATATGGACTGTTTGTGTGCAATACCCAGAGGGATCTGAAGATGGAGGAGCGGTATCTCAGGATGATGCATGAGCTGAAACCGCTTGGTATTATCTATACCTGCAATCCAAGTCATTGTTTTATGGATACGATAGAAGAGTTGGCAGAAAAAATTCCGATCGTAATTATCAATAACCAGAATGAGCATCTGAATGTAGATGCAGTGGAACTGGATAATTCCAAACTCGGAAGGATGATGGCAAAGCATCTTCTGGATCTGGGGCATCGGAAAGTAGCGTATATTGCACCACCTCTTACAACCAGACAGAAGCAGCGCTCCAAAAGGGTGGAAGGATTTCTGAAAGAATTTGATGCTGTTGGATTAAAAGACAATGTGATCATCAAGGCAGCAAATGAGTCGATCGATATGAGCATCCCGAATATCGATTCGGAGTATAAGATCGGATATGATCTGACGAAAGAGCTTTTGAGAGAGCATAATGATATTACTGCGATCGTCGGATTAAATGATATGATCGCATTTGGAATCTTGGATGCACTTCACGAAGAAAAATATAAAGTTCCGGCAGATATTTCCGTAATGGGATGTGATAATACACTGTTTGCGAAGATGCATAAGGTGTCGCTGACAACAATCGAGCATTTTGTCGTTTTCAAAGGGCGGGATGCCTGTGATATCATTATGAAAAAGATTCTTTCTCAGAACAGCCAGTATTCAGAGATCCAGCCGATCAGCACCTACCATGTAGAATATGAACCTCGTCTGATCGTGCGTGGAACGACGTCTTATGCGAAAACAAAAAAAGGGAAAAATTAGTTTAAATTCAAAAAATATTAGTAATATTTCATAGTTTATGTCTCTGAAAACGCTATAAAATAAAGAATTATCCAAAAACGGCATCAAAAAATTACTAATAAAATAGTTAATATTAACGTGAAAAATTACTAATAAAAACATATGGCTATTGACCTGTCAGAGTAAATTGCGATATAATTTAACCAAGTCAGGCAATCAGATAAAAAGAGAGATTCCTGATAACGGGAAATACGAATTTTCATGTTCATAAGGAGGAAAACGAAATGAGATTTTTCATCGACACAGCAAATGTGGAAGACATTAAAAAAGCTAACGATATGGGAGTTATCTGCGGAGTTACAACAAATCCGTCACTGATCGCAAAAGAGGGACGTGATTTTAAAGAAGTTATCGCAGAGATCGCATCTATCGTAGACGGACCGATCAGTGGAGAAGTAAAAGCAACAACTACTGATGCAGAAGGTATGATTGCAGAAGGTAGAGAAATCGCTAAGATCCATCCGAACATGGTAGTTAAAATTCCGATGACTGTAGAAGGACTGAAAGCTTGTAAAGCTCTTACAGCTGAAGGAATCAAGACAAATGTAACACTGGTATTTACAGCAAACCAGGCACTTCTTGCAGCAAGAGCAGGGGCTACATATGTATCGCCGTTCCTTGGACGTCTGGATGATATTTCTGTACGTGGAACAGAACTGATCGAAGAAATCGCTGAGATGTTTGCAGCGGCCGGAGATATTGATACACAGATCATCTGCGCGAGCGTCCGTAACCCAATGCACGTTACAGAATGTGCACTTGCAGGTGCTGATATTGCAACTGTTCCTTACAAAGTAATTGAACAGATGACACATCATCCGCTTACAGATGCTGGTATCGCAAAATTCCAGGCTGATTACAAAGCAGTATTCGGAGAATAAAATTTACAATCGGAATAATTTACTGTCGGAAGAGCATCAATTTGCGCTTCCGACAAAGTGACTAAAAATAAACTATTTCAGGAGGCATATTTTCATGAACAAGTCAGAACTTATGAAAACTGCAAATGAAATCCGTAAGAGCATCGTGACAGCAGTACACGCTGCCAAATCCGGACATCCGGGCGGATCTCTGTCAGCAGCAGACATCTACACATATTTATATTTTGAAGAGTTAAATATCGATCCTAAGGATCCTAAGAAAGCAGACCGCGACCGTTTCGTTCTTTCCAAAGGACATACAGCTCCGGGATACTATTCTGCACTGGCACACAGAGGATTCTTCCCGGTAGAAGACCTCAAGACACTTCGTCATACAGGATCTTACCTTCAGGGACATCCGGATATGAAGCACATCCCGGGTGTTGATATGTCAAGCGGATCTCTGGGACAGGGAATCTCAGCAGCAGTAGGTATGGCTATTTCTGCAAAACTGAGTAATGATGACTATCGTGTATACACACTTCTCGGAGATGGAGAAATTCAGGAAGGACAGGTTTGGGAAGCTTCTATGTTAGCAGGCTTCAGAAAACTGGACAATCTGGTAGTAATTGTAGATAATAACAACCTTCAGATTGACGGACGTATTGATGAAGTTAACTCACCATACCCGATCGACAAGAAATTTGAAGCATTTAACTTCCACGTAATCAATATCGATGGACATGATTTTGATCAGATTGCAGCTGCTTTCAAAGAAGCAAGAGAAACAAAAGGAATGCCGACAGCTATTATTGCCAAGACCATAAAAGGTAAAGGCGTTTCTTTCATGGAAGACCAGGCTGGATGGCATGGAAAAGCTCCGAATGATGAAGAATACAAGATCGCTATGGAAGATTTAGAGAAAGCAGGTGAAGCATTATGTCAGAAGTAAAGAAAATCGCAACAAGAGAAAGCTATGGTAATGCTTTAGTTGAACTTGGAAAACTGCATGATGATGTAGTAGTACTTGATGCTGACCTTGCCGGAGCTACAAAGACAGGAATGTTTAAGAAAGCATTCCCGGAAAGATTTATCGACTGTGGTATCGCAGAAGGCAACATGATCGGAGTTGCAGCTGGTATCGCTACAACAGGCAAAGTTCCGTTTGCAAGTACATTTGCAATGTTCGCAGCAGGACGTGCATTCGAACAGGTTCGTAACTCTGTCGGATATCCGAAGAACAATGTTAAGATCGGTGCTACACATGCAGGTATTTCCGTTGGTGAAGATGGTGCTACCCATCAGTGCAACGAAGATATCGCTCTTATGAGAACAATCCCGGGTATGGTAGTGATCAGTCCGGCAGATGATGTAGAAGCAAGAGCAGCTGTATTTGCAGCATATGAACATCAGGGACCGGTATATATGCGTTTCGGAAGACTTGCAGTGCCGGTAATCAATGATAATCCGGATTATAAGTTCGAGATCGGAAAAGGAATCGTACTTCGCGAAGGTAAAGATGTAACAATCGTTGCAACAGGACTTGAAGTGAGCGAATCTCTTGCAGCAGCTGAAAAGCTTGCAGCAGACGGAATCGATGCAAAAGTAATCAATATCCATACGATCAAACCTATTGATGAAGAACTTATTGTTGCAGCAGCAAAAGAGACAGGAAAAGTTGTTACCGTAGAAGAACATTCTGTTATCGGTGGACTTGGAAGTGCTGTATGTGATGTGCTTTCTGAAAAACTTCCTACACCTGTTCTGAAGATTGGTGTTATGGATACGTTCGGGGAATCTGGTCCGGCAGTTGAACTGATCAAGAAATACGGACTTGATGCAGACAGCATCTGCGAAAAAGTAAAAGCATTTGTAAAATAATAAAAAAGGATTCTGAGAATCTATAATAAAAATGCCAGAACCGGTGTAAATCGGGACTGGCATTTTTGTTATGGATGAAAGTTATTGATCCGCTGTGGGAGTGAGAAGGATACAGCACCAGACCAGTGGCACTATAACCAGTTATATTTTGAGAGTGGCATATTTCCCGTTCTAGGAAAATATTTTCCGTATAATACAGCTTACAAGTCCAATTCCGCATAATGGAAGAAGGATTCCTTTCAGACTTCCATACAGCTGCAGACCGCCGGCAAGACCGGTCAGTGGTGATGGAGAAGAAGGAATCAGATTCCAGAACATTCCGGCAGCAATTACAGTTATACCGATGAACAGGAAAGAGAAAAGCCCCCGTCCGGTATCGACACGCTTTGTTCCCCTGTCTCCATAAGCACATGGTCCGGTCAGCGCCCACAGGAAGAAAATAATCTCCATAATCAGCAGAAATGCTGCGACGCCAAGGAAGGCACCGAGCGTATAATTCTTGGCATTTACCGCTGTGGCAAGTGAACCATATACCGGATAACAGCTCCAGAAATTCTTGAAAATATTAAATGCAATTACGGCGATCATCAAAAGCGTTACGCCACGGGCTCCGGTCTGCAGGAGTTTGCCGGTTATTTTTGCGCCTGTCTGCACGGTCTTTTTCACCGGAGTGGTGATGATCGAAGCGGATGGAGTGGAACGCTTTTTCCCGGAAGCTTTTGAACTGCCGTTTCCAGAGTTTCCGGAAGTACGTTTCCGGGCTTTTTTAGACCGCTCCTTTCGTGAATCCTCTGAAGGATCTTCGGTGGAAGAGTGTTCCTTCTTTTTTACTTCCTCGCTTTTGTTGGTTTTATTTACATCTCTTTGAGATTTCTTTTTACGCCTTTTTACGGTATCCCGATCCGGTACGTCATCCAGATCAATGATATCAAAGTCAGTATCGTCTGACAGGTCTTCATAAATCTGTTTCATGTTACAATCAGCCTCCTCATTTTTGCTTCGCCCTATTTTATACCAGGAATTTGAAAGAAACAATATGAATCACAGAAACATCACAAAATCATAAGGAATTCTTTAGAAAAGAATGAGGTGAAACAAAAGAAATTTTGGTATACTTAAAGTATGCCGGGGAAAGGAACACGGCAGAAAAAAGAGGGTAACCAGAATGGAAAAATTACAGAAAACGATAACTGAATTAAATGATAAATTAAAAAAGAAAAATAAAACACCGGAGGAGCAGGATGAAGAATTTGAACAGTTTTATGAATGCATCAAAGATATTGCAACCCATCCGGTAGTGCTGAGAATGAAGCTTTATCCGCATCATGGAGTGACAAACTGTTATCAGCACTGTCTTCATGTTTCTTACTATAATTATATCTGGTGTAAGGCACTTGGACTGGATGCAAGGTCAGCAGCGCGTGCGGGAATGCTGCATGATTTGTTTTTGTACGACTGGCATACCCATGCAAAGCGGACAGGGGATCATTTTCATGGGATGACGCATCCGAAAAGAGCGCTCATGAACGCAGAGAAATTTTTTGATCTGGATAGCATCGAACGGGATATTATCATCAACCATATGTGGCCGGTCACACTTTTTTCTGTGCCGCGGACAAAAGAAGGATGGATTACGACACTTGCTGACAAGTATTGCGGCAGTTTTGAGACTGCACAGCGGAAGGAGAGCGATCCGGTAAAGAAAAAACGGGGAATGGACAGGATTGTCGAACGATTTTCCTATTTAGTAGACACAAAGCGATAAAAAGTGTGCTTTCCATATGATACGATAGCCTAAACTACAAAATATGCAGAATGAGGTGAGAGTATTATGGAAAACAAATTTCCAAAAAATGTACGTCAGATAGGAAATGTGAGTGATACTCCGAAGATTTACGTGGAAGATTATGTAGATACATTTCTGAATCAGATTTGTGATAAAGCAGATAAGGAACAGGCAGGTGCATTTCTGGTCGGTAAAAAAGAAGTAACAGAAGGACAGGAGTGTCTCTATATTTTTGGCGCGATCTGCATGGAATTTTCCGGTGATGAAAATGAAATCATTTCACAGGAGAATTTTGAAAAAGCAGAGCAGGAGAAAAAGGAATATTTTGAAGATGGTACGATGATTGGCTGGATGCTCTGCAGACCGGGCGTGCGAATGGTGATAGATACGAAGATATTCAATACCCATGAAAAATATTTTTCCGAAAAAAATACTATTTTCATATTAAAAGATAATGCAGAGGTGGAAGAACAGTATTATTGTTACAAATATAAAGAGCTGATGCAGATTGGCGGGCATTATGTTTATTATGAAAAAAATGCTGCAATGCAGAGTTATATGATTACGGCACGGAAAAAGATTGGCGTGACACCCAGTGAAGTTGTGGAAGATAAGGCTGCAAAAGACTTTCGCAACCTTGTAAAAGAAAGATTTGAGGCGCAGGAACAGAAGAAAACTTCCAGGCTGACATACGTGGCGAGCGTGTTTCTGGTAATTGTGGTTCTGATCATGGGTGTGACAACCCTGAACAATTATGGGAAAATGAAAAGTGTCCAGTCATCCCTGGAATTTATACGTAATTCGATCATGAAGCAGGGCGAGGAAAAAACGCAGAAAACCAGTGGCACAGTAAAAGCAGCAAATGAGCAACAAAATGAGAATACCGTTCAGTCAGAGCAGACGAATGATCCGCAGACAGAGGAACAGCAGGATCCGATGCCACAGCAGGGAGAGGGCTCTGATTCTGCTTCGACAGAGGAAGAAAAGGTCGATGATTCTTCGATGAGCACAATGCAGGAAATGAGTGAAGATATTTATATTGTAGAAAAAGGCGATACGCTAGCCAAAATCAGCAAGAAAGTATACGGGGACAGTGGACATGTAGATGCGATCTGCAGAATGAACGGGTTGTCGGACGGAAACCTGATTTTTATCGGACAGAAATTGATTCTGCCGTAGTTTTCTGTACATATGAATAAAAACTGTGGTATACTAACAACAAACTAACGACAGGAAAAGGACAGGTTATGGATGTGATAGTAAAGGTACGTGATCCGGAAGAAAACCTGGAAGAGAAGATAAAGGCGTACAAAGTAAAAAAGAGAATAAAGACGGCGGTAACGATTTTGGCGTTTGTGTTTGCGCTGATCAGCAGCTATCTGCTTGTGAAATTGCAGACATATACAAGCTTACGGACTCTGCAAAGTTATAAAAATAAAGAGACAGAATCAAGTGATCTGAAATATTTGCAATATGCAGACGGAATGCTCAAATACGGACGGGATGGAATTACGTATATCAATAAAAAAGGTGTAGAGCAGTGGAACCAGTCTTATCAGATTAAGGATCCGGTTATCAATGTGTCGGGAAAAGCGATGGCGGTCGCAGAGCGCGGTGGAAATGATATTTATGTTATGGATGAAAAAGGCGCGAAGGGAGAAATCCATACGAATTATCCGATCGAGAAGATAGCTGTTGCGGAAAATGGAATTGTCAGTACGATTTTAAATAACGAAAATTCACCAATGGTTGTGTGCTATGATGCGACAGGAAATGTACTGGTAGAGCACAGAGCTTCACTTACCGGAACCGGATACCCGATTGGAATCGCACTTTCGCCGAACGGAACGAGACTTCAGATTTCATATTTGTGTGTAGCGGATGGTGTCGAGGCAACAAGAGTTGGATACCTGAATTTTGATAATACAGAAGAAGCAAACAAAGAATATCAGGTTGCTGATGATGTTTACAAAAACACAATTGTTCCGACTTCGTTTTTTATAGATGAGAAGAAGTCTGTTCTGGTCGGAGATCAGTCGTTTATGATCTATAAGGAAACGGACAAGCCAAAGCTTTCTAAAACAGTAAAGCTGGATAAGCAGATTAAAAGCTTTTTCCATGACGATGAATATCTTGGGTTCATACTGAAAGAAGAAAGCGGAGAATATGAGCTTCGCCTATATGATATGGAAGGAAATCAGAAATTATCTAAAACATTTACCGGGGAATATGGAAATGTAAAGATTGCAGATGGAAATGTTATCATGTATGATGGGACTTCTTGCCTGATTTATTCCAAGCTTGGTGTGAAGCAATTTGAAGGAACGACAGAATATGAGATAAAAGAAGTAATTCCGATTTTCGGAATCAATAAGTACCTAGTGATGAATGCAGACGGACTTGCAGAGGTACGGCTTGTAAAATAGGAGTAGAGTATGGAAGTAAATATTTTATTGGTAATTGTCGGGGGCATTATAGCAATAGGAGCCATTGTAGGATTTGCCAAAGGTGCTGTCAGGATTGCTGTATCGCTTGGGGCGACGATCCTTACGCTGGCGGTTGTGTATTTTGCAACGCCGTATGTCAGCAAGGCAATTTATTCGCTTACACCGATTGATGAGATGGTAGAACAGCAGTGTATAAAAACGATGACAAAAGCCTTCACGGGAGAAGCGGATACAAATTCGGGATTTACGGAAGAGCAGGTACGGGGAATCCTCTCAGCGGCAGGTGTATCTGAGCAGACATTGGAAGCAGCAGGAATTACCGTGGAAGATATTGTAAATGGTAATGTGTCAGATGAGATGCTGCAGCAGTATGGAATTTCACCAGATATCTTCGATGGACATGTGTCAACGGAAGAGGCAGAGCAGTCGATCATGGAGGCTGAGGTTCCAAAGCAAATGCAGATAGTGGCAATCGAGGGGGCGGATCTTCCGGATGTATTTAAGAATCTTCTTCTGGAAAATAATAACAGTGAAGTTTATCAGAAGCTTGGGGTAACGACATTTGCGGAATATGTAAGCAAATATTTTGCAAAGCTGGTTATCGAGATTGTCGCGTTTCTGGTAACATTCCTGTTTGCAACCATTGTGATAAGAGCAGTTGTGTTTGCGCTTGATTTTGTGACAGCACTTCCGGTTCTGGGAATTCTGAACAGGCTGGCAGGAGTTCTGGTAGGGTCGACGATTTCATTTATTATAGTAGGGATCCTGTTTATCGTAATTACGCTTCTGTATACAACAACGATAGGAAAGCAGGCAATGGGAATGATCAGAGAAGATCAGATCCTTAGTTTTTTATATGATAATAATATAATTATGAAAATTGCAACAATGTTGAGATAAAAGGCTTGACAATAGAAACTGATAATGGTATTATAAAAATCTGTCACGGAAAAGTGATGGATTTTTATTTATAATAAGGGATGTAAGGTAGCCTTTGAAAATAAAAATAAAAACCTCAAAAAATGTGTTGACAAAACAAAATACACATGATATTATATAGAGGTTGTCGCTGATAAAAATAAAAAGCGACAAAAAATAATTTTAAAAAAGTTGTTGACAAACATGAAACACTTTGATATAATATAAAAGCTGTCGCATGAAACGGCAACAACAAAAAAAGAACATTGATAACTGAACAATAGACAACAAACCCTGAAAATTCTTTAAAGAGATTTTTCAAGAACGGACATCGAAAGATGTCGAACCAAAACAGTAAACAGGAACAGAATTGCCAAGCGATTCTGACCCGGATACAAACATTTTTAACGAGAGTTTGATCCTGGCTCAGGATGAACGCTGGCGGCGTGCTTAACACATGCAAGTCGAACGAAGCACTTATCTTTGATTCTTCGGATGAAGAGGTTTGTGACTGAGTGGCGGACGGGTGAGTAACGCGTGGGTAACCTGCCTCATACAGGGGGATAACAGTTAGAAATGACTGCTAATACCGCATAAGACCACAGAGCCGCATGGCTCGGTGGGAAAAACTCCGGTGGTATGAGATGGACCCGCGTCTGATTAGGTAGTTGGTGGGGTAACGGCCTACCAAGCCAACGATCAGTAGCCGACCTGAGAGGGTGACCGGCCACATTGGGACTGAGACACGGCCCAAACTCCTACGGGAGGCAGCAGTGGGGAATATTGCACAATGGGGGAAACCCTGATGCAGCGACGCCGCGTGAGCGAAGAAGTATTTCGGTATGTAAAGCTCTATCAGCAGGGAAGAAAATGACGGTACCTGACTAAGAAGCACCGGCTAAATACGTGCCAGCAGCCGCGGTAATACGTATGGTGCAAGCGTTATCCGGATTTACTGGGTGTAAAGGGAGCGTAGACGGCTGTGTAAGTCTGAAGTGAAAGCCCGGGGCTCAACCCCGGGACTGCTTTGGAAACTATGCAGCTAGAGTGTCGGAGAGGTAAGTGGAATTCCCAGTGTAGCGGTGAAATGCGTAGATATTGGGAGGAACACCAGTGGCGAAGGCGGCTTACTGGACGATGACTGACGTTGAGGCTCGAAAGCGTGGGGAGCAAACAGGATTAGATACCCTGGTAGTCCACGCCGTAAACGATGACTACTAGGTGTCGGGGAGCAAAGCTCTTCGGTGCCGCAGCAAACGCAATAAGTAGTCCACCTGGGGAGTACGTTCGCAAGAATGAAACTCAAAGGAATTGACGGGGACCCGCACAAGCGGTGGAGCATGTGGTTTAATTCGAAGCAACGCGAAGAACCTTACCTGCTCTTGACATCCCGGTGACCGGCGTGTAATGACGCCTTTTCTTCGGAACACCGGTGACAGGTGGTGCATGGTTGTCGTCAGCTCGTGTCGTGAGATGTTGGGTTAAGTCCCGCAACGAGCGCAACCCTTATCTTCAGTAGCCAGCAATTCGGATGGGCACTCTGGAGAGACTGCCAGGGATAACCTGGAGGAAGGTGGGGATGACGTCAAATCATCATGCCCCTTATGAGCAGGGCTACACACGTGCTACAATGGCGTAAACAAAGGGAAGCGAGCCTGCGAGGGTAAGCAAATCTCAAAAATAACGTCTCAGTTCGGATTGTAGTCTGCAACTCGACTACATGAAGCTGGAATCGCTAGTAATCGCGAATCAGCATGTCGCGGTGAATACGTTCCCGGGTCTTGTACACACCGCCCGTCACACCATGGGAGTTGGTAACGCCCGAAGTCAGTGACCCAACCGTAAGGAGGGAGCTGCCGAAGGTGGGACCGATAACTGGGGTGAAGTCGTAACAAGGTAGCCGTATCGGAAGGTGCGGCTGGATCACCTCCTTTCTAAGGAAGCTGGATAAAAGTAGGACGCGAAAGCGGCTGAATCAATCCAACTAAAACGGAAGAAGAAGTAAGGAAAGTTCGTTGTCTATTGTTGAGTTATCAAAACTCAGATACTTCTGGTGGCGATGCGGTCAGGGGACACACCCGTTCCCATCTCGAACACGATGGTTAAGACCTGATCGGCCGATGGTACTGCACTGGAGACGGTGTGGGAGAGCAGGTGGCCGCCAGATTATAAAAAAGAAAATAAGCAGACTGTGCTTGATTTAATATGAAACTTTGGAGAATCGCTCCAAAGCGTCAAGCGACTAAGTGGTGGTTAGCTACCGCACTAGTCTTTCAGCATAGATACAGACACAGAACCGAAAGGGATTCTGCGGTCAACCCAATCAGCAGGGCAGTGCTGTTACGATAGCTGGTTTTTACCAGTGATTAAAGATCAAAAGAGATTTTGGTTTTTAATGACTGATAAACTTCAGTCAGACATGTACTTTGAAAACTGCATACAAAAATAAATCAATTCTCAAATAGAGAAAGACATCCGAGGTGATCATCACCGCAAGGTAATGATTAACTTACATCTTCGAGAAAACGAAGTAAAAAAACGACCTGAAATACCAACGCATGCAACGCTATGCATGTGTAACCGGATCCCATTCCCGTGGGAGAAGGAAGTTGGTTATGCTAGAAAGAGCGCAGGGTGGATGCCTTGGCACTAAGAGCCGATGAAAGACGTGATAAGCTGCGAAAAGCTTCGGGGAGGAGCAAATATCCAATGATCCGGAGATATCTGAATGGGGAAACCCGGCTGGACAGACTCCAGTCATCCATACGCCAATCCATAACGTATGGAAGGGAACCCGGTGAACTGAAACATCTAAGTAGCCGGAGGAAGAGAAAACAACAAGTGATTCTGTGAGTAGCGGCGAGCGAAAACGGAAGAGCCCAAACCGGAATGCGTGCATTCCGGGGTTCGGACCGCGTAATTGATCTGATAAGTTTAGCAGAATGGTTTTGGGAAAGCCAGCCAGAGAGGGTGAAAGCCCCGTAAGCGAAAGACGAGTCAGCAAGGCGGGATCCAGAGTACCACGAGACACGAGAAACCTTGTGGGAATGAGCGGGGACCACCCCGTAAGGCTAAATACTCCTTAGTGACCGATAGCGCATAGTACTGTGAAGGAAAGGTGAAAAGGACCCCGGGAGGGGAGTGAAAGAGAACCTGAAACCCTGTGTTTACAAGCTGTGGAACATCTATATATGATGAACCGCGTACTTTTTGTAGAACGGTCCGGCGAGTTACGCCATCTGGCGAGGTTAAGTTCTTAAGGAATGGAGCCGAAGTGAAAACAAGTCTTAATAGGGCGTTAAGTCAGATGGAGTAGACCCGAAACCGGGTGATCTATCCATGTCCAGGATGAAGTTGCCGTAAAAGGCAATGGAGGTCCGAACCCACATCCGTTGAAAAGGGTGGGGATGAGGTGTGGATAGGGGAGAAATTCCAATCGAACCCGGAGATAGCTGGTTCTCCTCGAAATAGCTTTAGGGCTAGCCTCATGAGAGTCTTTTGGAGGTAGAGCACTGAATTCCCGCGGGGGCGTCAAAGCTTACCAAAGGATATCAAACTCCGAATGCCAGTAAGATGATTCATGGGAGTCAGACTGCACGAGATAAGTTGGGCAGTCAAAAGGGAAAGAGCCCAGACCTGCAGCTAAGGTCCCAAAATGTGTGTTAAGTGGAAAAGGATGTGGGATTTCAAAGACAACCAGGATGTTGGCTTAGAAGCAGCCATACATTAAAAGAGTGCGTAATAGCTCACTGGTCGAGAGGTCCTGCGCCGAAAATGTCCGGGGCTGAAACACACTACCGAAGCTCAGGAATTAACGTAGTTAATTGGTAGAGGAGCATTCTTAAAGGGAAGAAGCAGTACCGGAAGGAGCTGTGGACTTTTAAGAAGAGAGAATGCCGGAATGAGTAGCGAGAGGAAGGTGAGAATCCTTCCGGCCGAATACCCAAGGTTTCCAGAGTAAAGCTGATCTGCTCTGGGTAAGTCGGGGCCTAAGGTGAGGTCGAAAGACGTAGCCGATGGACAACAGGTTGAAATTCCTGTACTGCAGTATAACAGAACTGTGGGGACGCAGAGGGAGAGCACTAGCGGGAATGGAATCCCGTGGCAAGCGAGGTAGGAGTAGAGTTGGCAAATCCGCTCTATAATCCGAAGACGTGATGCATACCGAACTGAAGTAGGGAAATGTGTGAGCCAGCTGCCAAGAAAAGCCGCTATTGTTTGTACTGTACCCGTACCGTAAACCGACACAGGTAGGTGAGGAGAGAATCCTAAGGCCGACGGGAGAAGCATTGTTAAGGAACTCGGCAAAATGACTCCGTAACTTCGGGAGAAGGAGTGCCAGTGAGAGCTGGCCGCAGAGAATTGGCCCAAGCAACTGTTTAGCAAAAACACAGGTCTATGCAAAACCGTAAGGTGAAGTATATGGGCTGACGCCTGCCCGGTGCTGGAAGGTTAAGGGGAGAGGTTAGCGCAAGCGAAGCTTTGAACTTAAGCCCCAGTAAACGGCGGCCGTAACTATAACGGTCCTAAGGTAGCGAAATTCCTTGTCGGGTAAGTTCCGACCCGCACGAAAGGCGTAATGATTTGGGCACTGTCTCAACAATGCACCCGGTGAAATTGAAATACCAGTGAAGATGCTGGTTACCTGCGCCAGGACGGAAAGACCCCATGGAGCTTTACTCCAGCTTGATACTGGGATTCGATATTGTATGTACAGGATAGGTGGGAGGCGAAGAAGCATTGACGCCAGTTGATGCGGAGCCGCTGTTGGGATACCACCCTTGCAGTATTGGATTTCTAACCAGCAGCCGTGACCCGGCTGGGGGACAATGTCAGGTGGGGAGTTTGACTGGGGCGGTCGCCTCCGAAAGGGTATCGGAGGCGCTCAAAGGTTCCCTCAGAATGGTTGGAAACCATTCGAAGAGTGCAAAGGCAGAAGGGAGCTTGACTGCGACACCGACGGGTGGAGCAGGTACGAAAGTAGGACTTAGTGATCCGGTGGTATAAAGTGGGATTGCCATCGCTCAACGGATAAAAGCTACCCTGGGGATAACAGGCTTATCACTCCCAAGAGTTCACATCGACGGAGTGGTTTGGCACCTCGATGTCGGCTCATCGCATCCTGGGGCTGAAGTAGGTCCCAAGGGTTGGGCTGTTCGCCCATTAAAGCGGTACGCGAGCTGGGTTCAGAACGTCGTGAGACAGTTCGGTCCCTATCCGGCGTGGGCGTAGGATATTTGAGAGGAGCTGGCCTTAGTACGAGAGGACCGGGCTGGACTGACCGCTGGTGTATCTGTTGTTCCGCCAGGAGCATGGCAGAGTAGCCAAGTCAGGAAGGGATAAACGCTGAAGGCATCTAAGCGTGAAGCCCCCCTCAAGATGAGATATCCCAACGTAAGTTGTAAGACCCCTTGAAGACGACAAGGTAGATAGGGCAGAGGTGGAAGTGCAGTAATGCATGGAGCTGACTGTTACTAATCGGTCGAGGGCATAACCAAGAAGGTAGGACAGGGTAAAGAATGGATGGAGTAAAGATTTAAATTTGTATGTGGTTTTCAGAGTACATAAAAAATGAAAAAAGCACTTGCAAAATATATGTAAAGTGTTTATAATAATAAAAGTAGTCCTCGATAGCTCAGCGGTAGAGCATTCGGCTGTTAACCGAAGGGTCGTTGGTTCGAACCCAACTCGGGGAGTTCTAAAATCTGTCAGCCAATTACTTGCAGATTTTAATTTTGAAAAAATCAATATCCGGCTCCGTGGTCAAGCGGTTAAGACATCGCCCTTTCACGGCGGTAACACGGGTTCGATTCCCGTCGGAGTCATCTGGCGCCATAGCCAAGTGGTAAGGCAAAGGTCTGCAACACCTCTATCACCAGTTCAAATCTGGTTGGCGCCTCTAGGAGAAATCTGGAAACAATTGTTTTCAGATTTTTTGGTATACAAATATAATATACCATATATAAAAATGCGGTATGTGAAGAATGTGCTTCCTACATCAAAAAATAACAGAAAATATATTGAAAATCAGCTTTCGGGAGCAATTGAGCAGATGGAAGAATATATCAGAAAGTATCCGGAGTTTCTTGTTATGGATTATGTGTAAAACTATAGATTATTATAATAATTAAAATATTGTTTCGTCATCTTGAATATGCTATACTTGAATTATGTTTATAGGGGCAAAGCTGTTGAAAAACTGTGACGCAAAGCCAAAGGGACTAAGGCAGTACGCTATGTCAGCCGGTTGCAATAAGAAGATGCGGATAGGTTAATAGAGTAAGTGAAAAAAGCTATTCGGCTTAAATTTTAGTCACCTGTATAACGCAGGTGACTTTTTTGTTTCATAGGAAATTACATTTTCTATGTAGAAAAGCTTCCGGCAGAATGCATAGGAGATGAGGGAAATGAAAAAAGGAAAGAAATGGAAAAAAATTGAAGCATTCTGCATTATGCTCATTGTGACATTGTTGCTTATTTTTGTCAGAATACTGTATCAGCCGGGTACGGAGTCGGAAAGGGGCGAGTTGTACACCTTCAGCAATGGATGGTATCAGCTGAAGGATGGGAAAAAGACGGAGCTCAAATTGCCGTGTTTTGTTACAGCGGATAAAGATGGGCAGATCATTCTTTACAATGATATGTTATCAGAGGCTGATAAGGGAAAAATCTTGTCGATCCAAGGAATACAGGATCAGTTGGAAGTCTGCATAGGAGACCGGCTTCTCTACCAATATAAGGATAACAGATTTGAAAAAAACAGGCAGATGAAAGGGAAAATATGGGCAGATATTTCTTTGCCGGAGAAAATCGGGCAGGAAGTGTTATCAATCAGCTATGAAACTAAAAAGAATGCCAGACTATATGTGTATGCCCCGATGATCGGAGAGTTTTGTTTTCTTTTTAGGCAGCATCTGCTAGAATCAATTTTTTCGATACTGATGATTTTGGGAATGACTGGTCTCGGTATCGTCTCGGTAATTGTCTTTTTATATACCAGACACAGACAAATTGTAGAAAAGAGATTTTTAAATGTAGCACTGTTTTTGATTCTATGCAGTCTGTGGTGCATTTTTGATTCAGGAATTTATCAGATGTATGGAAGTCAGAACGCAGCAGGAACACTGATATCCTTTTATGCATTTATGACGATGCCTGTTCCCATGCTGTTATTTGTACAAAATACAGTGAGTGAAAGTGTAAGATGGATACCGCAGGTCTGGATTTTTCTTCTTTATGCAAATGCTGTTTTACAGGGATTCTTGTATTTTCTGTTTAGGATTCCTTTTATAGACATGTTATTTATCACACATCTTTTATTATTTACGGGGGTTGTGTCTATGATTCTTCTTTTGTGGAAAGAGTATCGTAAAACGCAGGAGAAGGAAGTAAATCTCTGTCTAAAGGCATTTGGTGTATTAGGGATAAGCGGTGTAATCGCACTGGTACTGTACTGGGTATTATCCATTTACTGGTATGAATCTATTTTCCAGTTTGGCATTCTTCTTTATATTGCTGTTTTGTTTTGTGGATTGCTTTGTAAAGTATCCAACAACATTCAGTTTTGCCTGGAACAGGAGGTTTATAGGAGAATGTCCTTGGAAGACCGGATGACAGATATGAAAAACCGGAAATCATTTGAGATGTATCTTGAAGAGATCCAGGAGGGTGCGATTTTACTTGAAAATGTATTATTGTTGTTTGTGAAAATTGCAGAACTGAAGAAGATTAATGATATGTCTGGAAGACAGATGGGTGATGAAACGGTTATCCGAACGGCAAGAAGCATCCAGAGTGCAGAAAGGAGTGTTCTGGAACAGCAGGCAGACGATATGCTTTGTTCAAATAAATAAAAACCGGCGGAGGATAAATATGACTTATAATATAGATTTTCTTATTGCGGCAATGGTTATATTGTTGCTGGTTTTATGGTATTTTCTGGGACAGAAAAGAGCAGAGGATCTGAATAATCAGGTATTCCTTTTCTTTGCCGTCATCGGTATTTTAGATGTGGTTGCGGAACTTGCCAGTAATTATTATATTTCTTTTCCAAATAGTAATTGTGAAATTGCTGCAATGCTTGCAACAACGATCTTTTATCTGCTTCAGGCATTGCTGCCGTTTACGGTGATCTGTTATATTCAGACATTACATGATAATAAGATCATTTCGGCAAAAAAGATGTTTTTATCAGGTGTGCCGACATTCATTCTGATGGGGATGATTCTGACAAACCCGTTCACGGAAAAGCTGTTTTATTTTGATATACCGGCAGGCTATATGAAAGGTCCATGGTATATGCTGATGTATTACAGTGCACTTTGTCATATGGCAGCAGCCTTGATCCTTATTGTCATATGGCGGAAAAAACTGGGCTATCAAAAAGTGAAGAGTCTGCTGGAAATCCTGTTGATATCCGGTGCGGGAGTGGTGATCCAGCTTTTATATCATCCGCTTCTTACAACAGGGTTTGGTATGAGTCTGGGAATTCTGGTACTATTTATTACGATCAACAATCCTCATGCAAATATCGATACACTTACCGGATTATACAATCATCTGTATCTGGTCAGGAAAAGCAATGAGCTGATCAGTGCGGGAAAATCATTTCACATTATTACGGTGTATCTTTATCAATTGAAGCACATTAATAAAATCGCAGGGGTACAGGGCGGTAATTCAATCTTAAAGCTGACAGCAAGAAAACTTGGTGAGATGTGCGGGAAAAAAGCATTTCGTACAACGGGAAAGAGTTTTATGATACTCACCGGTTCACTTGAAGAATATGAATATTATCTTACGCAGCTGAAGAGAATGTTTAATGGAAACAGTAAGCTGAATGTCAACAATAAAATTATTACGATGCCTGTGATCATAAGCGGGATCATGAATGCGCAGAAACTCGGAGACAGCGGGCTTATTCTAGAATATGCTGAATATCTGGAAGCCTTATCTGCGAAAAATGGTCTGACAGAGGTGATACAGGATGATTATCAGACGATGAATGGTTTCCTTTATAATAAACGGGTAGAACAGTATTTGCATAAGGCGATTACAGAGGATCTGTTCGAGATATACTATCAGCCGGTTTACTCTACACGGAAAAAATGCTTTATCACACTGGAAGCGCTAAGTCGCCTTCAGCATCCGGAGCTTGGCTGGATCGCTCCAGATGTATTTATTCAGATTGCAGAAAAAAATCATATGATCGAACAGATCACAGATCTACAGTTTAGTCGTGTCTGCAGATTTTTAGGAGAAAACCGATACCTGATGAGGCATCTTCTGAATGTAAAAGTGAACCTGTCTTCTCTGGATCTGATGAGAAATGACTGTAGCAGACATTTTATCCGGATTATGGATGCTTATAAGATTCCACATAACTGGATACAGTTTGAAATCACGGAAACGGTTGCGACTGAATGCAATGCGGGTCTAAGAAGAGTTGCGGAGGAATTTACGGACGCTGGCATTGGTTTGTGTCTGGATGATTTTGGTTCCGGATATGCGAATCTGAATACGGTAATGAGGCTTCCGTTTTCTGTGATCAAGGTTGACAGATCTCTGCTTTTTGATATCTGCAGGGATGAGAAACGGGCAATTTTCTATGAAAGTGTTGTAGAAACATTTCATAAAATGAATTATCATATTGTTTCCGAAGGGGTGGAAACACAGGAAGAAATGGAAAAGATCAGCAGCTGGGGAGTCGAGATGATTCAGGGCTATTATTTTTCCAAACCGCTTCCTGAAAAAGAGCTTTTGGAATTGCTGAAGAAGCAGGATAATATAGAAAGATAAAATTAAGAGAGAAGGGAGATAGTAGATACACATGGGGACATCCGATTGCGGATGCAATTCATCAGGCAGACAAATTAATGTATGAAAATAAAAGAATGTCATAAAGAGGAGAAAAGAAAATGTTACTTATTAAAAATGCAAAAGTTTATGCACCGGAGTATGTTGGAAAAAAGGATCTTTTAGTATGTGGGGGAAAAATTGAATGTATTGAAGATAAGATCGAGGATTTTCCGATCGCATGTGAAGTTATTGATGCAGAGGAAAGAATTCTTACACCGGGGTTTATTGATCAGCATGTTCATGTTACCGGAGGCGGTGGGGAAGGAAGCTTTCATACCCGTACACCGGAACTTCAGCTGTCAGAACTGGTAAAAGGCGGAATTACAACGGTTGTAGGACTTCTTGGAACGGACGGACTTACAAGGAGTGTTGAAAATCTTTACGCAAAAGTACAGGCTTTATGCGAAGAAGGGGTAAGTGCGTATATGCTTACCGGTGCATATGGATATCCAAGTCCGACTATTACCGGGGAGGTAGATCGGGATATTATGTTTGTTGAAAAAGTACTTGGCGTGAAACTTGCCATTTCAGATCATCGGGCACCGAATGTGACGGAAAGTGAACTGATCCAACTTGCGAGCAAGACCAGAACGGCAGGTATGTTAAGCGGAAAACCTGGAATCGTGGTGCTGCATATGGGAGATGCAGATGCTGGATTGTCGCCGGTGTTTGAAGCTTTGGAAAAGAGTATGATTCCGATCAAGATTTTCCGTCCGACTCATGTGAACCGCAGAAAAGGTCTTCTGGAAGAGGGCTATCAGTTGCTTGAAAAGGGTGGATACATCGATCTCACCTGTGGCATCAGTGAGGACTTTTGTCCGGGCGGATGCATTTTAGAAGCAAAAGAAAAGGGAATCCCGACAGAGCATATTACCATCAGCTCCGATGGACACGGAAGCTGGTCAAAATACAGAGAAGACGGAAGCCTGTTGGAAATCGGTGTTTCCTCAGTAGATGCGCTGCGGGAAGAACTTCTGTATATGGTACATGAGCTTGATATGAAGCTGGAAGATGCACTTCCATATATGACATCACATGTAGCGGAGGCACTGGGATTGCAGGGTAGGAAAGGGACAATACAAAAAGGAGCCGATGCAGATCTGCTTTTGTGGGACAATGACCTGAAGCTTGACAGTTATATTGCAGGTGGAAAAATCTTTATGCAAAAAGAAAAAATCATTTGCAAGGGAACCTATGAAAAATAGGAATTGAATAAAGTACAACGTTAGCCTGTTAAAATATTCCCTTGCGGAAATGCCGGAAAAGCCTTAAAATAAAGGAATCATGTGTATACAGAAAGGAATATGCTTTATGGAAAAAGGGACTATTTTTAAATTTCATAACGATCTGGATACAGACCAGATCATCGCATCCCAGTATCTGTTGCTGCCGAATCTTGAGGAGATGAAGAGCCACGCATTTGAATCTCTGGATCCGGATTTTGCACAGAAGGTAAAACCGGGAGATTTCGTGGTCGGAGGAGAGAACTTTGGATGTGGATCTTCCAGAGAGCAGGCTCCGGGTGTGTTAAAAGCGTTAGGTGTAAAAGCTGTTATCGCAAAATCATTTGCAAGAATTTTTTATAGAAATGCTATCAATATCGGACTTCCTGCTATTGTCTGTAAAGACCTTCCGGATGAAGTAAAGACCGGAGATCAGATGGAGCTTCATATGTTGGAAGGAACCGCTGAGGCAAATGGAAAGGTTTATTCCTGCACAAAACTGCCGGAATATATGCAGAATATTTTGAATCAGGGCGGACTTATTGCGTCTCTGAACCGTGAGGAGGAATAGACGATGGGAATGACAATTGCTGAAAAGATCATTGCAGCGGCAGCCGGTGTGGAAAGCGTAAAGCCGGGTGACATCCATACAGTAGAACTGGATCGTCTGATGAGTAATGACGGAACTACACATCTTACCGTTGATATGTATAATAATAAATTAAAAAATCCACATATTGCAGATACAGACAAGCTGGTATTTATCGTAGATCATAACGTACCGTCTGACTGTCCAAAGACAGCCGCATCCCAGAAGAAGATGCGTGATTTTGCAAAGGCAAACCACATTGATTTCTGGGAAGGGAAAGGTGTATGCCACCAGATTATGATGGAAAATTATGTTCGTCCGGGAGAACTGATCTTTGGTGCAGACAGCCATACCTGTTCTTACGGTGCACTTGGTGCATTCGGAACCGGTGTTGGATGTACAGACTTCCTTTACGGTATGGTAACAGGAACTTCCTGGGTAATGGTACCGGAGACTGTGAAGTTCAACCTGGTTGGAAAGCTGCCGGAAGGTGTATATGCGAGAGATCTGATTCTCACCATCATCGGTGAAGTCGGAGCCAACGGATGTAACTATCAGGTGATGGAATTTACCGGAGAGGGCGCGAAGACTCTGACAATCAGTGACCGTATCGCACTTTGCAATATGGCAGTAGAAGCCGGAGCTAAGACCGGTATTTTTGAAGTTGATGATGTGGCAATGGAATATTTAAAAGAGCATGGACGCGAGCCAAAGGCTGTATATCACAGCGATCCGGATGCGCATTATGTAAGAGAATATACATTTGACTTATCCAAGGTAGAGCCGGTTGTTGCAAAACCGGATTTTGTAGACAATCTTGCGCCGGCAAAAGACGTGCGCGGTATCAAGATTGATGAGGCATTCCTTGGATCCTGCAACAACGGACGTATCGAAGATCTCCGTGTAGGCGCACAGGTTATCAAAGGAAAGAAAGTATCTGAAAAAGTAAGATTCCTTGTTGTTCCGGCAAGTCAGACTATTTACAGACAGGCTCTGGAAGAAGGACTGATCGACATCTTCATGGATGCAGGTGCGATCGTGATGAACCCGAACTGTAGTGTATGCTGGGGAAGCTGCCAGGGCGTAATCGGTGAAAATGAAGTCCTGATCAGTACAGGAACCCGCAACTTTAAGGGACGTGCAGGACATCCGAGTTCCAAGGTATATCTTGGATCGGCTGCAACCGTTACAGCATCTGCCATTGCCGGAGAAATTGCACTGGCAAGTGATGTGTAAGAGACGAAATTACGTTTGACGAGGTGACATAAGATGGATAAATTTACAGGACGTGTATGGGTTCTTGGAGATGACATTGATACCGATATCATCATTCCAACTGAATACCTTGCACTCAAGACAATCGATGATATGAAGCAGTATGGCTTTTCTCCTCTTCGTCCGGAACTTGCCGGACAGATCCAGAAGGGGGATATCATTGTAGCAGGAAAGAACTTTGGTTGCGGTTCGTCAAGAGAACAGGCACCGGAGATCATCAAGGCAATGGGTGTGCAGTGTGTGATCGCCAAATCATTTGCAAGGATCTTTTTCCGTAATTCGATCAACAACGGACTTCTTCTGATTGAACAGCCGGATCTTTATGATGATATGAAAGAGGGCGACGAGATCACGGTAGTGATGAATGAGCATGTGGATTATAATGGTAAGGAATATCCGATTGCTTCTCTGCCGGAGAATCTGATGAGCATTATTCAGGCTGGCGGTCTGGTAAAAGCCATGCGCAAGCTGAATGGACTGGATTAACCGGAAAGGAGAAGAAAATGGGCGAGACGATTATTGAAAAAATTATCAGACACAATATAGGGAAAGCCGTAAAGCCGGGAGACATTGTGACGGTTAACGTTGACCGCGTGATGATCCATGATATTTTCATCCCCTTTGTGGCAGAAAAATTTGAAGAAATGGGATTTACGAAACTGCATGATCCGGACAAGGTTGTTCTGATCTATGATCATCTGGTTCCGGCAAGTCAGCAGGATGATACCAGACATTTTCGTACCGGAGATGCATTTGCAGATAAATACGGACTTACACATGTACACAGAAGTGACGGAATCTGCCATCAGCTGATGACAGAGGCTGGCTATGTTAAACCGGGTGATATCGCATTCGGAACCGACAGCCATACCACAACTTATGGTTGTGTTGGAGCATTTTCATCCGGTATCGGTTATACCGAGATGGCAAGTATCCTTGGAACCGGAACGATGTGGATCAAGGTGCCGGAGACGATCAAAGTTGTAATCGATGGTGAACTTCCGGAAAATGTCATGTCAAAGGATATCATCTTACGACTGATCGGTGATTTGAGAGCAGACGGTGCGACTTACAGAGCACTTGAATTTGCCGGAAACACCATTGAAAATATGACAGTTGCAAGCCGTATGACAATGGCAAACATGGCAATCGAAGCAGGAGCAAAATGCGCACTTTTCACACCGGATGAGAAAACTGCCGAGTATTGCAATATTGAATTAAATGATTATCAGAAGAGTCTGGTTGGTGATCCGGATGCAACTTATATGAGAACGATCACTTATAAAGCAGAGGACTTTGTACCGGTTATGGCCCTTCCGTCACAGGTTGACAAAATCAGAAATGTATCCGAGGTAGAAGGAACCGAGATCGATCAGGTATTTATCGGCTCTTGCACAAACGGACGTCTGGAGGATCTTCAGGCAGCAGCAGAAGTGTTAAAGGGCAAAAAAGTTGCGGATTTTGTAAAACTGATCGTGACTCCGGCGAGCCGTAAGATCTACAAACAGGCAGCAGATATGGGAATCCTTACGACTTTATCTGAGGCAGGTGCGATCATTACCCATCCGGGTTGCGGACTTTGTTGTGGACGTACCGGAGGAATTCTGTCAGACGGAGAACGTGTGGTTGCAACCAACAACCGTAACTTCCTTGGACGTATGGGAACTTCTAAGGTCGAGATTTATCTGGCATCTCCGAAAACAGCGGCAAGCTGCGCGGTGGCAGGAAAGATTGTAAGTCCAAAGTAGAGGAGTTCACTATGAAAAAAATTGGATTTATCGGTGTTGGCATCATGGGAAAATCCATGGTGCGCAACCTTATGAAAACAGGATATGAACTGCATATTTACGCAAGAACAAAAGCGAAAGTCGATGATGTGATCAGCGAGGGTGCAATTTTCCATGAATCTATCAAAGAATGTGTACCCGGATGTGATGCAGTGATCACCATCGTTGGTTTTCCGAGAGATGTGGAAGAGGTTTACTTCGATGAAGGCGGTATTCTGGAAAATGCAGATCCGGGAACCTATCTGATCGATATGACAACTACAAGCCCGATGCTTGCAGAAAAGATTTCAAAAGAGGGCACAGAAAAAGGATTCCATGTGCTGGATGCGCCTGTAACAGGTGGGGATACCGGAGCAAAAAACGCTACATTATCCATCCTTGTCGGCGGCGAGAAAGAAGATTATGAAGCTTGTATGGAGCTTTTCAAAGCAATGGGAACAAACATCAATTATCAGGGAAAAGCCGGATGTGGACAGCATGCAAAGCTTGCTAATCAGATTATGATCGCCGGTGCCTTAAGTGGTGTATGTGAGGCCTTTTCCTATGCGCAGGCCAAAGGACTGGATCTGAATGTCCTTTTTGATTCGGTCTCTACCGGGGCAGCAGGAAGCAAACAGTTGGATGCTTTCGGACCAAAGATCATTGCCGGAGATTATGCACCGGGATTCTTTATGAAGCATTTCATCAAGGATATGAAGCTTGCGCTGACTGAGGCAAATATGAGCGGACTGAGTCTTGAGGTGCTGAGTCTGGTACTGTCAAATTATGAAGAGTTGGCACAGGAAGGGCTTGGAGATCTTGGGACACAGGCGCTGATCAAGTATTATGATGTGCAGGATGTAGAAGAATAATCGTATGTGATTTAGGGAGCTGTTTTGCAGCTCCCTGATATTTTGTGTTTCATAAACAGTAACGAGAAAACCCGCTGATCTTTCGACCAGCGGGTTTTCTTGTGCTTTTATTTAATTTCTAAAGGAATGAGAGTAAAGTGCGGCAATCGGGGTAACCCGATTGCGCTTACTTTATGAGGGGGGAGATAGTTGTTTATCAACTATCTGACTCTTAGTATACAGATAAATTGTGTTCAAAATATGTCTATATCATAAAAGAAAAAGAAAATTTCTTAAGGAAAAATGAACTATCGATTAAGGAATATTGATTAGAGTACAATAAAAAAATCATTGCGAAAGTACTTTCAAATATAATCAGATTCTTTTTACATCGTTGCAACTGCGGTAGTTTAATGGTATACTGGACATATTGCAAAAGTAGAAAATGGCAGCAGAAGCTGTCGGCAATGTTTACAAGGCTCATTGGGGTTATGTGAAATATATAAGAGAGTAATACGGAGGAACAGAACAGATGGATTTGGTAACAGTAAGAGAATTATACAGAAACAGAGAGGAATATCTGGATAAAGAAGTGACCATCGGGGGATGGGTGCGCAGTATCCGTGATTCTAAGACATTTGGATTTATCGTTGTAAATGATGGATCTTTCTTTGAAAACCTTCAGGTAGTATATCATGATAATATGGAGAACTTTGGCGAAATTTCCAAGCTGAATGTTGGTGCGGCAATCATTGTAAAAGGAACACTTGTCGCAACACCACAGGCAAAGCAGCCATTTGAGATCCAGGCAACAGAAGTTGTTGTAGAAGGTACCTCTGCACCGGATTATCCGCTTCAGAAAAAACGTCACAGCTTTGAATATTTAAGAAGTATTGCACATCTTCGTCCAAGAACCAATACTTTCCAGGCAGTGTTCAGAGTACGCTCACTGACTGCTTACGCAATCCACAAATTCTTCCAGGAAAGAGGATTCGTATATGTACATACACCGCTGATCACAGGAAGTGACTGCGAGGGTGCAGGAGAAATGTTCCAGGTAACAACACTGGATATGAACAATGTGCCGAAAAATGCAGACGGAACTGTTGATTATTCCAAAGATTTCTTTGGAAAAGAGACAAACCTTACCGTAAGCGGACAGCTGAACGGTGAAACTTATGCACAGGCATTCCGCAACATTTACACATTCGGACCGACATTCCGTGCGGAGAATTCCAACACCACACGTCATGCCGCCGAGTTCTGGATGATCGAGCCGGAAATCGCATTTGCAGATCTGGAAGATGACATGATCCTTGCAGAAAACATGCTGAAATATGTTATCCGCTACGTGATGGAAAACGCTCCGGAAGAGATGAATTTCTTCAATTCTTTCGTAGACAAAGGACTGATCGACCGTCTGAACAACGTTGTAAATTCTGATTTCGCAAGAGTTACTTACACAGAAGCAATCGAAATCCTTGAAAAGCACAATGACAAATTTGAATACAAAGTATCATGGGGAGCAGATCTGCAGACAGAGCATGAACGTTATCTGACAGAAGAGATCTATAAACGTCCGGTATTCGTTACCGATTATCCGAAGGAGATCAAAGCTTTTTACATGAAGATGAATGATGATAACAAGACCGTAGCAGCAGTTGACTGTCTGGTTCCTGGAATCGGTGAGATCATCGGAGGAAGCCAGAGAGAGGACGACTACGATAAGCTTGTTGCAAGAATGAAAGAGCTTGGACTTAAGGAAGAAGATTACGGATTCTATCTGGATCTGAGAAAGTACGGATCTACAAGACATGCAGGATTCGGACTTGGATTTGAGAGATGCATCATGTATCTTACAGGAATGTCCAACATTCGTGACGTAATTCCGTTCCCAAGAACTGTGAATAACTGCGAACTGTAAAAAAGAAGAATGAAGAAAAAGGGGACCGGGAACTGCATCAAAAGGGTGTGTTTTCCGGTCTGCTGTTTTATACGCAAATCTTTCTATATACGGAAAGGAAAAGTGAAATATGAATATTTTAGTTGTAGATGATGAAAAAGAAATTGCGGATGTCGTAGAATTATATCTGCAAAATGAATACCATGTTTTGAAATTTTACACAGGGCAGGAAGCATTGGAATGTATTGAGAAGACAAATGTGGATCTGGCGATCCTGGATGTGATGCTGCCGGATATTGACGGTTTCACGATTCTGAGAAAGATCCGTGAGAAATACACATTTCCGGTGATTATGTTGACCGCGAAGACGGAGTACCGGGACAAGATCACCGGGCTTACGATGGGGGCTGACGACTATATTCCGAAACCATTCAACCCGCTGGAGCTGGTAGCGAGAGTGAAAGCACAGATGCGCAGATACACGCAGTACAACGATGGTAAGAAAAGTGATTCTGAGAATATCATTGATTTTGCAGGACTCTTGTTAAATAAAGAATCCCATGAATGCATCTATAATGAGCAGTCTCTTCCGCTGACACCGACGGAATTTGAGATTCTGTGGATTCTTTGTGAGAATCGCGGAAAGGTGATCAGCTCACAAAGATTATTTGAAGAGGTCTGGCATGAAGAGTATCTGAAGAACAGCAACAATACGGTGATGGTACATATCCGGCATCTGCGTGAGAAATTGAGTAAACCGACTGGAAAATCAGATCTTATCAAGACTGTCTGGGGAGTGGGATACAAAATTGAAGAATAATTACAGAAAATTAAAACTGAGCATATTGCTTCAGACGGTTTTTATTACGGCCCTGACGGTGCTGGTTGGCAGATTTATTCTGGAGTATTTTATCGATGGTATTTATAATGACAGCTTTGCCAATGGCTTTTTGCGAATATTGGAAGCTTTTCATGTGAGTGAAGAGACCGCAACATCTTTGTATTGGCAGTGGATCGGCAATAATAAAGTGTTCTTTATGATCCTCGGTTTTTTACTTTTATTTTCGTTGTTTTTTTATGTGGCACTTTCAAAAATGACGCGTTATCTGGAACAGGTAGAAGATGGGATTGAAAATATTATTTCTGCGTCTGACCAGCCAATCCGGCTGATTACAGAGTTAAAACCAATCGAGGATCGTCTCAATGAGATTAAAGAGACATTAAGGAGTCAGGAGGAAGAGGCAGAAAAGCTTGAGCAGAGGAAAAATGATGTCCTGCTTTTTCTGGCACATGATTTAAAAACACCGCTTACTTCTGTGGTAGCGTATCTGAGTATGCTGGACTCCCATCCAGAGATGCCGGCAGAGGAGCGCGCCAAATATACGCAGATATCTCTGGAGAAGGCGAATCGACTGGGGGATCTTTTGAAAGAGTTTTTTGAAAGTATAAAGCTGAATCTGCAGGATATTGAACTGGATAAGGTGGATATTGATCTGACCATGATGCTGGAACAGATTGCAGACGAACTCTATGGGGTACTTCAGGAGAAGATGCTGACCTGCAAGGTGGAAGCAGAGGAAGAGATCCTGATCGAGGGAGATCCGGATAAGCTTGCCAGGGTTTTTGATAATATTCTGCGAAATGCCATAGCATACTGCCGGGAGAAAAGTGTGCTTCTGATCCAGGCTGCCAAGGAGAAGAACCAGGTAAGAATCTGTTTTGAAAATGAAGGAGATACGATACCGGAAGAGAGCCTGAAGAGGATCTTTGATAAATTTTATCGCGCGGATGCGTCGAGATCCAGCAGTACCGGAGGAGCAGGACTGGGGCTTGCCATTGCAAAAGAGATTGTAGAGCTGCACAAGGGACAGATCACTGCCGAGAGCAGTGGGGGAAAGACACGTTTTATCGTGACACTTCCCCTTAAAGGAGGAGTAGAAAGTAATGAAATTCATACACACAGCGGACATTCATCTGGGGGCAGAGCCGGACGCAGGAAGTTCTTACACCGCAAAGCGGCCGGAAGAACTGTGGAATAGCTTTGAGCGTCTTTTAAATATCTGTGAAGAAGAACAGACAGATCTTCTTCTGATCGCAGGGGATCTGTTTCACAGACAGCCGCTTTTAAGAGAGCTGAAGGAACTGGATTATTTATTTTCCAGACTGACACATACACAGGTCGTGCTGATGGCGGGCAACCATGATTACCTGAAAAGTACGTCCTATTACCGGAATTATAAATGGCAGGGACCGGTGCACATGTTTTTGTCTCAGAAACCTGCCTGTATGGAATTTAAAGAGCTTGGGGTCCGCATATACGGACTCAGCTATGAGGAACGGGAAATCACAGAACCGCTTTATGAGAAAATCCTTCCGGAAAAAAGAGAATCCGCATCCATCCTTCTGGCCCATGGCGGCGATGAAAAGCATATCCCGTTCCGAAAGAACGAATTACTGAAGCTGGGATATGATTATATTGCTCTTGGGCACATTCATCTTCCGGCAGAGCTTGCAGAGGACCGGATGTATTACGCAGGATCCCTAGAGCCTACAGATAAAAATGACACCGGGAAGCATGGTTATATCAAAGGGGAGATTAAAAATGGAAGAACCCGGACGGAATTTATTCCTTTTGCATCCAGAGAATATGTGCATATGGAAGTAGAAGCAGGAAGAGAGATGACCGGACGGGAAATGAAAGAAAAAATTTCCCTTGCCATACGGGAAAGAGGTATACAGAACATTTATAAAATCATTCTGCGGGGATTTCGGGATCCGGATATGATCTATGATACCGACCGGATGGATTCCTATGGAAATATTGTCGAAATCCTGGATGAAACAAAGCCGGCATATGATTATAAAAAGTTGAAAAAACAAAATACAGGAAATCTTCTGGGCTGGTACATAGAAAGTTTTGCAGAAGCAAAGGATGACAGTGTGGAGTCAATCGCATTGGCTGAGGGAGTACAGGCCATGCTGGAGGCAAAGGGGAGCAAATTATGAAGATAACAGAACTGATCCTGAAGAATTTCGGTAGGTTCACGAATAAGCAGATCCTGCTTACGGATGGGATCAATATTATTTACGGAGAAAACGAATCGGGAAAAACAACGCTGCATACCTTTCTGAAAGGAATGCTTTTTGGAATGGAAAGAAAGCGCGGACGTGCTGCCGCAACAGATACATTCCGTACCTATGAGCCTTGGGAGAATCCAAACTTTTATGCGGGAATCCTGCGGTTTACCTGTGGCGGTCGAAAATTCCTGCTGGAGCGAAATTTCGATCGGTATGCGAAAGGTGGCTCTCTGATCTGTGAAGATGATGGAGAAGAATTGTCACTTGAGCATGGGGATCTGGAAATTCTGTTAGGTGGTATGACAGAAAGTGACTATGAAAATACAGTTTCGGTAGGACAGCTCCGGGTACAGACCGGGGAAATACTGGCGGCGGAGCTGAAGAATTATGCGGCAAATTATTATGCAACCGGGAACAGCGAGATTGACCTCGAAGGGGCGCTTGTCCTTTTAAAAGAGCGGAAGAAAGAGCTGGAAAAAGAAGAACGTGAAAAGAGGCAGCTGATCAGCGAAAAGAAAGAGCGGGCAGAGATGGAGGCATCCTATGTCTGGCGGGATCTGCATCAGTTAGAAAATGAAGCGGAACAGCTGAAAAGAAGCTGTGAAGAGAAACGCAGAGAATGGGAAAGCTGGGTAAATGAAGATAAAAAGCGGAAGAAACGGGAAGAGGCAGCAGGATATTTTGCCGGGTGGAGGATTCATCCACTGGAGGCAGTGAGTATGCTGGGGGCATTTTTTGTGACTTTTCTGCTTTTTCATAAGCCGTGGAATTTTCTTGTGGCAATCGTGGTGGCACTGGCTGAAGGGCTGTATGTCTGGAATTGTCTGAAAGATGGAAAGAAGAAAAAGAAAGCCAGATTACAGGAGATAAAAGAACAGGGTATTTCTCTCAAGGCAGATTATGAGAGGCAGAAAGGAAAGCTTGCAAAAGTACAGGAAACCTATCATGAAAAAGAAGTGTTGTATGAAAATCTGCAGGAACGAGTCGGCGAGTTCGATGAAATGAACAGTGAAGAGATAGAGCGATTAAAAAACAAGCAGGGTGTTGAACTTGCTATGGAACAGCTGACCAGACTTGCCGCACAGATGCAGAGCCGGACAAGCGATCTTATGAATACAGAAGTATCTGCAATCATGGATGCCATCACAGATGGGAAATATAACAGACTCTGGGTAGATGAAAATCTGCATGTGCAGCTTATGAGTAATGGGAAAAAGATATCCATGGATCAGGTAAGCCGTGGAACGCTGGAACAGATTTATTTTGCAATCCGGATGGCCGCAACAAAAATTCTCCACGAGGAAGAATGTCCGGTGATCCTAGATGATGCATTCGGCTATTATGACGACAGTAGACTTGTGCAGACCCTTCGCTGGCTGAAAGACAGTAAGCGGCAGGTAATTATATTCAGCTGTCAGAAGCGGGAGATGGAAATGCTGGAAAAGATGGGATGTGAATATCATAAGGTGATGTTGTAAAGACAAGGAGGAAGATTTTATGATTCGGCTTCAGGATATTGCAGAAATGGCAGGCGTCAGCCGTACTACGGTATCTAATGTTATAAATGGCAATACCAAAAGAGTTTCCCAGAAAACGATTGATAAAATCACGACTATTCTTAAAGAACAGAACTATGTTCCGCATATGGGTTCCGTGATGCTTTCCGGCCATGGTTCCAGAATTATAGGTGTAGTACTCGGATTTTCTTATGCCCATGGTATGCAGTCACTTCAGGATCCATTTGTGGGAGAACTGATCGGAACGATTCAGATGGAAACGGAAGAAAATGGATATTATGTTATGCTTATTGGCGGTGAAAGTATTCAGAATGTAGTGGATATTGCCTCAAAATGGAATGTAGAGGGATTGCTTATCCTTGGCTACAATGAAGAACAGTATCGCAGTCTTTCGCGCAGATTAAACAAGAAAATGATTCTGATCGATGCTTATCCGGAAGGTGCTTATACGTTCCAGAATGTCGGTATAGATGATTATTCGGGAGGGTATCAGATCGGAGAATACCTGTATTCCTGTGGATATAAGAAAGCATTGTTTGTTGCGGAAACGGAGAGAGACAGTGATTACTATCGGTGGATGGGATTCAAACAGGCGATGGAAAAATCGGGGGGATTCTGCAGTCGCTCCCGATATATAATTATTCCGGGTGAAAAAAGATTGCGTCTCAGAAAATACAGAGAGCTTCTCCCACGTTTTTTAGAAGCAAAAGCACTTGCGTTTTCCTCAGATTATAATGCGATAGAAGCGATAAATTTCTTTTTTGATGAAGGCATCATGGTTCCGGATCAGATTTCTGTTACAGGATATGATGACAGTGTCTACGCAAATATGGTTCGACCGAAACTGACAACGGTTCATCAGGATGTTCCGCAAAAGGCGCATGTGGCGCTGAAACGTCTGCTGAAATTAATTCAGGGAGAGACACTGGACGAATTAAATATAAAAAATCCAGTCTATCTGGTAAAGAGGGATTCTGTCAGGGAATGACAGGATCCTTTTTTCGACTTTGCATGTATACAGGTAAGCCGGTGGAATGGTCTGGTTGTTTTTGTGCAAACTGTATAAAAACAGGAAATAAACTTTGTTGTCTTTTATAGTTTCGCGAGAAACCTCTTGATTTTGCTGAGATGTATGGGGTATCATGAATAGTGTTGTTACAGGAGCGGTTAAATAATACTAAACAATTATAAACGAGGAGATTTGGCATGGAGAAAAAATGGTGGAAAGAAAGTGTAGTATATCAGATATATCCAAAGAGTTTTAAAGACAGTAACGGTGATGGTGTGGGAGATATCAGAGGAATCATACAGAAACTGGATTACCTCAAAGAACTTGGGGTAAATGTATTGTGGATTTCTCCGATGCTGGAATCTCCTCAGGACGATAATGGTTACGATATTTCTGATTACCGCAGAATTTATGAAGAATATGGAACGATGGAGGATTACGAGGAATTGTTGTGTGAAGCACACAAAAGATCCATCAGGATTCTGATGGATCTCGTAGTCAACCATACTTCAGATGAACATAACTGGTTTATTGAAAGCAGAAAATCAAAAGATAATCCATATCGTGATTATTATATCTGGAAAGATCCGGTAAACGGAAAAGAACCTAATAACTGGGGCGGAGCATTTGGCGGTTCTGCATGGGAATATGATCCGCAAACTCAGATGTATTATCTGCATCTGTTTTCAAAAAAACAACCGGATCTCAATTGGGAAAATGAAAAAGTACGCCAGGAAGTTTATGACATGATGAAATTCTGGTGTGAAAAAGGAATCGATGGCTTCCGAATGGATGTTATCAGTATGATTTCCAAAGATCAGAGATTTCCGGACGGAGAAATGAATAACGGTCTTTATGGAGACTTTGGACCATATTGTGTACATGGTCCAAGGATTCACGAATTCCTTCAGGAAATGAATCAAAAAGTTCTTTCAAAATATGATATCATGACAGTCGGTGAGACCGCAGGAGTCACAATAGAAGAAGCACAGAAATATGCGGGTGATGACCGAAATGAATTGAACATGGTATTCCAATTCGAGCATGTGGAGAGTGGATGCGGAGATTATGGAAAGTGGACGACTGCAAAATATGACTTCAAAGAGTTCAAAAATATTATGATCAAATGGCAGGAAGAACTTCAGGGTAAGGCGTGGAACAGTTTGTTTTTAGGTAATCATGATCAACCGAGAAGTGTCAGCCGTTTTGGAAATGACAATCCGGTATACAGAGAAACCTCCGCAAAAATGCTGGCGACCTGTATTCATATGATGCAGGGAACGCCATATGTATATCAGGGTGAAGAGCTTGGTATGACAAACATTTACTTTGACAAACTGGAAGATTACCGTGATATTGAAAGTATTAATTACTTTGAAGAGTTTACGGAATCAGGTCTTATGACTCCGGAACACATGATGAAATGTCTGATGCTGAGAAGCCGTGACAATGCGAGAACTCCGATGCAGTGGGACGACAGTAAACAGGCCGGATTCACAGAGGGCGAGCCGTGGATCAAAGTGAATCCGAACTACAAGAAGATCAATGCGGCACAGCAGCTTGAAGATCCGGATTCTGTTTTCCACTACTATCAGAAACTGATCCGATTGCGTAAAGAAAAAGACATTATTGTTTATGGTGAATTTGAACCTCTTTACCGTGAGGATGAACAGATTTTTGCGTACACAAGAAAACAGGATCAGGAAAAGCTTCTGACTGTCTGCAACTTCAGCGATAAGAATGCAGAAGTAGAAGTGCCGGAAGAATTTAAAGGCGCAGAGTGTCTGATCACAAACCTTGGAAGAAAAGAATTTGAAGGAAAAATTGTTCTGAATCCATATGAAGCATTTGTACTATATTATAAACACTAGGTGATAAAGAAATGATTAGAAAATATAGATATGGAACTCCGTTTGATACGGAGGCACTGACTGAAAAGATTGAAACAACTAAGGGCGTTCTCCCGTATGGAGAGATCAGTCAGGAGGAAGGATTTGTTTTTACTTATATCATGGATGAAGATGACATTGTCTATGGTCTGGGTGAAGCCAATCGTGGAATCAACAAGAGAGGGTACTGTTATATCAGTAATTGTACAGATGATCCGGTACACACAGAGGACAAGCGTTCTCTGTACGGAGCCCACAACTTCATTGTTGTGAGCGGAAAGAGGACGTTTGGATTATTTTTCGACTATCCCTCAAAACTGACCTTTGATATTGGATATGACAGAGAGGATACCCTTAAGGTATCTTGCGAAAATGCTGACTTGGATATCTACGTGCTTGAAGGTGAGAATGCTTATGATATCGTAAAACAGTTCCGCCACGTAATCGGACGCAGCTATATCCCACCGAAGTTTGCCTTTGGTTTCGGACAGAGCCGCTGGGGTTATACGACGAAAGAAGATTTCCGTACTGTCGCAAAAGGATATCGGGAGAATCATATTCCGATCGACATGATTTACATGGATATTGACTATATGCAGTCATTTAAAGATTTCACAGTGAGTGAAGAGAATTTCCCGGATTTTCCGGAATTCGTACAGGAAATGAATGACCAGAGTATTCGCCTGATTCCGATCATTGATGCCGGTGTCAAGGTTGAGCCGGGATATGAGATTTACGAGGAAGGTGTCAAAAACAACTATTTCTGCAAGAGAGAAGACGGAAGTGATTTCGTTGCAGCTGTATGGCCGGGAGATACCCATTTTCCGGATATGCTGAATCCGGAAGCCAGAAAATGGTTTGGGGACAAATATCGTTTTCTGATCGAACAGGGAATAGAAGGTTTCTGGAATGATATGAATGAGCCTGCGATCTTTTATTCTTCCGAAGGCCTTGCAGAGGCAAAAGAACTTGCCGGAGAGTTTGCAAAGGATACCGAAGGCAAGATCCATTCCTGGGAAATGCAGGACAAGATGCTCAGTATTGCAAATAATCCGGAAGACTATAAAAGATTTTATCACAATGTGGATGGCAAAAAGATCCGCCATGACAAAGTACATAATCTTTTTGGCTATAATATGACAAGAGCGGCCGGAGAAGCGTTTGAACGCATTGACCCGGAAAAACGTTTTCTGATGTTTTCCAGATCTTCTTACATCGGAATGCATCGTTATGGAGGAATCTGGACCGGAGATAATAAATCCTGGTGGTCACATATCCTTCTTAACCTGAAGATGCTGCCGTCTCTGAACATGTGTGGTTTCCTGTATACAGGTGCTGACCTTGGAGGTTTTGGTGCTGATACAACAAGAGAATTGCTGCTTCGTTTTCTCGCACTTGGTGTATTTACACCACTGATGCGTAATCATTCGGCGACGGGAACAAGAGAGCAGGAGTGTTATCAATTCGAAAATATCGAGGATTTCCGTGCTGTCATTAACACTAGATATCGTCTTGTGCCGTATCTGTACAGCGAGTACATGAAAGCTGTGCTGAGTGATGACATGTATTTTAAGCCGTTAGGGTTTGTTTATCCGGATGACAAGAGAGCAATCCGAGTAGAGGATCAGCTGATGCTCGGAAACGAGATTATGATTGCTCCGGTTTACGAGCAGAACGCAAGAGGCCGTTATGTTTATCTGCCGGAAGAAATGAAATTTGTCAAGTTTCTGCCGGATGGAAGCATTTCGGAAGAGATTCTCGCGAAAGGTATCCATTATGTAGATGTGGCATCAAATGAAGTACCGCTCTTCATTCGAAATGGTAAATGTATCCCGGTTGCAGAAGCGGCAGAGTGTGTGAAGGATATTGATACCGAACATCTGCAGCTTATCGGATACGAAAACAGTAGTTATACCATGTATGAGGATGACGGGATCCGCAAAGATTACGATAAAAAAGAGAATTACCGAGTATTCACAAATTAACGTTTAAGAGTAAAAAAATACTGCCTGAATATCAGAAATGATATTACGAAATTAATAACGGGAGAATGTAATTTGATGTGAATTACATTCTCCCGTTTGATTACCTTAGCATGCAAAAAAAGCTACCAGTGGCAGGTTTTCTTTATATTAAAAATCATATAACCATTTATTCTCAAGCCGCCTGAGTATCCGGCTATCGTCATCTGAAAGTGGTGTAAAAGCATGCGTTTTTTTGCGAACCGGTTCGTCCGGCAGTTTACACGCACCGGAGCAGTGCGCTTCAAAATCAAGGCAGTTATAAACACGTGCGCCGCAGAATGCACAGGTGCGGATGGAATAGACAAATCCTTTATAGTCAGGATTATAAAAATGCTGGTATAAATCTTTATCATAGGAGTGCATCCCATTCCGGCGGACATCCTGACACCATTCTGAAAAATCCTGTGCAGCATAATAAGCGGCGGAAGAAGAAAGATTGAAGAACTGTCCGACTTCATTTACAGATTTCAGATGAGCATAATACATGGCAATGCGCGGAGCCAGAATATTACTTGCAAAATAATTGGCTTCATCTTCATTGGAAGGAAGGTCATTTCTGTGTCTTAAAAGATGATGTCCAAGTTCATGCATCAGCGAAAAACGGATTCGGTTGGCTGATTTCTGGCTGTTGTAAGCAATTAAGTTCAGACTGTTTATACAAAATGCATCCTGAGAGTAGGAAATGCATAAGTTATAAAGCTCTGGCTTCTTCTTTTGGAGCTCAAGATAGGAATAAACACGAAAACCATATTGCTTCAAAATAGCAAAGCAGTCAATTGGAAAGGAATGGATATTGCAGGTAATCAGCGCATTAGCTGCTACTTTACGAATCTGGTTACAATCCAAAGCAAAGCCTCCTATAAGTCGATTTCAGATAACAGCTGAATGAGTTTCATCTTCTGCGCCGCAGAAAAACCATGACTGCCACGGGCAATCATCTGTTCAATATCTTCATATGATGGCTCTGGGTTATCGGATGTTACTGTAACTGAAGAGCCGAGAAGATAATTCATGTCCACATTAAAAAACTTTGCAATCTTTTCAAGTGTCTCGAGATCTGGTTCGCGGTTCCCTGTTTCATACATACTGACAGCGCTTCGGGAAATGCCGAGCAGATCTGCCATCTGTCCCTGTGTGTAATGATTCTGCATTCTTAAATTCTTAAATATATTGTGAAAATCACCCATTTTGTTACCTCCATATATGACTATAATAGCACGAATTGTGACAAAAGTAAAATGATATATGACACGTTTTGTGAATAAAAGGATTGACACATGACTTCTGTGGCTGTATAACAAAAGTAAGGACACAAAACGTGACAAAAATATAAAATCGACACAGAATGTGAGGTAATATGGATGAAAAGAATAAGAGTAAGAAATATTTCATGGAAAGATTATGGGATTTCCGTACAGACACAGAGAGAACTCAAAGAATTTTGTTTTTTATACGATGAGAAAAAGAAACGGGGGAACAGCCAGGATCTGACAGACTGCAAAATGATCGAAGAAGCGGCAAGGGAAAGCAGTGAAGAACTGGCACCGTATCTTTTGAAAAGTGTTACGGATGATCTAAGCTATGAGTATCTGGAATTTGATGATACGCTGGGACGTATTCCGGTTGGAAAGACAGATTTTTATGGATACAGAAGAAAATTCTATGCGTGTCTGCTGAAAAAAATAGTATAAAAAGAGGGGACAAATCGGGGACAGCAAGAACGTACGTTCGATATACAATAACATCGAACGATACAGATACAGGACAGAGAGAAAGAGAGAAAGATATCTGATACGCGCGTTTTCTGACTGTAATGTTATTGTTCAAATACAAATCAGAACAGATCAGAAGGAGAAGACTATGAAAGAAAAAGTATTACAGGAAATTACAGAAAAACGTGACCGGTATACAAAGCATTTCATGCTGCCTGAAAAAGGAACTGCCGCGGCGGTCTATCCGGAACCGGTTCATTATGAGACGGAAAGTGGATGGGAAGAAATTGATAACCGGCTGGAAGCAGTATCAAAGGATGGAAAAGAGTGCTACCAGAATAAGGCATCTGATTTACAGGTATGTTTTGCGAAGCAGACAGGAGAGAATACGCTTGTAAGCATGGAAAAAGATGGGAAAAAAGTTTCATGGACAATGGAAGAAAATGTGGTATTGGCAAGAAGCGCAAGGCAGGCAAGAACAGGAAAAAGCAGTTTTCAGATATTAACTGAAGAGGAATTCCCGAAAGGCCCAGAAGAACTCTACGAGGAGACATGGAGAAAGGATATTCCGGAGGATGAGCCGACAGAGGGTTCAGGTGACGAGACGGGGGATGAAGTTACCATCCTTCCACCGGCTTCAGAAGACACTCCGGCAGACGGAGGCAGTAAAGATATGCCGGAAGTCAAAGAGATCCAGCAGAAGATGGGGGTAAAGCATCTGACAAGTGAAGGGATGTATGAAGAAATTCTTCCGGGCGTGAATGTACATTATACCCTTCAGAGTCAGCGCTTAAAAGAAAATATCCGTCTGAAAACGGCACAGGCTGCAGAGCAGGAGCTGATCTTCCATCTTAGATATACAGATATGGAAATGAAGAAGGAAGAAGACGGCAGTCTGGGACTTTACAGTGAGAATCAGAGAATCTTCTGGTTTGACAAGCCATATATGTATGATGCAAAAGGATGCGTGTCACAGGAAGTGGAACTGCTTATAGAAGCAGAAGAAGGAGGATGCAAAGTTACTGTCAAAGCAGAAAAAGAATGGCTGCTTGCCGATGACAGAAGTTATCCGATTATTATCGATCCGATGACAGAAACCAGTAAAACAAAAACCAATATTGAGGATACCTACATTTTTACAGGCGGAACGGATTCTTCGGCTGACCCGAGTAGTGTTTATGCATATGGCTCTTTTGTGGCAGGGAAGTCAACTGCACTTGGAAACTGCAGGTCATTGCTCCGATTCCGAAATCTGCCGGACATCGGAAAAGGTTCTATCCTGTATGCAGCGACCATGTATCTCTGGCAGTATGAGTATTCCAGTTATGGAATCGCAAAACTTCCGCTTGTTGCAAATGAGATCCTGAATAACTGGACAGAAAAGGATGTGCGCTGGCACAATCAGCCATCTGTATCAGGAAATGTACTGGATTATAAAGAAGTGAAACAGGTACAGAACGGCAATACGATTACGATCACGCCGATCGGGTTTGACGTGACTCGACTGGTAAGACAGTGGTACAATACGGGAAATAATTATGGAATCATGCTGCGCGGTATGTATGAAAATGAAAGCGATCTTACAAAGACAGCGTTTGCCAGATTTTATGCATCGGATTATCCAAAGATTTCAACAGATCAGTTTCCGAGCGGAGTCTTTTATTATCGAAATGTAAACGGACTGGAGGATTATCAGAGCTACCATGAGCAGTCTGCAGGACGTGCGGGAAATGGACATACCAATGACTTTACCGGCAATCAGGTATGGATCCATGAGGATGCAGTGACAACCGGCGGAGCCATGCAGGCAGAGATCAGTCATGTTTATAATTCCAGCGAAGCCGGAACGAATCTCGGACAGGGATACGGATGGAGACTGAGCTGTGTGCAGCGTCTGGACACAACCGGAATCAAAGAATATCCTTATGTATACACAGATGAAGACGGCACAAAGCATTATTTCTATAAAGACACAAATGATGGCAATAAGTTAAAGGATGAAGACGGACTTGGACTTGTGATTACGGTAGAATCCGGGTATGACGACAGCTATGCGAGAACCATGGAAACAAAAGACAGGGTACGGTACTGCTTTGGAAAAGACGGTTATCTGAGATTTGTCAGAGATCTGGATGAAAATCAGATCAAATATGTATATCAGACCATTTCCGGAAAACAGGTGATCAGCTATGTGGAGGATTCCAGTGGAGCAAGACTGGAGATCCAGTATGAGACAGCAGGAAATACGGTACGTGTATCCGCAGTAAAAGATATGGCAGGCCGCCTTACAAAGTATGCATATGACAGTGCAGGCAATCTGACATCCATTACTTATCCGGATGGAAGGACAAGCAGCTTCGGATATGATGCAAGCCACCGTTTAACCAGTGTGACGAACCCGGATGGATATGGTCTTAAGTATGAGTATAAGAACGACTTCCGTGTACCAAGGGTTAGCCGGATCGCGGAATATGGTTCCGGCAATAAAGCAGGACAGGAGATGAAAGTATCCTATGAGAATGGGAATACTACTGTATTTGAGACCCCGGGACTGGACGGAGAGATTGCACAGACCGGAGATAACCGGAAAATCACCTATCATTTCGACAACATGGGGCGCCCGACCGATGTTATGGATCAGGATGGCTGTGCGAACAATTATACTTATTACACATCCGGAAGCAAGAACCATAAGCTGGACAAAGAAGGAAAGGTTCAGAAGACAGTCTGTCATTTGCTGAAGAATCCATTATTTGACAGTGCTTACGGGGATGGAAACTGGTACCAGAAAAATCTGACGAACGGAACCAGAAGCAGTATTGCAAAAGCGGAGGGATATGCAGGAACTAAAAGTGCAAAACTGACCAAAACAGGAGCAGAATCTGAAAAAGGAATCTGTCAGGATGTAACGCTTGAGACGGGAACTTATACCTTTTCCGCATATCTGAAAACAGAGAATGCCGAAAACAGCAGGGCTGGTCTAATGATCCTCATGGCGGATGGAAGCAGAACAGAAGAAGCTTCTGTAATCTCCGGAACGACAGATCCGGAAATGGAGAACGGATGGGAACGCCATCAGCTGCAGTTTACCTTAGCGGCAGCAGGAAGTGTTACGGTATGTGCCGGTATCACTGAGGGAACAGGAACCCTCTATGTCAGCGGAGCGCAGCTGGAAACAGGAAACGCTGCAAACAAGCTGAACCTGATCACAAATCCGGGATTCGAACTGGGCAGCACAAGTCAGCCGGACTGCTGGAATTATGCAGGAGATGTAACCGGATCCAGAGTTGCCGGTGTGACGGGAAAAGGAAGGTGCGCAACGATCTCCGGACGATGGGACAAGAGCTTATATTGCAGCCAGACGGTCCATGTCAGTGGGAAAAAAGATGAAGTCTACAGTGTGAGCAGCTGGGTAAAAGGATGCGGTATTCCGGGAAAGAAGTTCTCATTGTCAGTAAAAGTAACCGGCACATCCGGAAAAGAAAAATGGCATCATTTTAACTGCAATCCGAACATTCTTGACTGGCAGTTTGTCAGCGGCGTATTCCGTACCGAGGAGGCTTATAAAGAGATCCAGGTATATCTGTATTACGATAACCAGATGAATAAGGTGTACTATGATGGCGTGCAGCTGATACGCGATGACGGGGAAAGCTATGTATATGATGGAGAAGGCAACCTGTCGGGCGCAAAGGATGCAGCAGAGAAATCCGGCTTCAGTTACAACAAACGAGGAAATCTCACCCGGCTTGGAGAAATAGACGGGACATCTTTTGAGTACGGTTATGATGACAAAAATCATCTCAAACTGGCTGCCAATTCAGAAGGTGTCAGATATTCTTTTGAATACAATACAAAGAGAGTCCCGGTAACAGAGATCACAGAAGGAGAGCTGTATTACCTTCGGGAAAAGAGCTCCGGCAACTATATGGATGTGCGGGATGGAAGGACATCCTCCTGGACAACCGTTCAGCTGTTTGCCTTTAACGGTACGGTATCTCAGAGATGGAGAATTACCAAGGCAGAAGAAGGATACTGGAATCTGGAACCGCAGAATGCGCCGGACATGCGGTTAGATCTGAAAGATGCATCGACAGCAGACGGAGCTGCAATCCAGATCTTTACCGATAATGGAACCGATGCCCAGAAATGGAGGATGCAGAAGAACAGTGACGGCACCTGGAAAATCCTGAATAAACTGACGGGGACACAGAAATGCATTGCAAACGAAAAGAAGAGTACGGCATCCGGAGAAGCACTGAAAAATATAACGGCATCCGACAGCCATGGAGGTCAGAGCTGGTATCTCGAAAAGGTGGCAGACGAAGGGCAGCCGGTCCATATGCGTGTAGAAGGCGGCAGACATCTGGGGGCAGTTACTTCCGAGAGAATCTATTATATCCGTGAAAAAATATCCGGAAACTATCTGGACGTACAGAATGGTGGAACCGATTCCGGAACAGTCATTCAACTGTTCCCGTTCAATGGAACCAAGGCACAGCAGTGGAAAGTGACTGCCTGCGATGACGGATACTTTAAACTACAGCCGCAGAATGCCCCGGCAATGTGTCTGGATGTGAAAAATGCAAATACAGCAGATGGAACCACAATCCAGATTTTCACAGACAATGGAACCGATGCGCAGAGATGGAAGCTTCAGCCAAAGAGTGACGGAAGTTACCAGATCAGTGAAAAATTCACATCAGACAAAAAAGGTATGACCAATGAGAAAAAGAGTTCCGAGTCCAGAACTCCGGTGACAAGCTGTACATTGGCAGATGATAATCCGGGACAGTGCTGGTACTTTGAACCGGCAGATGAAGGAACCGTCTCAGATGTTCCGGCAGACGGGCTGGTAGTAAGTGTACGAGTGCGCCATTCCGGTCAGTATATAGATGTCCATAATTATGGAACAGTGGAAGGCAACCGGGTAAATCAGTATTATAAGAACTGTAAAACGAATCAGATGTTCCGACTCAAAAAGAGAGAAGAGAAGTATTATACGATGGAGCCGCTTCACGCACCTGGAATGGTTCTGGCAAGAGCCACTTCCGCAGACACCCTGATCCTCCAGAAATATTCAGCAGGTGCGGCAAACCAGCTGTTTGGTTTTACGGAGATCGAAGAAGGAAAAGGAACCGGATATCTTGTAATCTGTAAAGCAGGAGAAAAAGAACTGACGGTAAAAGGTCAGACCTATACAGCGGGAACAGAACTGGTATTTTCTGACCATTCCGGCACACCGACCCATAAATGGTGGATCCTGGAAAGCTACAGTGACCGCATGGAATCTTCGATGGAATATACTTCCGATGGAAGACAGGTCAAAAAGATCACGGATGGAAGAGGATACAGCAATACCTATGCCTATGATGAAAAGAATCGTTTGCTGACTTCGGTTACGGATGCGGAAGGATATACGACCACCTATGATTATGACAAAAATACAGATCAGCTGATCCGTGTAAAGAAGAATGCAGATGGAAAAGATTATGTGCTTCAGTACACCTACGAACAGGATAAGATCAAAACGATCACACGAAATGGCGTCACTTATGGTTATGCTTATGATGCATATGGAAACCAGACCGGTGTTACCTTGAATGGAAAGATCCTGAAGGAAGTGACCTACCGAAATAAAAACGGGCTGGAAGACCGGCTGACTTTTGCAACAGGAGAAACGCTCCGCAATGTCTACGATGCGGAAGAACGCCTGACCGGGCAGTATCTGATCCATAAAGACGGTACAGAAGAAAAGCTTTTCACCAATGTGTATGATCATTATGGAAATATTGCAGTCCACAAAGATGAGCGGACACAGCTGGAAACCCGCTATCAGTATGACCTGATCGGAAGACTTCTGGAAAGCAGATCCACTGATGGATTGAAGGTGAAAGTCACCTATGATGACAAGAACCGGGTGGCACAGAAGCAGTACCGTGTGGACGGAACCGGACATCAGACCAGATATCTCTACGGAGACGTGGCAAAACAGCAGAAACCGGGACTTGGATATGGCATGCAGATAGACGGAAAGACCTGTATAGAGTATGCATATGACCTGCTGGGACGATGCAAGAAGAAAACACAGATCTATCCGTCCGGCAAAAAGAAGGAGATCACATATACTTATGTGCAGGGAATAAAAGAAGGAACCACAACAGCACTGGTAGGAACGATCACGGAAAATGGAAAAGAGACTGCTTACACATATGACGGACGAGGCAACATTCTGGAAATCTGTACAAAAGCACTGGATACAGGAAAGGTAACGGATCATATGCTTTATACTTACAATGGAATGAATCAGGTGATCCGGGAAGAAGATGCAGTCAGAGGAACCACTTATACCTATACGTATGATCTGGGAGGAAATCTTCTGGAAAACAAGAAATATGATCAGGTAAATGGAGTGGAAGAGCTGAGAGGCACGGATACCTATACCTACAACTCAGACTGGAAAGATCAGTTGACCTCTTTCAATGGAAAGGCTATAACCTATGATGCGATGGGAAATCCGCTTTCCTATATGGGAATGAGCCTGACCTGGGAAAAGGGACGGCAGTTAAAGACTCTGAAGAAGAGCGGAACACTCAGCCAGTACGTCTATGACAATGACGGAAGAAGAATCCAGAAGACCGTTGGAGACAAGGTAACCCGCTTCTATCTGGATGGGGATAAGATCATAGCCCAGAAAGAAGAAGGCGGAGAGAGAATGGACTTCCTGTATGATGAGAAAGGGACACCGTTTGCCTTTGAGTATCAGGAAAAAATGTATTTCTACCAGACCAATCTTCAGGGAGACATCATCGGGATTGTTGACAGTAAAGGAAGCCAGGTTGTAGTATATAGATATGATGCATGGGGAGAAGTTCTGGTGTCATCAGATGCATCAGGATTCGGTCTTGCACAGATCAATCCGCTGCGGTACAGAGGCTACTATTACGATCAGGAGACGGGACTGTATTATCTGCAGACAAGATACTACGACCCGAAGGTGAGAAGATTCCTGAATGCAGATGATGCGAGTGTACTGACGAAGGATCCAGAGCAGCTGACGGAGAAGAATCTGTATGCTTACTGTGATGATAATCCAGTGATGTATCGGGATGATGCTGGGATGTTTGTGATTACAGTAGCTCAAGTGGGGCTTGGTGTACTCGGAATGGTAACAAACGTGGCGACATGTTATATTGCGGCAAAGGCAACGGGACAGGAGTTTGGAATTGGAGACTTGGTAATTGCTGCCGCAGCTGGTTTCGTTGGTGGTTGCATAAAAAATAATTTTTATGCAACAGTAGCTAGTATTCTTATATCAGGAGTGGGAACTACTTTTTATAGTTTATTTTGTGGAGATAATTTGAAAACAGCATTATGGAAAGGTGGAATGACGATAGTATGTACGGCTGTAAGTGTTAGTTCATTAATAGGAGTGAAGTCAGATATACCTATAGTAGTGAATAAAATATCAACAGGCATTTTTGGAATGGGAAATAGTTTGACTACAACAGGTATAGTGGCATCATTTTCACATCAAAAAACAAATACGAAGAAAAATCATACGCAGAATCAAAGAAAGTCAAAATCAATAAATAAAAATAGTGGAAAGAAGCAAAAAGAGAGAGCGTTAAGGTATTTTATATTTAAGATGAATCAATTGAGAGAAAGATAAAAGCAATATAAGTATGGAAAGAGCAAAGAGTTATTTGCTCTTTCTGTGAAAGGTCAGGTAATGGAACAAAAAGAAAATAGCGAAATAATAGTTATAAAATCAGATAAGGAATGGATACAGGAAATAAAGGCTGATACGACGTCACATGTTATTGGTAGTGTGGGGATAATAGCAGGGATTAGTTTTGTTTTGTTATATCCATCATCGGTGCCTAAATGGGAAATAGAATTATTAAGCAGTCCTTTGATAATAGTTACAATATTATTCATATTAGATATTTATCGTATTTGGCGAAATATAGGACGAGAATTAGTATTGGATAAAACGGGGATTTTGATTAAGTTATGGTTTAAAGAAAAAAAGTATGGTTGGAATGATTTTAAATTCAGACAAGTACGAAAAAATATAGGAGAGTATTGTTATGATGAGGGATTATTTCTTACGAAGCACAAGCATCAACCGAGACAAAACAGTAATTGTGAACTTTTTTCCATAAGATATCCTTCTGGCAGTGTTGTTATTAATTTTAAGATGCATAGACCTATTTTGGCTAATCAAAAAACTCAGCAATATATAAATGCTGAAATAATGGCGGTCGAAAAAGAAGAGTTGCTTTCCAAATTAAAAGAATGGGGAGTTGATTTTGAAACAGAGCGCCCGAAAAACTGGGCTATTTTTCAGGACAAAAAGGGAAGATTACAGTCCAGAAGAAATGGAACCGCCTGGATCTTACTCGCGGCTGCTGTTTGGATTTTACTTTTAAGTTTTATCATATATCCAATCTTTATCTGGAAGAATCCAGTACTGATTGCTATCTTTATTCCATTTTTTATAGCTCTTGTTCCAGTTTATGTGGTAGTAACCAGTAGAAAAAGTTACCGTTTAAAGATGGATGAAAAAGGCTGTATCCGAAAGTTTCTTTTCCTGTCAAAACGTTATTTGTGGAAGGATTTGCGGGTAAAACTGGTTGCATCGGAGGAAAGTCATTGCGGAGAGGGCGTTTTATTCATCAAGAAAAAATCTGGGAATAGCAGTTCTGCAAGTGAAACTTTCAGCTATGCATCTTTGCACCCATACAGTAGCTTTGTAGCAAACTTTGAAGTGTTTGGGAAAATGTATGGAGAGAAGGATGCGTTGCATGAGATTAACAAAGAGCTGTTTCTGGAAAAAATGAAAGAATGGGGAGTGGAGGTAGAAGGATTGCCGAAAGAAGAGTAAAAAATTAAAAACAGAGTTAGAAAGCAGTTGGCTCCTTGGATGAGTGTAAAAGTTATATTTTACATTTCAAAAGATCAGAGCCAACTGCTTTTGTGTTGAAGGAGAAGATCAAATGAAACAGAAGATATTTATAGCAGGAAGTGCGCTGATCAGTCTGGTGGTAAATTTATTTGGTGGCTGGGATACAGCGCTTGAAACATTAATCCTGTTTATGGGAATTGACTGGTTTACCGGAGGTGTTTTACTGCCGGTTGTATTTAAAAAGAGTCCGAAATCAAAAAGCGGGACATTGGAAAGCAGAGCAGGGTGGAAAGGATTATGCAGAAAAGGGATGGTGTTGTTATTTGTATTGATTGTAGTAAGACTGGATCTGCTGATGGGGACAAGTTATCTGAGGGATACGGTGTGTATTGCATTTATAGCAAATGAAGCAGTGTCAATTGTGGAGAATGCAGGCCTGATGGGAGTACCGATACCGGAGGTGATCTGCAAGACGATAGAAGTGTTGGGAGAAAAAGGAAAAGATCCTGAAGGAAGTAATTTGCAGAAATAAAAACGGACTGGAAGACTCCTTCAGGGAGACATCATCGGGATTGTTGACAGTAAAGGAAGTCAGGTTGTAGTATATAGATATGATGCATGGGGAGAAGTTCTGGTGTCATCAGATGCATCCGGATTCGGTCTTGCACAGATTAATCCGCTGCGGTACAGAGTCTACTATTACGACCAGGAGACGGGACTGTATTATCTGCAGACAAGATACTACGACCCGAAGGTGAGAAGATTCCTGAGTGCAGATGATGCGAGTGTACTGACGAAGGATCCAGAGCAGCTGACGGAGAAGAATCTGTATGCTTACTGTGATGATAATCCAGTGATGTATCGGGATGATGCTGGGATGTTTGTGATTACAGCGACGGCGATAGAAATTGCAGTTGGAGCGATAATAAACATAGCAACATCGTATATTGCTGCAAAAGCAACAGGACAGAAGTTTGGAATAGGAGATTGTGGGGTTGCAGCAATAGCAGGAGCAGTGAGTGTTATTATTCCAAGAAGTTTTACTGCGATGGTTGCAAGTGCATTTTTTACAGGTATGGGAACTACTGTTTTGAGTTGTATGGCGGGAGATGGATTAAAAACAGCAATCAGTAAAGGTGCAATAGCAGGAGCGTGTATGTATATGAGTATTAATACATATATGGCTATAAGAATACCTATTACTAAGGAGATGCCTTCATTAGCAACTACAGTTTTCGGTGCAGGTAGTAATATAATGGCGGCTACTGGAATTGCAGTGTATTCATCTAAAAGGACTAATGGTAAAAAATATCAAAAGACTAATAATAATCAAAAAAAATATAAGAAAACAAGTGCAAAAAAATATTTATCCAATAACAAAAGCAAAAGTTGGAAATATTTTGTATTTAAAATGAACCAATTGAGATATTAACAAAAAATAGAAAGAGCGTAGAAGAGCGCTCTTTCTAGAAAAATAATGAGAATGCAAGAAAAAGTAATAGATAATAAAAACAGATTAATAGTAAAATCAAGTTCAACATGGATTAAATATAGAAAAATAGAAACTTTAGGTATATTAAGTGCCTATTTGGTATTGTTGGTAGGGGTAACAATATTAGATAGAAGGAATTTTTTAAAAGACCTAGTATTGCTTTGTGTGCTTTTGTGTTTAATTATGCCTTTATGGTTATGGATGGTATGGAATGAGGGGCGGACAGTTTTTATTGATAAAAATGGATGTACGATAGAATTTCTATCGTTGTATAAGAAAACGTACCCGTGGTCAAAGATCGGAGTTAGGCAATTAAGATCAAAGATTGGTGTTTGGGAATATGAAGGAGTTTTATTTTCTGCAAGTAAAAGTAAAAAAACATTAGCCAGCCATAAGTGTACGGAATATTTGCTGAAACATCCACTAAGTAGTTTTGTTGTTAATTTTGAAGGAAAACATAACCGTATGACTTTGGGAAGACCATTTTTTTATGATTCTGTAGAAAAACCATCTCCATTTGTAAAAACAATTCATGGTGAAATAACTGCAGTAGATAAAGAAATATTTTTGAAGAAAATGAAAGAGTGGAATGTGAAACTGGAAACGGAAAGGAGTATTGATAATAACAATTATTTATTTGGAAAAAAAGCAATAAAAACAAAAGAAGTAGAAGGACAATGGAAACTCATTATGGTGGGAATTGAGGTAGTGTTAATTGTAGTTTTAATAAAATTATATTTTCTGGGGAAAAATATGGCCTTATCCTTGGCTGTAAGTCCAATATTATTTATTATTACAACAATATATGTGTATCTTAAACAACTAAAAGGATATAGTTTGATAATGGATGAAAAAGGTTGTGCTCAAAGGTTTCTTTTCTTGTCAAAACACTATTCATGGAAAAATCTTAGAGTAAAGCTAGTTGCATCGGAGGAAAGCCATTGCGGAGAAGGTGTTTTATTCATCAAGAAAAAATCTGGAAAATCTGGGAATAGCAGTTCTACAAGTGAAACTTTCAGCTATGCATCTTTGCATCCGTATAGCAGTTTTGTAGCAAACTTTGAGGTGCCTGGAAAGATGTATGGAGAGAAAGATGCTCTGCATGAGATTAGTAAAGAGCTGTTTCTAGAAAAAATGAAAGAATGGGGAGTAGAGGTAGAAGGACTGCCGAAAGAAGAGTAAAAAACTAAAGACAGAGTTGAAAAGCAGTTGGCTCCTTGGATGAGTGTAAACGTTATGTTTTACATTTCAAAAGATTAGAGCCAACTGCTTTTGTGTTGAAGGAGAAGATCAAATGAAACAGAAGATATTTATAGCAGGAAGTGCGCTGATCAGTCTGATAGTGAATTTGTTCGGTGGCTGGGATACAGCACTTGAAACATTAATCCTGTTTATGGGAATTGACTGGTTTACCGGAGGGATTTTATTGCCGGTTGTATTTAAAAAGAGCCCGAAATCAAAAAGCGGGACATTGGAAAGCAGAGCAGGGTGGAAAGGATTATGCAGAAAAGGGATGGTGTTGTTATTCGTATTAATTGCGGTAAGACTGGATCTACTGATGGGGACAAGTTATCTGAGGGATACGGTGTGTATTGCATTTATAGCAAATGAAGCAGTGTCAATTGTGGAGAATGCAGGACTGATGGGAGTACCGATACCGGAGGTGATCTGCAAGGCGATAGAAGTGTTGGAAGAAAAAGGGAAAGATCCTGAAGGAAGTAATTTGCAGAAATAAAAACGGACTGGAGGATCGGAAGACTTCTGGAGAGCAGATCCACTGATGGATTGAAGGTGAAAGTCGTCTATGATGAAAAGAACCGGGTGGCACAGAAGCAGTACCGTGTGGACGGAACCGGACATCAGACGAAGTATCTCTACGGTGAAGTGTCAAAACAGCAGAAACCGGGACTTGAATATGGCGTACAGGTAGACGGAAAGACCTGTATCGAGTATGCATATGACCTGCTGGGACGCTGTGAGAAGAAAACACAGATCTATCCGTCCGGCAAAAAGAAGGAGATCACATATACTTATGTGCCGGGAGCAAAAGAAGGAACCACAACAGCACTGGTAGGAACGATCACGGAAAATGGAAAAGAGACTGCTTACACATATGACGGACGTGGTAACATTCTGGAAATCTGTACGAAGGAACTGGATACAGGAAAAGTAACGGATCATATGCTCTATACTTACACCGGAATGAATCAGGTGATCCGGGAAGAAGATGCAGTCAGAGGCAGGACTTTTACGTATGCATATGATCTGGGAGGAAATCTTCTGGAAAACAAGAAATATTATCTTGTAAATGGAGTGGAAGAGCTGAGAGGCACGGATACCTATACCTACAGCTCAGGCTGGAAAGACCAGCTGACCTCTTTCAATGGAAAGGCTATAACCTATGATGCAATGGGAAATCCGCTTTCCTATATGGGAATGAACCTGACCTGGGAAAAGGGACGGCAGTTAAAGACGCTGAAGAAGAGCGGAACGCTCAGCCAGTATGTCTATGACAATGACGGAAGAAGAATCCAAAAAACCGTCGGAGACAAGGTAATCCGATTCTATCTGGATGGGGATAAGATCATAGCCCAGAAAGAAGAAGGCGGAGAGAGAATGGACTTCCTGTATGATGAGAAAGGGACACCGTTTGCCTTTGAGTATCAGGGAAAAATGTACTTCTACCAGACCAGTCTTCAGGGAGACATCATAGGGATTGTTGACAGTGAAGGAAGTCAGGTTGTAGTATATAGATATGATGCATGGGGAGAAGTTCTGGTGTCATCAGATGCATCAGGATTCGGTCTTTCCCAGATCAATCCGCTGCGATACAGAGGCTACTATTACGATCAGGAGACGGGACTGTATTATCTGCAGACAAGATACTACGACCCGAAGGTGAGAAGATTCCTGAATGCAGATGATGCGAGTGTACTGACGAAGGATCCAGAGCAGCTGACGGAGAAGAATCTGTATGCTTACTGTGATGATAATCCAGTGATGTATCGGGATGATACGGGAATGTTTGATATTGTGTCAGGAATATTTGGTGCAGTAACCAATGTGGCAACAACTTATTTTGCAGCAAAAGTAACCGGTCAGGAGTGTGGAGTTTGGGATTTAGCAGTTGCGGCTTTTGCAGGACTTGTAAGTGGAATGACAAAGAGTAGTTTATATATTACTTTGGTTAGTGCGTTTATATCTGGAGTTGGAACGACTATTGGTAGTCTTGCTGGTGGAAGTGATATAAAAGAAGCGTTGTGGAAGGGTGGAATGACCGCATTATGCACGGCGGTTAGCGTTAACGCGATTGCAGGATGGAAAATACCTGTTTCAGATGTTGTTAAAAATATTTCTGGTACCATTTTTGGAATCGGAAATGGATTAGTCACAGCGGGAGTAGTAGCATCATTTCCGTACAGAAAGTCAAGTAGTTCAAGTAGTAAAAAAAATATCTCACAAAATAAAAGAAAGTCAAATCCTGTGGTTAAAAATTATAAAAAAACAGCAAAACAAAAGGAGAGAGCGCGAAAATATTTTATGTTTAAAATGAATCAATTGAGAGAGGGATAAGAGTAATATATGGATAGGAAGAGTGAATGGATATTTACTCTTCCTACAAAAGGTGATCAAAATGGAAGAAGAGAAAAAAGAAATATTAGTTATAAAATCGGATAAAGAATGGATACAGTATTTTAAGGCTCGAGTTAGTGGAATAATCCCTTTTATGTTAATGGAGATTGTAGTTGTGATAGCTTTCAACTATGATTTACGAAAGAGAAAGGCAGTCGTACCTGAAATAGCCAATGTTTTGGAAAAATGTATAATAGTGGGATTTATAATAGTAAATATATTTTTGATATTAAATATTTATCGAATGTGGAGGGATATAGGACGAGAGCTAATATTAGATAAAATGGGTGTTTTGGCTAAAATGTGTTTTTATGAAAAAAGGTATGAGTGGAAAGAGTTTAAAATCAGGCAATTACGAAAAAATTTAGGAGAGTATTGTTATGATGAGGGATTATTTTTTGCGATATACGAACATCAACCGAAACAAAATAGTAATTGTGAATTTTTCCCAATAAGATATCCTTTTGGTAGTTTTAATATTAATTTCAAAATGCATAGACCAATTTTAGCAGTACCAAGATACTCTGTTTATATAAATGGGGAAATGATGGCTGCTGAGAAGGAAGAGCTGCTTTCCAAATTAAAAGAATGGGGAGTTGATTTTGAAACAGAGCGCCCGAAAAATTTTGATATTTTTCAAGACAAAAAGGGAAGATTACAGTCCAGAAGAAATGGAACCGCCTGGATCTTACTTGCGGCAGCTGTTTGGCTTTTATTACTGATATTTATTGTATATCCGATTTTTATCTGGAAAAATCCCGTATTGATTGCTATTTTTATTCCATTTTTTATTGCTCTTGTTCCAGTTTACATAGTAATAACAAGCAGAAAAAGTTATCGTTTAAAGATGGATGAAAAAGGTTGTACCAGAAAATTCCTTTTCCTATCAAAATATTACCAATGGAAAAATTTGCGGGTAAAACTGGTTGCATCGGAGGAAAGCCATTGTGGAGAGGGTGTTTTATTCATCAAGAAAAAATCTGGGAATAGCAGTTTTGCAAGTGAAACTTTCAGCTATGCGTCTTTGCATCCATACAGTAGCTTTGTAGCAAACTTTGAGGTGTTTGGAAAAATGTATGGAGAGAAAGATGCTCTGCATGAGATTAGTAAAGAGCTGTTTCTGGAAAAAATGAAAGAATGGGGAGTGGAGGTAGAAGGACTGCCGAAAGAAGAGTAAAAAATTAAAAACAGAGTTAGAAAGCAGTTGGCTCCTTGGATGAGTGTAAAAGTTATATTTTACATTTCAAAAGATCAGAGCCAACTGCTTTTGTGTTGAAGGAGAAGATCAAATGAAACAGAAGATATTTATAGCAGGAAGTGCGCTGATCAGTCTGGTGGTAAATTTATTTGGTGGCTGGGATACAGCGCTTGAAACATTAATCCTGTTTATGGGAATTGACTGGTTTACCGGATGATTATTCCGGGGCTCTCTGAGCCACCTGTCCGGACTTTGAGAGCCATATATTCCGGTAATTCAGAGCCACCTTATTGGGCTCTATTACATATATTTCCTTTATACTGTAAAGACACACCCTTGGTGTGAATACAGATAAAGGAGGTCGTAAGTTATGACCAAGTATCGTGAAATCCTACGCTTGAAAAGCTTAGGATTCAGTGAGAGGAACATCGCACAGAGTTGCGGTGTATCCAGAAACACAGTCGCCAAGGTTTTGAAAAAAGCAGCGGAAATCAATCTTTCATGGCCGCTGGATTTTGACATGACCGACAGTGCACTAGAGGAGCTGATGTTTCCTAAAGATAAGTCGGCAACGAATAAACGTATGCCAAACTTTAACTACATCCGCAAAGAACTTCTGCGGAACGGCGTAAACAAAAAGCTTCTCTGGGTAGAATACTGTGAGGAGTGCCGCATGAACAGCGAAGAGCCTCTAATGTATTCTCAGTTCTGCTACTACATCCAGAAGGATGAAGAAAAACGCAGGGCTACCATGCATATCCCTAGAAAACCAGGTGAACAGATTGAAGTTGACTGGGCAGGTGACCCTGCTCACATCATTGATCCGGACACCGGAGAAATAACAGATGCATGGATATTTGTAGGTGTATTAACTTACAGTCAGTATGCTTTTGTAAAAGCATATATGAATGAGAAAACTGACAACTGGATCAAAGCTCATATCCAGATGTTTGATTTCTTTGGCGGTGTCACACCTATGCTCGTTTCTGATAACTGCACAACCGCAGTGAATCATAAAAAGAGTGACTGGTACAACACTGCCTTAAACACAACTTATCATGAGATGGCAGAACATTACAATCTTGCCATCCTTCCGGCCAGAGTCCGGAAACCCAAAGATAAACCGAATGTAGAGGGATCGGTAGGAAAGATATCCACATGGATAACAGCAGCCCTTCGCAATGAACAGTTTTTCTCTCTTGCAGAATTGAATGCTTCAATCCGTGAAAAACTGGATGCCTACAACGCCCGTAAATTCCAGAAAAAGGAATGTAGCAGACTCAGTTTATTTCTTGGGGAAGAAATGCCATTACTGGCTCCGTTGCCTGCTACACCTTTTGAACTGGCTGAGTGGAAACAAGCCACCGTCCAGTTTAACTATCACATCGCAGTAGACAGAATGTTCTACTCCGTGCCTTATCAGTATATCAAAAATAAAGTTGATGTGCGTATAACAGATACAACGGTTGAAATATTTTATAATCACAATCGTATTGCCTCTCACAGACGACTCTATGGAAGAAGCAGTCAGTATTCTACAGTGACAGAACATATGCCGCAGGAACACCAGAAATATCTGGAATGGAACGGTGACCGGTTCCGTAAGTGGGCTGATTCGATTGGAATTAACACAAGTAAGGTTGTCGATGCAATACTTACCTCCGGCAGGATTGAACAGCAATCCTACAGAAGCTGCATGGGATTACTGAAACTGGCAGAAAAATATTCGCCAGAAAAGCTGGAACAGGTCTGCGCTAAGGCGCTCTCTTATTCCGGTAAACCCAGCTATAAAAGTATCAAAAATCTATTGGTTGCAACAAAGGATGCACCTGATACCGAATCAGAATCATCTCAAGTAGAAAAACCACACGGCATAACCAGAGGAGCCAAATACTATGGAGGTAAACAATCATGACAAATCAAAGTACAATCGATAAACTTATTGAAATGCGTCTGACTGCTATGGCAGATGCATTCCGCATCCAGATGGATGATCCTGCAATGAAGGAAGTTCCATTCGAAGATCGCTTCGGTATGCTTGTTGATGTCGAGTATAGCAACCGTAAAAACAATCGTCTGAAAAGGCTGATCCGCCAGGCTGAGTTTGAACAGCCAGATGCCAGCATCGCAGCGATCGATTACCATTCTGGACGAAAGCTGAACAAAGCACTAATCAACCGTCTGGCAACCTGTGAATACATTACAGAATACCGGAACATCTTTATTACTGGAGCAACCGGAAGTGGTAAAACTTATATGGCCTGTGCCTTTGGCATGGAAGCATGCAAGCACTATTACTCAGTACGGTATGTACGGCTTCCTGATCTATTATTGGACTTACAGGCTGCCAGGGACAATGGAACTTTCTCGAATGTCCTGAAGAAATATACCAAGCCAATAGTACTGATCCTTGATGAGTGGCTGCTTCTTAAACTGACCGAAGCTGAAGCCAGAAATCTTTTTGAACTGATACATAAAAGACGTAAAAAATCTTCAACAATCTTTTGTTCTCAGTTCCGTGAAAGTGAATGGTACCAGCAAATCTGTGATGGTGAAAGTACTCTTGCCGATGCTATCATGGATCGTATTTCGTATGATTCCTATAAAATCGATATTGAAAGTGTTGACCCAGCTAAAGACCTCTCTATGAGAGAAGTATATGGACTGGATCCAGCAATGGCAAAGTAACTTAATAAACAAACTGAGGTGGCTCCGTTAGTCCGGACAGGTGGCTCTCGCCACACCGGACTGGCGGCTCTGCCGCACCGTAATATTCACCGGAGGTGTTTTACTGCCGGTTGTATTTAAAAAGAGTCCGAAATCAAAAAGCGGGACATTGGAAAGCAGAGCAGGGTGGAAAGGATTATGCAGAAAAGGGATGGTGTTGTTATTTGTATTGATTGTAGTAAGACTGGATCTGCTGATGGGGACAAGTTATCTGAGGGATACGGTGTGTATTGCATTTATAGCAAATGAAGCAGTGTCAATTGTAGAGAATGCAGGACTGATGGGAGTACCGATACCGGAGGTGATCTGCAAGACGATAGAAGTGTTGGAGGAGAAAGGGAAAGGTTCTGAAGGAAGTAACTTACAGAAATAAAAACAGACGGGAAGACTCCTTCAGGGAGATATCATCGGGATTGTTGACAGTAAAGGAAGCCAGGTTGTAGTATATAGATATGATGCATGGGGAGGACTTCTGGTGTCATCAGATGTTTCAAGATTCGGTCTTGCACAGATCAATCCGCTGCGATACAGAGGCTACTATTACGACCAGGAGACAGGACTGTACTATCTGCAGACAAGATACTACGACCCGAAGGTGAGAAGATTCCTGAATGCAGATGATGCGAGTGTACTGACGAAGGATCCAGAGCAGCTGACGGAGAAGAATCTGTATGCTTACTGTGATGATAATCCGGTGATGTATCGGGATGATGCAGGGATGTTTGCATTCTCAGTAGGGCTTGGTGTACTCGGAATGGTAACAAACGTGGCGACATGTTATATTGCTTCAAAGGCAACGGGACAGGAGTTTGGAATTGGAGACTTGGCGGTTGCAGCTTTGGCAGGACTTGTAAACGGAGTGACAATAAATAATTTATATGTTACTTTGACTAGTGCTTTTATATCAGGAATAGGGACAACTATTTGTAGTATTATTAGTGGAAGTGATGTGAAAGAAGCGTTGTGGAAAGGTGGAATGACAGCATTATGTACAGCAGTTAGTATTAATGCAATTATAGAATTGAAAACACCCATTTTAGATGTTGTTAAAAATGTTTCTGGTACTATTTTTGGAATCGGTAATGGTTTAGTGACAGCGGGAGTAGTAGCATCACTCCCATACAGAAAGTCAAGCAGCAAAAAAAATCCTATACAAAATAAAAGCAAGTCAAATCCTGTGGTTAAAAAGAGTTCAAAGACAAAAAAACAACAGGAGAGGGCTCGAAAATATTTTATGTTTAAAATGAACCAATTGAGAGAGTGATAAAAGTAATATGCAGATAGGAAGAGTGAATGTAAATTTGCTCTTCCTATAAAAGGTAATCAAAATGGAAGAAGAAAAGAAAGAAGTATTAGTTATAAAATCAGATAAAGAATGGTTACAGTATTTTAGGATTAGAGTTAATGGGGTAATTCTTTTTATATTAATGGAAATTGTAGTTGAGGTAGTTTTTAACTATGATCTATGGAAGAGTAGAGCAATAACTCATGAAATAGCAGTTACTTTGGAAAAATGTGTAGCATTGATGTTTATAATAGCAAACATATTCCTGGTGCTAAATATTTATCGGATTTGGAGAAATATAGGGCGAAAGTTAGTATTGGATAAAACAGGTATTTGGACTAAAATATGTTTTTACGAAAAAAAGTATGAGTGGAAAGATTTCAAAATTAGGCAATTGCGAAAAAATTTAGGAGAATTTTGTTATGATGAGGGAGTATTTTTCGCGGTATATAAGCGTCAACCGAGACAAAATAGTAATTGTGAATTTTTCCCAATAAGGTATCCTATGGGTGGTTTTAATATTAATTTTAAGATGCATCGACCAATATTAGTAACTTCAAGAAATTATACAATATATATAAACGGTGAAATAATGGCGGTCGAAAAGGAAGAGTTGCTTTCCAAATTAAAAGAATGGGGAGTTGATTTTGAAACAGAGCGCCCGAAAAACTGGGCTATTTTTCAGGACAAAAAGGGAAGATTACAGTCCAGAAGAAATGGAACCGCCTGGATCTTACTCGCGGCTGCTATTTGGCTTTTACTTTTAGGTTTTATCATATATCCAATCTTTATCTGGAAGAATCTAGTACTGATTGCTATCTTTATTCCATTTTTTATAGCTCTTGTTCCAGTTTATGTGGTAGTCACCAGCAGAAAAAGTTACCGTTTAAAGATGGATGAAAAAGGCTGTATCCGAACGTTTCTTTTCCTGTCAAAACGTTATCTGTGGAAGGATTTGCGGGTAAAACTGATTGCATCTGAGGAAAGTCATTGTGGAGAGGGTGTTTTATTCATCAAGAAAAAATCTGGGAATAGTAGTTCTGCAAGTGAAACATTCAGCTATGCATCTTTGCATCCATACAGTAGCTTTGTGGCAAACTTTGAGGTGTTTGGAAAAATGTATGGAGAGAAGGATGCGTTGCATGAGATTAACAAAGAGCTGTTTCTGGAAAAAATGAAAGAATGGGGAGTGGAGGTAGAAGGGCTGCCGAAAGAAGAGTAGGTGATGAGGAAATGGAAGAAGAAAATAATAGAATATTGGTTGTAAAATCAGATGAAAAATGGATGAAATTCAGAAAAGAAGCAGTTATTGCGAGTTTGATATTAGAACTAATGTGGTGCTTTTTATTAAAACCACCTGTAGTATTTGCAATAGTTTCGCCTCCAATGATCGGATTGGTTTATTCATTGTTTTCTTGGATACAAGACAGTAAGGTATTGACATTAAATGAGACAGGATGTTGTATAAAGTGTTTTTTGTACAAAAAAATGTATACATGGGATGAACTGAAAAATAGACAAATGCGTGTAAAGTATGGGGATTATAAAGAAAGTATTTTAATGTCAACGAATGCGATACCGGAAGGAAAATATAAATGTGCAATGTTTATGTTTCAACATCCCTTTAATAGTTTTGTGATCAATTTTTGCGGATTACATGAACCGTTCTATTTTGGTACAGGGAAGAATGGAAGTAGAACTTATGTAGTAGAAGGTGAAGTTTGTGCAATTGATAAAGACCTTTTCTTCAAAAAAATGAAAGAATGGGGAGTAGCTATTGAAAAGGTAAGAGTGATGGATGAGTCTATATTTTATGATAAGTCAGGAGGAATTTGTACAAGACGAAATGGATATGGCTGGAAAATATTTTCGTTTGTTCTGGTATTAATAATGTGCGCGTGTTTAATGTTTCCAATTGTTGTATTAAAAGATATGGGCATGTTATTTATTTCGATTCCATTTGGCATCGTTTTTCTGATAGTTTACAAAGTAATAATCAGTAGGAAAAGTTATTGTTTAAAAATGGACGAAAAAGGTTGTACCAGAAAATTCCTTTTCCTATCAAAGCATTACCAATGGAAAAATTTGCGAGTAAAACTGGTTGCATCGGAGGAAAGTCATTGTGGAGAGGGTGTTTTATTCATCAAGAAAAAATCTGGGAACAGCAGTTCTGCAAGTGAAACTTTCAGCTATGCATCTTTGCACCCATACAGCAGTTTTGTGGCAAACTTTGAGGTGTTTGGAAAGATGTATGGAGAAAAAGATGCTCTGCATGAGATTAATAAAGAGTTATTTTTGGAAAAAATGAAAGAATGGGGAGTAGAGGTAGAAGGACTGCCGAAAGAAGAGTAAAAAACTAAAAACAGAGTTAGAAAGCAGTTGGCTCCTTGGATGAGTGTAAAAGTTATGTTTTACAAAATAAAAGAAAGTCAAATCCTGTGGTTAAAAAGAGTTCAAAGACAAAAAAACAACAGGAGAGGGCTCGAAAATATTTTATGTTTAAAATGAATCAATTGAGAGAGCGATAAAAGCAATATGTAGACAGGAAGAGCGGAGAAAGATTCGCTCTTCCTGTAAAAAGGTAATCAAAATGGGACAGGAGAAAGATGTATTAATTATAAAATCGGATAAAAAGTGGAAAGACTTTTTTATAGACAGTATATGCGGATTTAGTATTTGTTTGATAGGGTTTGACATATTTTTGCTATATTGTGCAGTGAATATGCCGGATCCTAATAAGGAAGAGGGTAGAGCGATGAGCATTGTGTTTGCGATTGCCTATTCAATAGTGATAATCTTGCGTATTTATCTGCTTTGTCGAAATATGGATCGAGAGTTGATCTTGGATAAAACGGGAGTTTTGGTTAAAACATGGCTTTATAAAAGAAAGTATACATGGGAGGAATTTAAAATTAAACAATTGAGAATAAATGTGGGGGAATATTGTTATGATGAAGCTTTATTTTTGGCAGCATGTAAGCATCAGCCGAGGCAAAGCAGTAATTGTGAACTTTTTCCAATAAGACATCCAATAGGGAGTTTCTGTATTAATTTCAAAATGCATAGACCAATATTAGCGGGGCAAAGATATTCTATTTATATAAACGGTGAAATAATGGCGGCAGAGAAGGAAGAGCTGCTTTCCAAATTAAAAGAATGGGGAGTGGATTTTGAAACAGAGCGACCGAAAAACTTTGATATTTTTCAGGACAAAAAGGGAAGATTACAGTCCAGAAGAAATGGAACCGCCTGGATCTTACTTGCGGCAGCTGTTTGGCTTTTACTACTGATATTTATTGTATATCCGATTTTTATCTGGAAGAATCCAGTACTGATTGCTATCTTTATTCCATTTTTTATAGCTCTTGTTCCAGTTTATGTGGTAGTCACCAGCAGAAAAAGTTACCGTTTAAAGATGGATAAAAAAGGCTGTATCCGAAAGTTTCTTTTCCTGTCAAAACGTTATTTGTGGAAGGATTTGCGAGTAAAACTGGTTGTATCTGAGGAAAGCCATTGTGGAGAGGGAGTTTTATTTATCAAGAAAAAATCTGGGAACAGCAGTTCTGCAAGTGAAACTTTCAGCTATGCGTCATTGCATCCATATAGCAGCTTTGTAGCAAATTTTGAAGTGTTTGGAAAAATGTATGGGGAGAAGGATGCGTTGCATGAGATTAACAAAGAGCTGTTTCTGAAAAAAATGAAAGAATGGGGAGTAGAGGTAGAAGGACTGCCGAAAGAAGAATGTTAAATAAAAATACTGCTTAGATATCAGAAAATGATATTCAAGCAGTATTTTTTGTCATATAGCGGAAAAATTTCGCTCGTATAAATTAATCGATCGCTTCCCCTTTTTTATATTTCTCAACTACATTCTGGATACGTTCGCTTGGATCAAGGATGCTGCTGATAGAAGCATCATGGTTCAGTGTATCGATCACCAGTGCGATGTACTTGCTCATGTCGCAGTTGATGTAGTAAGGACGGCTGAGCAGTTCCGGTGTCTGATAGATCAGGTTTGTTGTGAGGATTCCGCTGATCAGTCCTTCTTCGTAAGCCTGGTCGAATTTTTCCATACCGTTTGTGAAAAGTCCGAAGGTTGCAGCAGCGTAGATACGTTTTGCTTTACGCATCTTGAGCTGGCGTGCTACATCGAGGATACTGTCACCTGACGAAATCATATCATCGAGGATGATTACGTCTTTTCCTTCTACGGAAGAGCCAAGGAATTCGTGTGCTACAATCGGGTTACGTCCGTCTACGATGGTTGTGTAGTCACGGCGTTTGTAGAACATACCCATGTCGAGTCCGAGTACGTTGGCAAAGTAGATTGCACGTCCGGTTGCACCTTCATCCGGGCTGATTGCCATCATATGATCGGCATCGATCTGAAGATCCGGCACATGCTTTAACAGTCCTTTTACGAACTGGTAAGTCGGACGGATCGTCTCAAATCCGTTCAGCGGGATCGCATTCTGGACACGTGGGTCGTGTGCATCGAAAGTGATGATATTGTCAACACCCATGCGGACAAGCTCCTGCAGACCAAGTGCACAGTCCAGTGATTCACGGCCGCTTCTCTTGTGCTGGCGGCTTTCATACAGGAAAGGCATAATGACGTTCAGACGACGTGCTTTTCCTCCTACAGCGGCGATGACACGCTTCAGGTTCTGGAAATGGTCGTCCGGTGACATATGGTTGGTATTGCCGCTGAGCGAATAAGTCAGGCTGTAGTTGCAGACATCGACCATCAGATAAAGGTCTTTTCCACGTACAGACTCATTGATAATACCTTTGGCTTCACCAGATCCAAAACGCGGTACTTTTGCGTTGATCAGATAGTTCGGCTTTTCGTAGCCGTTGAAAACAAGATTGTCTTTCTGGAAACGAGTCTCTTCCTTTCTCCATTTTACGAGATAGTCATTGACTTTATTTCCCATCTCTTCACAGCCGTCTACAGCAATAATGCCGAGAGAGCCAACTGGAATATTATCCAGAATTCGTTCACTTCGATGTAACATCAGTGTTCCTCCCTGTACATAAGTTTCTTTTGAATGCGGATATCATCACCGGCAAGGCGAAGTATCTTATAATGGTTGCTTATCCGGGAAAATGTACGTTCTGTATAGTTCGTCTTGATTTCCTCCAGAGTAAGATTAGTAGAAATGATCGTGGATTTCCTGTTCAGGATCCGATCATTTAAACACACAAAAAGCTGAGAAACGACAAAGTCTGTATTTCGTTCGGTTCCCAGGTCATCAATGATCAGCAGATCACACTGGTGGATCTGCTCATATAAAAGACAGCTCTCATCATTCCGGGTCAGTGCTTTTTCAAGGAGCGCATCGAAAAATTCAGAGGCAGTCAGGTAAAGAACAGAATGCAGAGAATCCATCACTTCTTTTGCAATGCAGTGACTGAGAAATGTCTTCCCAATACCAGTATTCCCAAAAAGGAGCAGATTACCATGTTCGGTATCAAAATTGTGGATGAAATTCATACATTCCTGATAAGCCCGCGTTGCAAGCTCGCGGGAATTCTGACCGGAAAGCCGGTCTCTATAATTGGATGAATAATAATCAAAATTAAAATGTTCAAAATTTTCCTGTTCGAGAAGCCCTTTTAAGTTGGACTGGGTGTAGAACAGATCAATGATCGCTTTTAAAAAGCAATGGCACTTTTTCGTGCCGACATAGCCGGTATCCTGACAGTCCGGACATTCAAAATGCTGTTCCAGATAGTCTTCCGGGAATCCGGCGTCGGAAAGGAGTCGGCGGCGTCTGTCAGAAAGAGACCGGATATCTTCCTTCAAAGAAGCGAGGGCAGTGTCATCGCCTGCGAGCAGCTTTTTCGCCTGATCAAGACTGGCAGAAGAAATAGAGGCATCAATCGATGCAAGCTCCGGAACCTTCTGGCAGGCACGCTCGTAGTGAAGATTCGCGAGGTCGCGGCTCTTCGCTCTTTTTTCTTCATATACGCGCATCAGCGCATTGTATTGTGAATTAGTTAACGGCACAGTGTTCCCCTTTCTTAGTTACTGCGTAATAATTCTTTGGTAAGCTCGTCCATATTGTAAGAACGTTCTTCAAAATTACGGAATTTGGAAGGCTGCTGGGCAGAAGGTGTACGGTTTTGCCCCGAAGGAGTTTTCCTCCGGTCTTTTTCCTGCTCAAAGGCAGAATCAAGACGCTCAACATCTGCCAGTGTACGAACGTTGCCCGTCTTCCAGTTTTCGAGAATCTTGTCAGTATATTCAAAACTTGGCTGGTGAATCGCACTGATGGTGCGGTTGCATGCTTCCAGAATGAGATCCAGTTCGAAATTCCCATCCTCCAGCCATTTGCGGATATAATCCAGTTCGGCAGATGCAGGTCCCCGCCCTTTGATGCCAAATGCATTCAGGATAGAATAGCAGGTTTTGTTGTAAAATGCAGAGGAATTACGTGCCTGATCGACGGTTGTAATATGTTCATCTGCCCATGAAAGTGCTACTTTTTGAATGTAATGCATGCTCTTATGTCCGTTCTCCACACAGTATTCGATCAGATACTCGATCAGGTCTGCGGAAAAACCAAGGGAATCATAAAAGTAGGTAATCGCATCAACATCGGTACGGGATAAGGTTTTGCCAAGATATTGTTCAGCAATAAAAAGAATCTGCTTTAATTCTCTTCTTGCAGCAAGGGAACGTCTTGATGCAGGAAGATTCTGACCGGCAGCTTTGTCTGAAACAGTGGTATTTCCATCAGACTGCGCGACCGGAGATTTTTCATGAACGGAAGCAGACTGTGCGGAAGGTGTATGGAAAGCTGCTTTGACAGGTGTCTGATGAGTTGGTGCTTTTCCGATACAGATTCCGGCGAGTTCATTTGTTTCGTCATATTCGAGAGAAAGAATTCCTTCTTTTTCCCAGTATTTGAGTGCGCGCAGGATATCGCCTTCGGTATTCTCCAGAAGGTCTGCCATCTGCGGGATATCCGGAAGCTGCTCCGGGATATTCTGATAACGGAGAAGAAGAAGATAGACTTTTACATATTCTCCGTTCGCAGATACCATATAATGATCGATAAAGTCATTCTCCACGATCGTTATGTTATTGTGGGAATGATTGCGCAAAATAAGTGCACTCATAATTTCCGCTTCCTTTCTTTTCTGACTTTGTTCATTATAACATCATCCCAGATTGTAAAAAAGAATTTTCTGACGGAAATTTTTGTTATTACAGATAAAATTTCGCAAATATTGGAGAAAATCAAGCTTTTAACAGGTCTTCCCCAATGGTTACAACATCTCCGGCACCCATTGTGATCAGAAGATCGCCAGGCTGGCAATGGGTGGTGACGAATTCTTCGATGGCTGCAAAGCTTGGAAGATAAGTTGCGTCACATCCATGTTCTTTGACTGCATCTGCAAGCTGTGTAGAAGAGATGCCTAAAGTATCTGTCTCACGCGCTGCATAGATGTCAGCAAGGATTACATGGTCTGCATGTGCGAGTGCTTCAGCAAATTCTGAGAATAATGCTTTTGTACGTGTATAAGTATGTGGCTGGAAAATACACCACAGCTTTTTATGTGGATAATGTGCAGCACTTTTCAGCGTTGCAGCAATCTCTGTCGGATGGTGTGCGTAATCATCAATGATGGTCACTCCGCCGACTTCACCTTTGTATTCAAAACGACGGTCTGTTCCGTGGAAGGAAGCAAGACCTGTCTGGATCGTCTCCGCAGGAACACCAAGAATATCGGCAACTGCGATTGCCGCAAGTGCGTTATATACGTTGTGCTCACCGCCGACTGCAAGAGCGAGATGGGCAACATTCTGTCCGTCTTTTACGACATCGAAAGAGGCATTGCCCTGTTCGTTATAAGTAATATTGGCTGCACTGTAATCCAGGGAAGCTTCTTTGCCAAAAGTGATAACACGACAGGAAAGATCGGAGGTGATCTCTTCAATTTTATCAATATCTCCGTTGATGACGAGAGTTCCGTTTTCCGGAAGAAGCTTAGCAAAAAGGTGGAAAGAATTACGGATATCGTCCAGGTCTTTAAAAAAGTCCAGGTGATCCGCATCCACATTCAGAATAATACCGATTTTCGGGGAAAAGTGCAGGAAACTGTTGGTATATTCGCATGCTTCCGTAATAAAAAGGTCAGGTCCGCCGACACGGATATTGCCTTCGATCGCTTTCAGGATACCGCCGACAGAGATTGTCGGATCCAGGTTTGCTGCAAGAGCAATATGAGAAAGCATAGACGTTGTGGTTGTCTTACCGTGTGTACCGGATATAGCAACCGGTGTCTTATAGTTAGTCATAAGCTGACCGAGTAATTCTGCTCTGGACAACATCGGAAGATTCCGACGCTTTGCTTCTGCAAATTCTTCGTTGTCTTCGTGGATCGCTGCGGTATAAACTACAAGGTCGATACCGTCTATAATATTGGAAGCTTTCTGACCGTAAAATACGGTTGCACCATTCTGAGACAGATGATCCGTAAGTGCCGATTCTTTGTTATCGGATCCGGATACTGTGAAGCCTTCTTCAAGAAGGATCTCAGCGAGTCCGCTCATACTGATGCCGCCAATTCCGATGAAGTGGATATGGCAAGGCTGATTAAAATCAATTTTATACATAATGACACTTCCTGTTCTGTGAATTTGTTTCATAGTATTTGACTTACGTGCATAATTATATGATGATACCAGGGTCAAAAGGTCAGAAAGCCGATGCAAGCTTGCTTGCAAGAGGATTTTTGACCTTTTGACCCGCCAAAAACATGAGTAAGTAGCCATTTTTCAAAGAAAAATGAGCGGATTACGAATGTTTTTGAGGATTGCAAGAGTGCAAGGCACGTAGCAATCTGGTATCAAAGGGGTCAAAATACCTTTTGACCCCGACATTATATGATGTAAGTGGCAAAAGTATAAATTGCGTTTGTGCTTGCACAAGTAAGTAAAATATACTTTCGACACTCACATAATTATATCATAGATAGGTCAAAAACCAAACCTTTTCTTTTTGTGATATTTCTATAAAAAAGATAGGTAAACAGAAATATTTTTGTAAAATATGTTCACTATATGTATGTAATATGTTATAATGAAAAAACCAGAATTACTGAGAAGGGGTGAAGACATGATAAAAAAGGAAATGATAGCAATGCTATTGGCAGGAGGACAGGGCAGCAGACTTGGCGTCCTGACTGCAAAAGTTGCTAAACCGGCTGTTGCATTTGGCGGCAAATACAGGATCATTGATTTTCCGCTGAGTAACTGTATCAACTCAGGAATCGATACAGTCGGTGTCCTGACCCAGTATCAACCACTCAGGCTTAATACACATATTGGAATTGGTATTCCGTGGGATCTGGACCGGAATATCGGAGGGGTGTCAATTCTTCCGCCGTATGAGAAGAGTACAAGCAGCGAATGGTATACAGGAACGGCGAATGCAATTTATCAGAATCTGGAGTATATGGAGACATTTAATCCGGATTATGTACTGATCTTATCAGGAGATCATATTTACAAGATGGATTACGAGGTCATGTTGGATTTTCACAAGGAGAATCATGCAGATGTGACGATCGCGGCAATGCCGGTTCCGATCGAAGAAGCAAGTCGTTTCGGAATCGTAATTACCGATGAAGACAAGAGAATCACCGAGTTTGAGGAGAAGCCGGCGAATCCGCGGAGCAATCTTGCGTCCATGGGAATTTATATTTTCAGCTGGCCGGTGCTCAAAGAGGCACTGATCAAGATGAAAGATCAGCCGGGATGTGATTTCGGAAAGCATATCATTCCGTACTGTCATGAAAAGAAGCAGAGACTGTTTGCATATGAATATAATGGTTACTGGAAGGATGTCGGTACATTGAGTTCTTACTGGGAAGCTAATATGGAACTGATCGACATTATTCCTGAATTTAATCTTTATGAGGAATTCTGGAAAATTTATACGAATAATTCAATTATACCGCCACAGTATATCTCAAAAGAAGCTGTGATCGACAGAAGCATCATTGGCGACGGAGCTGAGATATACGGCGAGATACATAACTGTGTGATCGGCGCAGGTGTTGTTGTTGGACAAGGCTGTGTGATCCGGGATTCGATCATCATGCAGGATGTTGCGATAGGAAATGACTGTGTGATCGACAAAGCGATCATTGCGGAGAATGTTAAGGTTGGAGATGATGTAACCCTTGGAATCGGCAATGAAGCACCGAACAAGCTCAGGTCTGATATCTACAATTCCGGACTGGTTACGATCGGTGAGAATTCTGTGATTCCGGCAGGAGTACAGATTGGAAAGAATACTGCGATCAGCGGTATTACCGTGAAGGAGGATTATGTACAGGGTGCTCTTGAAAGCGGCGGAGTATTGATAAAGGCGGGTGACAGATCATGAGAGCAGTTGGAATCATTTTAGCAGGCGGTAACAACAACAAGATGCGGGAGCTTACACAGAGGCGTGCAGTGGCAGCGATGCCGATCGCAGGAAGCTACCGGGCAATTGATTTTGCACTCAGCAATATGTCCAATTCGCACATCCAGAAGGTAGCAGTACTTACTCAGTATAATGCACGTTCACTGAATGAACATCTGAATTCTTCCAAGTGGTGGGATTTCGGACGTAAGCAGGGTGGTCTTTATGTATTTACACCGACGATCACCGCAGACAATGGCTACTGGTATCGTGGAACGGCAGATGCGATCTATCAGAACCTGGATTTCCTGAAGAGGTGCCATGAACCTTATGTGATCATCACATCCGGTGATGCGGTTTACAAGATGGATTATAACAAAGTACTGGAATACCACATTGCCAAGAAAGCAGATATCACTGTGGTATGCCGGGATCTGGATCAGGGCGAGGATGCAACCCGTTTTGGCATTCTGAAGATGAATGAAAATATGCGGATCGAAGAATTTGAGGAAAAACCGATGGTGGCAAATTCCAACACGATTTCCACAGGAATCTATATCATCCGCAGACGTCAGCTGATCGATCTGATCGAGCATTCAGCTGAGGAAGACAGATATGATTTTGTAACGGATATCCTGATCAGATACAAGAATCTGAAAAAGATATACGGTTATAAGATAAAAGACTACTGGAGCAATATTTCCACGGTCGATGCCTATTATAAGACAAACATGGATTTCCTCAAACCGGAAGTCCGGAACTATTTCTTTAAGCAGCTTCCAAGTATTTATTCCAAGGTGACAGATCTGCCTCCGGCAAAATATAATCCGGGTGCGGTCGTTAAGAACAGCCTTGTGGCAAGCGGAAGCATTATCAACGGAACCGTTGAGAATTCGGTTCTGTTTAAAAAAGTGTTTGTTGGAAATAATTGTGTGATCAAAAACTCAATTATTTTAAATGATGTGTATCTTGGGGACAATACTTACATTGAGAACTGTATTGTAGAGAGCAGGGATACGATCCGTGCCAATACACGGCATGTTGGTGAAGATGGCGTGAAAGTAGTAATAGAAAAGAACGAAAGGTACGCATTATAAAAACTGAGGGGGACTTGTAAGAGTCCGGATCAGAAGGCATGCCGGTCAAATAAAGGAAAAGGAGCGGACCGGTATGTGCGTTACTGGAGAAAGGGGCTAGAAAGTTATGCAGATTACAGATGTACGCGTGCGCAAAGTAGCAAAAGAAGGAAAATTAAAGGCAGTAGTATCAATTACAATGGACGAAGAATTTGTTGTTCACGATATTAAAGTCATTGAAGGGGAAAAAGGACTTTTCATTGCAATGCCGAGTAAGAGAGCACTGGATGGGGAATATCGTGATATTGCGCATCCAATCAATTCCGGTACAAGAGACAGAATCCAGAAGATCATTCTGGACAAGTATGCGGAAGTACTGGAAGAGACTGACGACGCGGAAACTGCAGAAATCTAAGTACAGAAAAATACTGAAAACAAAAATCCCGGAGACTGGAAGTAAAACCAGTTCTCCGGGATTTTTATATTTTGAGAAATGATATTTCTACGACGGTCAATCGCGCATAAACTGATCGATCACATAGAGAACTCCGTCATCATCATTTGACTTTGTGATAAAATCTGCTTTTTCACGGACCAGTGGCTGTGCATTTTCCATTGCCACTCCAAGACCTGCGGTTTCGATCATAGTCAGGTCGTTGTATCCGTCACCGCAGCAGATCATTTCATCAGCAGTCAGACCGATGCTGGTAAGAAGCTTCAGAAGAGAGGCGGCTTTGTCTACATTCTTTGGAACAATTTCGAGGAAAAATGGATCCGAACAGTAAACATCAATATAACCATGGAAATGAGTGGACATTTCCTCTTTAGCAGCAGCGATGCTATCCGGTTCTCCGGTCAGGAGAAATTTATTGTTTGGAAATGTGGATACTTTCTCACAGAAATTATCAATTTGTACAATTGGTAAATGGTTGATCCGGGATTCTAATTCGGAATATTTTGTCGGGGTAAATCCGGACAGAAGCTGTCCATCCTCATAAGCCAGAATATCAACCAGGTAGTTGGAAGCGATCCGGTAGATATCCGGGATCACGTCCTGCGGAAGTGTTTTGTTGTAAATGAACTGGCCGGTGCGGCAGTCAGTGATCCGTGCTCCGTTGAAGGATAGGATATAGCTTCCGTAACGTTCCAGATGGAGCTGCCTGGCAAGGGGAACCACGCCGTATGTAGGGCGACCGCTTGCAAGAACAACTTTTTTTCCGGCTTCCTGGATCTCGATCAGAGCCTTTAACGTTGGTGGAGTGATTTCTTTCCTGGAGTTGGTAAGTGTTCCGTCCAGGTCAAGAACAAGTATCTGATATTTCATGTCTTACCTCTCTTAAAACTTCATCTGTCTGAGTACATCAATGATCTCAGGAAATTCCATACCGTGGGAAGCTTTGACCAGAATGGTATCATCTTTTTTGACAACATTCCGGATTTTTCCCAGGAAGTCCTGTTTGGTTTTAAAGTAAAGTACGGCACTGCTCTTTGCACAGGCTTTTGCACCTTCATATGCGTGGTGGGAAAGTTCTCCGATACAGCAGATCACATCAATGCCGATCTCGGCAGCATGTGCGCCGGTATTGTAGTGAAGTTCATTCTCCTTATCACCAAGCTCATACATATCGCCCATTACAGCTACGGTTCTTCCTGTTGCGGTAGAAAGTACATCCAGAGAAGATTTCATGGAAACCGGATTAGCGTTGTAGCAATCATCGATGATCAAAAGAGATCCTGTGTCGATCAGATTGGTACGTCCGGCAATCGTCTTCAGGGAAGAGATCCCGGTCTGGATTTCCTCCAGAGTAAGTCCAAGCTTCATGCCGACACATGCTCCGGCGAGAGCATTGTAGACCATGTGGTTTCCCGGCACCGGGATATGTACGTTGATTTCACCAAGTGGAAGGTGGAGTACAGCGTCAGTTCCGCGAAGTCCCTGACTTACGATTCCGTCTGCATAGGCATCCAGCTGGTCTGAAAGACCGAAGAAAACAGGCTTTTTCCCTTGTACCTCTGCGACTGTGGAAAGTTTGTCGTCATCTCCGTTTAAGATGACAGAAGCATTTGGACGTAGATGATCAAAAACTTCGGTTTTGGCTTTTAAGATTCCGTCGCGGCTTCCGAGATTTTCCATGTGTGCAAGACCGATGTTGGTGATTACACAGATATCCGGCTGGCTGATGGATGCAAGTTCATGCATCTCTCCGAAATGGTCAATTCCCATCTCCAGGACAGCGACTTCATGTTCTTCGGTAAGATTGAAGATGGTAAGCGGAAGTCCGATTCCATTGTTAAAGTTTCCCTCTGTCTTAAGAACATTGTATTTCCGGGAAAGGACAGAGGCAATCGTTTCTTTGGTGCTGGTCTTGCCAACACTTCCGGTGATGCCGACAACCTTGATGTCAAGCTGCATGCGGTAAAACGCTGCGATATCACGAAGTGCTTTTTCGCAGGATTCTACATGAATGCAGGGACAGGTAAGGGAAGAAGGATCTTCTTCTGTAAGAGTAGCAAGTGCACCCTGTTCCATAACCTGTGGGATAAAGGTGTGGCCGTCTACACGGGCTCCTTTGAGTGGGACAAAAAGAAATCCCGGTGCTGCTTTCCGGCTGTCGATTGCAACGCCGGTAATCTCTTTTTCAAGAAAACTGCTGTCACCATGGAAGGTTCCATGGCAGGCAGCGGTTATATTTTTTAATGTCATATTTTTCATCGGTAATACCTCTTTTCAAATTGTGACCTAGTCATCAGCACTCATGCGGTCAAGAAGCTGTTTCTTTACTTCATAAAGTCTTGGAGACAGATCGATATACATCTGGTGAGGATTGAAGAGTCGTTTGGATTCATCCCACAAGGTATCTTTTTCCTGACGGCAGTAAGCGGCAATCTCTTTGACAGACGGGGAAGTGTAGACACATTCACCGTTGATGAAGATTGGCTGCATCATTTCGCGGACGGTATAGGTTCCGGCTTTCATCTTTGTCTTTTTCCATGTCTCGCTTGGATCAAAGAGGAGAAGATCTTCCTCCGGATTGATTTCTTCGTCTACAAAGCAGATATAATCAGCTTTCATCTTGCCGGTTTCTTTTTCGTAAATACGGTAAACCGTCTTGTTGCCCGGATTGGTGATCTTTTCTGTGTTCTCAGAAAGTTTGATTTTAGGTTCGAACTCACCATTCTTATTCTGGATGGCAGCGAGTTTATATACACCACCGAATGAAGGACAGTCTTTGGAGGTGATCAGATTGGTTCCGACACCCCATGAATCGATCGCTGCGCCCTGCATTTTGAGGTCGTGGATCAGATATTCATCAAGGTCGTTGGATGCGCAGATCGTTGCTTCTTCAAAGCCGGCCGCATCCAGCATTTTACGTGCTTTTTTGGACAGGTAGGCAAGATCGCCGCTGTCAAGACGGATACCAAGCTTTCTCGGGCTGATGCCGGCATCTTTCATCTCCTGGAAGACACGGATCGCATTCGGCACACCGGATTTTAAGGTGTCGTAAGTATCGACAAGAAGGGTACATCCTTCAGGATAAAGATCTGCATAGGCTTTAAATGCGGTATATTCATCCGGGAAACTCATGATCCAGCTGTGTGCATGGGTTCCCATAACCGGAACGTCAAAAAGCTTGCCGGTAAGTACGCAGGAGGTTCCCACGCAGCCGGCGATCACGGCAGCACGTGCACCGTATAATCCGGCATCCGGTCCCTGGGCACGGCGAAGCCCGAATTCCATAACACCGGTATCACCGGCAGCGTATACGATACGGGAAGACTTGGTCGCGATCAGACACTGGTGGTTCAGAATGTTCAGGATTGCGGTTTCCACAAGCTGAGCTTCCATGATCGGGGCAACGACTTTGAGGATCGGCTCCTTTGGGAAGATCAGGCTTCCTTCCGGAATTGCGTAAATGCTTCCGGTAAAGTGATAGCCGCTCAGATACTGAAGAAAATCTTCAGAAAAAATGTGGAGACTGCGAAGGTAATCCACATCATCATAGCTGAAGTTCAGATTTTTCACGTACTCAATAACCTGTTCAAGTCCGGCTGCGATTGCATAACCGGAAGAAAATGGGTTGGAACGGTAAAATACATCAAAAATTACGGTAGGATTGTCCTGCTTATCGTAATAACCCTGCATCATAGTCAGTTCGTATAAGTCTGTAAGTAATGTTAAATTTTTAGAATGCATAATCGTACCTCTTTTCTGTTATAGGTTTAGATCAGACTGGCGTTTTTCTTAATTGTGTCCTGAATAAGATCATGACAATAGATTCCAAGATGTTTTCTTGTCTCTTTATCCAGTTCTTTTGGATAGATTGGTTTGCCGTATTCGATGACGACATGTACTTTTTTTACACGTGGGAAATGTGCTTCAAAAATGTCAGCAGTATTGTTCATGCTGATCGGAATGATCGCACACCCGGTCTTTTCGGCAATTTTAAGTGCACCGTCACGGAATGGAAGCATAGAAAGCTCTTCGCCATTGTTGCGGGTTCCTTCCGGGAAAATGCAGATGGAAATGCCATTTTTTACATAATCAATTGCCTGAAGGATCGTCTTCAGACCTTCTCTCATATTGTCTCTGTCAAGGAAGAGACAGTACAGATTCTTCATCCATGTGGAAAGAAGCGGAATCTTTTCCATTTCTTTTTTGGCAACATAACCGGTCAGACGCCTGCACCGGCTGTAAGTAAGGAGAATATCAAAATAACTGCGGTGGTTGCCGATAAAGAGTACCGGTTCATCCGGAACATTTTCTTCACCAATCACGGTTGTCGTGACACCGGTCATCTTAAGAATCACTTTAAAGCCCCACTGAACGATGCGCAGAGAACTGATATCTTTGGCTCTGCGATTGAATTTACCAATGATCCATTCCACCAGAAAAACCGGAATGGACAGGATCAGGTAAAGAATTAAAAAGACTGCGATACAGATAAATCGTATCATTACCCCAAAATCCTCTCTTTCATTGTATAAAGTAACATACTTTTCTTCGATTATACTATTCGAGGCATGAAAATACAAGGAAGATAATATGATAATAAAGAGACAAAAAAATGGAAAAGTTTGTGAATAATTATGAGAATAAAATGCCGTGTGACAGGGGTGATCTGGATGCTGATTTTCCTTGGCGGCTGTCAGGTCATGGAAAAAGAGGAAGCGGGTGGAGAAATGCTGGAATATTCCATTGTGGATGAGAAAAAAGTTCCGGCGGAAATGACCGAACGCATTGCCGGGATGGAAGAAACCCCATTTCAGATCATGTATGTGCAAGGAGACCGGCTGTATGTCGGACAGGGGTATGGGAGACAGGAAATGGAGGGATATGCGATCCGGGTTGATGGCTGTACGGAAGAAAAAGATGTGATCTGTGTACAGACAACACTTCTGGGACCGGGAAGTGACGAGACAGAAAAAGATGGGGAGGAGATGGGAAATATCTGTATGCGGGAAGATGGATTTTCCCAATACCCATATGTTGTCCTGGAAATGGCAAAAAGCGAAAAACCGGTGATATTTGAGTAGGAGGCTGACTATGGAACTGATAAGAAAACAGGTACGCATGAATCAGATGGGCAAAACAGTGACGGATCAGTTTATGATCGGTGGGGATTATAATGTACCAGATGCGAAAAGTGACGTGGGAAGAGTGCTTTCTGGTGAGGGAAGTCTGCGGATTGAAGAGACAAGAAGAGTGGAAAATTATCTCCGTGTGACGGGAAAACTGAATTTTAAAGTTTTGTATGTGACAGATTCGGGAGATCCGCGTCCCGGAGCTTTAGAGGGAATGATTCCGTTTGAGGAAATGGTCTACATGGAGGAAGAGAACGGAGAAGGCGAAGACATTGTGCAAGTTCAGCGGGTGGAATGCGGGGTATCACTGATCCATTCGAGAAAGCTTGCGGTAAAAGCGCTTGCGGAAATAACGGTACATACAGAGCAGATCACAGAAAAACAGGTGACACTTGATGTGGATGGGGAAGAAGGAATCTATCTGAAAAAATGTCCGGTGGAGCTGCTGCAGCTGTTTACCGCGAAGAGAGACATTTACAGGATCAAAGAGGAGATTAAGATACCGGGGACCAAAGAGAATATCGGAACGCTCTTGTGGACAGAGGTAAGCTCCCGGAAAATGGATACCAGACTTGTGCAGGATGCTATGCTGATAAATGGAGAATTACAGATCTTTGTTCTCTATGAATCCCAGGAGGGCAAGACAGACTGGGTGGAGCAGACGGTTCCTTATGAGGGGCGGATCGAGTGTGCCGGCGCAGAAGAAGGTATGTATCATCATGTCTATGACCGGCTGGATGATATCAGTGTGGAAGTGCGGATGGATGAGGACGGTGAGATGCGTGCGCTTGGCATTGAAGCGGCACTTCAGGTTCGTCTTTTTGTCTATGGGGAAGAAAAGCTGGAGATTTTAGAGGATGCGTATTCCCTTGATAAAAAATGTGTTTTGGAGACAGAAGAAGTTGTTGTTGAGGAGCTTCTGATGCAGAATCATTCAAAAAGTAAGATCACAGAACGATTAAGTCTGCCGGAGCTGAAAGATGAGATCCTTCAGGTGTGCCACAGCAGCGCAGATCTGCAGATAGAAAAAATGGAAGTGCAGGATGGAGGAATTCTGGCAGAGGGGATTCTAAATGTCAGCTTTCTGTATGTAAAGGCAAACGATGAAGTACCATTTGGTGTGTGGAAGGGGATGGTTCCGTTCTCGGCAATGCTTGAATGCCGGGAAGGAAGCAGCGATATGAAATATGACGTCACATATGCAGTGGAGCAGCTTGCGGTAGATCTTGCCGGAAATGATGAAGTAGAGATCAAAGCGGTCGTGGCGTTCAGAAGCTTCATGCGAAAAGCGGAAAAAATACAGATGGTGACAGAGGCTGCACTTGTGGATTATGAAAAAGAAGAGCGGATGAACCAGCCGGGAATTGTGGGATATATCGTAAAAGACGGAGATGATCTGTGGAGCCTGGCAAAGAAATATTCGACCACAGAAGAAAGCATTCTGCTTAATAATGAATTATTATCAAAAGAATTGAAAACGGGTGATAAAATATTGATTTTTCGGGAGAGTTTGAGTATACTATAGTAATGAAATGATGTATACAAGATACAAAAAAAGGTCGAAAAAATACAATAAGGAGATACACGCATGGATAAACTGGAGTTAAAAGCACTTGGGAAAATCAATCTTGGACTTGATGTGCTGGGGCGGCGGGAGAATGGTTATCACGATGTGCGCATGGTCATGCAGACGCTATATCTGTACGATAATGTGACGCTGCAAAAGAAGTCGGCCCCAGGTATCGAGATCGATTCGAATCTTTTTTATCTGCCGAATGATGAGGACAATATTGCATGGAAAGCGGCAAAGCTTCTGATCGATGAATTTGATATCAAAGATGGGATTAGAATCCATCTGGACAAGCATATACCGGTTGCAGCGGGAATGGCAGGCGGAAGTTCCAATGCTGCGGCAGTGCTTTACGGAATGAACCAGATGTTCCGGTTGGGACTTTCTCAAAAAGAGTTGATGGAAAGAGGCGTGAAGCTTGGGGCGGATGTTCCTTACTGCATTATGCGCGGAACAGTACTCGCAGAAGGAATCGGGGAAAAACTGACGCCGCTTCCTCCGATGCCGAAATGTCAGATTCTGATCGCCAAGCCGCCGATCAGTGTATCGACAAAGATGGTTTATGAAAAGCTGGATTCCTGTGAAATCAAGGAGCATCCGGATATAGATGGTATCCTGGACGGATTGAAGAACCAGGATCTTGAGCAAGTGGCAGCATCCATGGGTAATGTGCTGGAAAAGGTTACGGTTGAAGCATATCCGGTCATTGCACAGATCAAAGAATGTATGATGGAAGCAGGTGCTCTTGGGGCGATGATGAGTGGAAGCGGTCCGACTGTATTTGGGATTTTCAGGGATCGCAGGACAGCGAAGGAAGCATTTACAAAAGTAAAAGCACAGAATCTGGCAAAACAGATTTATCTTGCAAATGTGCATAACGTCAGGAGGAGATAAGAATGGATATGGATTTTGAAGTAAATATGAATGAATACCTGCCGTTGAGAGATGTTGTGTTCAATACACTCCGGAAGGCAATTTTAAGAGGAGAACTGAAGCCGGGAGAACGGCTGATGGAGATCCAGCTTGCCAACAAGCTTGGAGTAAGCCGCACCCCGATCCGTGAAGCAATCCGTAAACTGGAGCTGGAAGGTCTGGTTCTGATGATTCCGCGAAAAGGGGCAGAAGTGGCACAGATCACAGAGAAGAATATGCAGGATGTGCTGGAAGTCAGAAAGGCACTGGAAGAGCTTTCCGTACAGCTTGCGTGTGAACGGATCACGCCGGAGCAGGTTGAAGAAATGAAGATGGCAGCTGAAGATTTCCGTAAAGTCTTAAAGAGTGGTGATGTGACGAAGATCGCTGAAGCAGATGTAAAATTCCATGATATTATCTTTGCCGCAACCAATAACCAGAGACTGATCACGCTGCTGAACAACCTGCGGGAACAGATGTACCGGTTCCGCGTAGAATACCTGAAGCAGAAGGAATGTTATCCACAGCTCCTGGAAGAACATGATAAGCTGATCGCACTGATTTCGGGTGGAGAGGTTGAAGAGGCATGTGAGCTCATGGGATGTCATATTGACAATCAGGCCTCTACAGTATCGGATGTTATCCGGAGAGATCAGGTAGAATATCACAGATAAAAATGTATAGTTTTCCATATGTTGTCAATACTCCTGGTATCAAAGACAGGAGGTACATACGAAAATGAAAAAAATAAAAGCAGTGGTGCTGGTACTGATCATGATTCTGTGTGGTGCGGCATTTGCAAGGGGAATGCAGGTGGAAGCGAAGGCGAATGCAGTGCAGGAAAAGTTATCCGGTGAGGTGTTCCGCTTTCATGTGCTTGCCAACAGTGACAGCAAAGAAGACCAGGAGCTTAAGATGAAGGTGAAAGAGGCTGTTGTAGATTATATGTGTGAGAATCTTTCGAATGCAGGGAATGCAGCGGAGGCGAAAGCATGGGCGATCTGCCACAAAGAAGAACTGATCCGGACGGCCAGGGAAGTCTTGCAGGAAGAAGGATGTAACGATCAGATAACAGCTGAGGTCGTGCGGTGTGAATTTCCGGACAAAACTTACGGAGACATCACCTTCCCTGCAGGCTGGTACGATGCACTCCGGATCAAGATTGGAAAGGCACAGGGGCACAACTGGTGGTGTGTTCTTTATCCGAATCTCTGTTTTATGGATTCTGTCCATGCAATTGTTCCCAAAGAAGGGAAGGAAGAGCTGCGGAGTGTGCTGACGGATGAAGAGTATGCGATGATCGTAAAAGGCACACCGGTAAAAATCAAATGGTTTTTCTTGCAATTGACGGAGTAAATGTGTAGAATATACTTCAACGAAGATGGCAGGAAAATTTGTTTCGCCTAAGGCAAAGGAAAGTTTAATGACGGATATACTTGTAAAATTATTTGTAAAAGATTATAAAGATGTAGAAAAGGTGTCTGTCCGTACAGCATATGGAGTGCTGGCAAGCGGAGTAGGCATCTTTTGTAATGTTCTGCTGACGATTGCGAAGATGGTGATAGGAATCCTTCTTCACAGTGTGTCTGTTACTGCAGATGCATTTAACAACTTATCGGATGCAGGTTCTTCGATCATTGGAATGATCGGAGTGAAGATGGCAGAAAAACCGGCAGACAAGGAGCATCCTTTTGGGCATGGCAGGCTGGAATACATAGCGGCACTGATCGTATCCTTTCTGGTGATTGAAGTTGGATTTACCTTTTTCAAAAATGCGATCGTGAAGATCCGGGAGCCGGAAGAGTTAAAATTCAGTCTGGTGTCGATCCTGATCCTGGTGTTGTCCATAGGTGTGAAGCTGTGGCTTGCGATGTTTAACCGGAAACTTGGTGAAAAGATTTCTTCCCAGGTGATGATGGCGACGGCGGCAGATGCACTTGGAGATGTGATCACGACAGCAGCGACGATCCTGTCGGTTGTATTCTGGCGGATTACAGGGATCAATATCGATGGCTTTGTCGGACTTGGTGTTTCACTGGTCGTTATGTGGGCCGGATTTGGGATTGCGAAGGATACGCTTGAGCCGCTGATCGGAATTCCGGCGACATGGGAAGATTATGAGAAGATCAAGCATTTTGTGGAAAAATACGCTGGAATCGAGGGCAGTCATGATCTGGTGATCCATAATTACGGACCGGGAAGAAGTATGGCGATCATTCATGCAGAGGTTCCGAATGATGTCCCGATTGATGTATCCCATGAGATCATTGACCGGATTGAGAGAGAGGCAATGGAACAACTGGGGATCTCGCTGACAATTCATATGGATCCGGTGGAGACTCGTAATGAAGAAGTACTTCAGGCAAAACATGAGACAGAAAAAGCTGTGGAAGCATTGGATCCGAGATGCAGTATCCATGATTTCCGCATGGTGAATGGAGAAAAACAGATCAATCTCATTTTTGATTTTGTCATTCCGAGAGAGTATTCTGAGGAAAAAGGGAATGAACTGACACTGACTTTGATGGACCGATTGCAGCATCATAACCCAAAGTATCAGTGTGTTATCACATTAGACAGAAGTTATGTGGAAGAACAGAGGTAAAAGAGATGTATACATTTGAAAGCAGAGTACGATTCAGTGAAGCAGACCATACGGAGCTTCTGACATTACCGGGGCTTGTTAATTATTTTCAGGACTGTAGTACTTTTCAGTCTGAGGATATCGGATATGGCGTGGAATCACTGAAAAAAAGCGGGCAGGCATGGATTCTTTCCGCATGGCAGATTGTAGTAAACCGTTATCCGAAACTCGGGGAACATATCCGGGTGTCCACCTGGGCAACGGATTTTACCGGACTTTTCGGACTTCGTAATTTTAAGATGGAGGATGAAGCAGGCGAGATGACAGCCTGGGCCAATTCGGTCTGGGTATATATGAATATGAAAAAAGGAAGACCATGCAGACCGGCGAAAGAAGAGGTCGAGGCTTATCGGCCGGAAGCACCACTGGATGTAGAGTTTGCGCCGCGTAAGATCGTGCTTCCAAAAGAACTGGAAGATGGAGAAAGTTTTCCGGTAAGACGTCATCAGATCGACACAAACGAGCATGTCAATAACTGCCAGTATATCCAGATGGCAATTGATGTGGTGCCGGAATGTGAGCGTGCCGGACAGATCCGGGTAGAATATAAAAAATCCGCAGTTATGGGTGATATTATTTATCCAAAGATGGCGGTAGAGGAACAGAGAAAAATAGTGGAACTTTGTGATGCGGAGGGAAATCCGTATGCGGTAGTAGAATTCAAGGAGAAATAAGAGATGGAATTAGGAAAAAAACAGATGCTTACGGTAGTAAAGGTAGTTGATTTCGGAGTATATCTGGGAGATGACAGAGAAAAGGTTCTTCTTCCGAAGAAGCAGGTTCCGGCAGGAATCGAACCGGGCGATCCGATTGAGGTGTTTTTGTATAAGGATTCTTCTGACCGTCTGATCGCAACGGTAAATGAACCGAAGCTTACACTGGGGGAAAGTGCAATACTGAAGGTAGCGCAGGTTGGCAAATTCGGTGCCTTCCTGGACTGGGGACTGGAAAAGGATTTGTTCCTGCCATTTAAGGAGCAGACTTATAAGGTGAAACCGGGGGATGAATGTCTGGTAGGACTTTATATTGATAAGAGCCAGAGACTCTGTGCGACCATGAAGGTATATGAGTATCTGACCAGTGATTCTCCTTATCAGAAGGATGATCAGGTAGAGGGAATCGTTTACGAAGTGAGTGATAATTTCGGGGCTTTCGTTGCAGTGGACGGAAAATATTCTGCGCTTGTGCCAAAGAGAGAAGCACCGAAAAGTCTAAGACCAGGAATGAAGATCCATGCGAGAGTGACAGAAGTAAAACCGGATGGAAAGCTGAATTTAAGTGTCCGTGAGAAAGCATTTATCCAGATGGATAAGGATGCGCTTCTGGTACTGGCGCGTCTGGAAGAAAAGGGCGGAGTCCTTCCGTTTAACGATAAAGCAGATGCGGAGGTGATCCGTGCGGAGTTTGATCTGAGCAAGAATGCATTCAAGCGTGCAGTCGGACATCTGTATAAAGAGCGTAAGATCGAGATCCGTAAGGACAGTATTGTTTTGAAATAGACATTGTGATTATGCACAAAAAACAGACTGTTAAATTGTTCACAATGCCCAAAACGCTGATTTGAAAAAAAACCCTTGATTTTCAAAAAAAAATTGTATATATTGAGGGTGTAAAAGATAGGAAGAGATAAAAGAAAAGGAGTGTACATCATGAAGGTACAGAATATTACAAACATTGATAAGTTTTTTGAAGTAGTAGACAGCTGCAAAGGAAAAGTAGAACTTGTAACAGGAGAAGGCGACAGACTGAATCTGAAATCTAAACTTTCTCAGTATGTTTCTATGGCAAATATTTTCTCTAACGGAGAGATTCCGGAATTGGAAATCATTGCATACGAAAAAGAAGACATCGATAAACTGGTTAACTTCATGATCAATGGCTAATTTATATAAATACCAGGAATAGTGAGAAGCAGGAATCAAAGTGATTTGGTTCCTGCTTTTTTGTGTATACGATGAGCCAAGTGCAGATTTGTGCTTGCACAAGGATCTGCATTTGGCGAATGTACATCATCGAGCTGTTAAGCGAGATGGTGTACAAAGTATACAAATCGAGTAGGAGTCAGCCTACTCGATTGTGGAGAGAGACGGTCTGCGAGGGGGAGGTTGTGTGGCGGATTTAGAAAAAGAATAGGTGTGAAGTCCATTGTGCAGGGCATTCCGATGAGCCTCTGAGAACGAAAATTGTGTCAGCAAAGGCTTCCACAATTTTTGAGTCTCATCTCCATTGCACAATAAGTGCCTTCACACCTATTCTTTTTCTAAATCCGCCCTCAAGACTTTGGGCGCAGACCTGGCGGCTGCTAAACATAAAAATTCAGGAAACTATAGAGAGATAGTTTCCTGGTATATGCGAGAGGGTATTTATATTGAGGGTGGGTTAGGTTAGTTGACGCGTAATGATTCAATAAATGGTGTCAGGAGGGATTCACCGTATTGAAGCAGGGAGAAGCTTCTCTGGGTGAGACACCAGGAGTAGGTGAGACCGATCTGGGCAGAGGTGATCATCTGGGAGAGCTCGACGTAGGAGTAGTCTGACTTTAGTTCTCCACATTTGATCCCGTCGAAAAGGATCTTGCGCAGGATCTTATAATAATTACGATCCGGGTTTAAAATATGTCTGGTTCCGGTAGTAGCTACCTGAAGACCGTAGAGGGGCGCAAAGAGATCCATATATGGTGAGTGCTCCAGGTTATTCAGCACAAAATGGTTGAAGGCGAGCAGCAGATCGGCGGCTGGAAGCGTCCGGTCGCAGGTCTGAAGCCAGCTATCATAGTCACTGTCGTAGGAATAGGCGAGGCTGAAGAGAAGTTCATCTTTTCCACGAAAATGGTGGTAAAAGGTGCTGCGGGAATTACCGGAGAGTTCGATGATCTGCGCGATCGTAGTTTCGTCATAGCCCTGTTCTGTGAACAGCTTCCATGCTGCATCCATGATGTCCTGTTTTGCATGTCGTTTGCCGTGCGTTGTCATAATTGATCGTTCCTGCCTTCTTAAAAGTATTGAAGCTATTGTAACACAGGGATGTGGAGAGTGCAATGTTTTGTTTCTGCATACATTTTATTGAAAATGTCCATATAAGGATAATATGGTTGACTTTATTTGAACACTTTAGTAGAATGAAGGGTATAAAAAGCAGAACGTAGTTCGGAATACAGTATCTTTTTAGACCGTAGTACGAAAACGAACTACAGTGCTTTTGGAGGTGTAAGATGGAAAAATTAAAACTTGCAGCCGGCATGACAGGAGAACAGAAGCGTTATGCGGTTGAAGCAGCACTACTTCTGGGATTTCAGACAGAGACAGCTACATTTCCGGTGATCACAGCGGACGGTGAGATTCCGGTGCCGGAGAATATGGAAGAGTTGAAAGCCCTGTGGAAAAAGAGTACAGGGGGAACACCGGAAGAGTACGAATCAGCATCAAAGCATACAGGTCCGATCTTTGATCTGGATTTCCGTAAGGAAAAAGGGCTGGAGACGATGCTTCAGAAAGGGGATTTCCTGAAAGACGAGAATCAGGATCTTCTTCCGGATGTGTTGGATGTGAAGATTGTACTTCCGGAGGATGCAGATGATGCGATGCTCGTTGCAGCATGTAACCTGGCATGGCGTTTTGGTATGGAGACAACCGGATATAAAGGAACTATTACGGCAGATGCAGCTTATACAGGCAACCGGCTCGTTCTGGAAAAAGCAGAGCAGACAGAGCTTGTACGGGAAAAAGAAGGAGAAAGTGTAAAAGTATCTCTTCGCGGTGACGGAGAGGAACTAATCGCATTTACCTCCCGTCTCTGTATGGAATTTCCACAGATCAATGGTCAGAGAAGCTGGAAAGACCTGCTGATGGATATGGTGGATGACTTTGTACTGCGCGGCGCAGATGGCCAGCTTGCAGCTTTGAAAGCGATGCAGAAAGAGCAGACAGGAGAATACGAAGTATACGGATCTCCGCTCTGGAATGATACACAGAAAAAAGAAGCCGGGGATGCAAAGGTATATAATTACAAATCCGGACAGAAGATGTACGAGAAGGTGTATGAGCTTCCGTGGGAAGTGGAAGTTTTTGAAAAACTTCTGGAAGAAAAGGTTTATCCGCAGATCAGGAAGGGAAGCAAGGTAAAGATTACCGGTGCGGTAAGTGAAAATATAAAAGTACGCCAGAAGATAAAAGAAAAAATCGAAGACAGAATCCAGATGTTAGGTGCCAAGCCGGAGGATACCTCCGTTATCTGTGCATACAAACAGGGATATTCCTGGATCGTTGAAGAGATGCTTCCGGTGATGAAGGAAGCGCAGGCAGATCAGGTTGAGATTTATTTCAAACCGTTCCTGCCGGAAGGCCAGACAGACTGGCTGGATGAGAACGGTGCAACCCCGTCCTATCACAATCTGAATGCAGACACTCCGGACAAGTGGTATGATCTTCCGATCCGCTATCTGCAGGAACTGTATCCGGTAGAAGATATTCTGGTAAAAGAGCTTGGAATTGAAAGAGATAAAGTCATTTTCAAAGCTTATGAAGGCGAAGAAGATATCACTTATCTCTGCAAGGGGATCAAGGACGAAAAGGTCTGCTGTGAGGATACTTACAAAGCAGTCTGGTCGGAAAGACCATATATGGATGAATATCCGCAGATGGGAAAGGTTCATCCGGCAACCGGTTATGTAAAAGCAGAGATTGACGGACAGGAAGTATTTTATCAGACCGTCCGTACCGATATGGAAGAGATCTGGGATGTTTACCAGAAGGAAGTTCTTCCGGATTGCAGACGATATATTGAGGAAAAGACAGGCGGAAAGATTTCCGCAGACCTGCAGCCGTTCTTCCATGAACTGCGTCTGGACGTGACCGCAAGTGAACCGGACTATGCGACCGGATCAAGAGAGGATCTGATCTCTTCACTGGATGCTTTGCATGAAGATATGTATTTTGTCGGAAGTGACTATTTTAAAAATTACGGTGTGAAGAAAGCAGATGTCATGCTGGATGCGCCGGGACTGATCCTTCCGGTGATCCATGAAAAAGAAGGCAGACCGGTATTTAAGGTGACACTGACCGAGCCGTTAAAAGAAGAAGCATGCATTGTAAAAGATGGAAAAGCGGTTCTTTTACAGAGAAAACGGGAAGAAGCAGATGCATGGATCCGTGCCATTTCATGGGAAAATGATAATTTTACTTTCCATATCCGCACAAATGGTGTACAATCTAATGTATTACACACTTACTCAACATTGTGGTCAAAGGGTGTACTGGCAGAGTGTGAAAGTGTTGTTGCAGGTACGAAGCTTTTGTTTGAAAGTGAGCAGGGCGAGATACAGTATGCAGCACTTACACCGGAAAGAGAAGAAAAACCAAAGACGAAACGGATTGAAGAGATTGACCTGCATGAGCATGAACTGATCGGATATGATACTTACCGTGAGATTATCGAAGAACTGAAGCAGGTTCCTGGAATCGAAGTGTTCCGGACTGCGGTATCTTATACAGGACGTGAACTCTATGCAGTATGGATCAAACCGGAATACGAAGGATATCTGTCCATGACGAAGCGTATATCAAGAATTCCTGGCGAGATGATCAATGCAAGACATCATGCAAATGAAGTATCTTCGACAAATGCAGCATTTATCCTGATCAAGAAGCTGCTGACAGAAGATGTTTACAAAGATTTACCGGATAAACTGAATCTGGTGATCGTTCCGATGGAAAATGTGGATGGTGCGGCAATCCATTATGAATTGCAGAAAGAGCATCCAAACTGGAAATTCCATGTGGCAAGATTTAATTCGCTTGGAAAAGAGTTCTACTATGAACATTTCCAGCAGGATACGATCCACAGCGAGGCGATGGGATTAACCCGTATTTATGACCGGTATGTCCCGGATATGATCGTGGACAATCACGGAGTACCGAGCCATGAATGGGAGCAGCAGTTTTCGGGTTATACCTCCCCGTCTTACAAAGGCTTCTGGCTTCCGAGATCTCTGCTTTATGGTTATTTCTGGTATGTGACCAATCCAGAGTACAAGGACAATTACCCGGTCAATAAGGTAATGGAAGATGTGATAGCAGACAAGATTGCCGAGTATCCGGAGATGAGAGAATTGAACCGTGAATGGAGTGCTCAGTTTGAAAAATATGCACATGCATGGATGCCGAAATTGTTCCCGGCAAACTATTATAAAGAAATGATCAACTACTGGATCCCGTTCGCGGCAGATCCAAACCATCGTTATCCGTCGATCCGTTTTCCGTGGATCACAACGGTTGCTTATACCAGCGAGGTTGCAGATGAGACCGCACAGGGTGAATACCTGAATTTGTGTGCAAGGGCTCATGTGGCACATGACGAGGCGACTATCCGGATGTTGATGGAAGCAGTGCATGTGATGGAATGTCATCTGGAAGAGCAGGATGGACAGATTTTGACCAGTTACATAAGACAGCGTCCGATGATTGTCAAAGTGACTGGAAAAAATAAATAACTTTTTAATACTTTTCTAAAGGAGGAGTTAGGTATGGAACTCATCAAATTACTTGGCGTGTTAATCGTAATCGTTGGATTCGCGCTGAAACTGGATTCAATCCTCATTATTTTCCTGGCCCTTATCGCGACAGGGATTGTTGGAGGACTTGGAGTGGGCGGACTTCTGGAAACAATCGGTACAAACTTTGTAGCGAACAGAAGTATGGCAATCTTTATCATGATCCTGCTGGTTACAGGTACACTGGAAAGAAACGGTCTGCGTGAAGCAGCGGCAAACCTGATCCGTAAAGTAAAAAGTGCGACAGCAGGTAAGCTTGTTGCTGTATATGGTATGCTGAATGCTCTGTTTGGAGCATTCAATGTCAGCTTCGGTGGAGTTGCCGGATTTATCCGTCCGGTACTGCTTCCGATGATCGAAGGTGCGATCAGCAATAAAGAAGGAAAAGCAAATGAAGATCACGTAGAAGAAGCAAAAGGACTTGCTGTTGCTATGCAGAACTTCACATGGTTCTTCTTCCAGGTACTGTTCGTAGGTGGTGCCGGCGGAATCCTTGTACAGACAACACTTGCAGGTCTTGGATACGAAGTAGAACTGATCGACCTTGCAGCAGCTGAAATCCCGGTAGCATTAGTTGCACTTGTTGTTTCCTGCGCATTTGTTATTGTGAAAGATAACAAACTGATGAAGAAATACTATGGAAAATCAACAGATACTAAGAAATAGAGGGAGGAAGACAGATGAGTAATTTAAAATTTATACAGGTCGGCGATTCGTTTAATGCAATCGGACTGAATGTAGTATGGGTAATTATCGGATTGATCACGATTTACGCAGGAATCAAGAACCTGCTGGATAAAGAGAATCCGTCAAGAGTCGGAACCGCTGTTTTCTGGTGCTCTTTCGGTATCGTTTGTGGATTTGGTTCATGGCTCCCGGCAAAGGTTTCTGGTGCGCTTGTTCTGATCATGTGCCTGCCGCCAATCTTCAAGAAAGTAAAAATCGGAAAAACAGATAATCCGACAAAGGAACACACAGAACAGCAGTTTAAGAAGATCGGAATGAAGATATTTGTCCCGGCATTCTCCGTAGCGGTATGCTCCCTGTTCTTTGCATTATTCAGTAATATGAGTTCTATGGTCGCAATTACCGTTGGTGTGATTGTAGCTATGATCTTACTGATGGCATTCGATGCAAAACAGAATAAACCGGCAGTCTTTTTGAATGATTCTGAAAGATTCCTTGGAATCACAGGACCTCTCAGTATGCTGCCACAGCTGCTTGGATGTCTTGGAGGTGTATTTACCGCTGCAGGAGTTGGCGATGTAATCGCACAGCTTGTTGAAAAGATTGTTCCAAAGGGAAATGTAAATATCGGGATCATCGTTTATGCAATCGGTATGGTACTCTTTACCATGATCATGGGAAATGCATTCGCAGCTATCACCGTTATGACAGTTGGTATCGGTGCACCGTTCGTTCTTGCTTACGGTGCTAATCCGGTGGTGATCGGTATGCTCGCACTTACATGTGGATACTGTGGAACTCTGCTTACACCGATGGCAGCGAACTTCAACATCCTGCCGGTTGCGATCTTGAACATGAAGGACCGCTGGGGCGCTATCAAAAATCAGGTTCTGGTTGCAATTTTTATGCTTGTGTTCCAGATCTGTTATATGATAGTATTAAAGTAAATAAGACATAAGTAGCTAAGGTCATTATTTCACTGGAAAGGCAGAAAATAATGGCCTTAGAATTCGTAAGCTTATTCTAGTTTTGGTATGGAGAAAGAAGAGGGACATATGACACCGAATATGGAACGGGGTGCCCGGATCATTATTCACGAATGGGTAAAAGTAAGGGCGTGGGACAAAGTACTGATCGTGACATCGAAGGAATATCTTGCAGAAGCAAAAGCGATGGAAAAAGAGGCTTCCGGAAAAGCACGGTCAGTGAATACACTGCTTGTCGAGAACAAGGGGCGCCATGTGGGAATCTTTTTTGATGATAATGAAGCAGTTTTTGATCCTTATACGGCAATTATCGCGGCGACAGAGTATTCGCTGGTGACAACGAAAGCTGCAAAGCGTGCGATACAAAGACACAAGAAATTTCTGTCCTTGCCACTGGCAACCAATGACGGAAGATCTTTTCTGGAATACGATTTTCTGACGATGGATACGAAGAAGAGCCGACTGATGGCAAAGGCATTTATCAAATATCTCAAGTATTCAGAAAAAGTCCGTGTGACAACTCCGGCAGGAACGGATATGATGTTCTACAAAGTGGGCAGAGATCCGGGATTTTTTAACGGAGTTCTAAAGGATGGAAAGGGATATTCTTCTTCCAGTATTGAGGTCTATGTCCCGATCGAGGAGACAAAGACAGAAGGTGTGATGGTGCTTGACGGTTCTCTGGGATATATTGGTCGCGCAGAGGAACCGACAAGGATTTTATTTAAAGGCGGACGGATTACGGAGATTGAAGAGACTCCGACCGGTATTCGGTTGAAAAAATACATGGAAGATTATCAGGATCCCCGGATCTATATTGCGGGGGAACTCGGAATCGGGCTTAATTCATGCTCACAATGCCTTGGAAACTGCTATATTGAAGATGAATCTGCTTATGGGACATTCCATGTAGGACTTGGGCGTAATATTGCTCTTGGAGGTATTCAGAACGCCAAAGGGCATTTTGATCTGGTATGTATGGAACCGGATATCTACACGGACAACCGACAGATTATGCAGCAGGGGAAGGTTATTATCCCGGAGCCTGTGTTATACTAAGAGATATAAAGGAGGAAATTAACATGAAGGTTTTATTAACAGGATTTGATCCATTTGGAGGAGAAAGCGTAAACCCGGCATTCGAGGCAATCAAGCTTCTTCCGTCAACAATTGCGGGGGCAGAGATCGTATATGTAGAGATCCCTACAGAATTCAAGAAAAGTGCACCGGCAGTTGAAGCGGCAATCAAAGAACATAACCCGGATATAGTGATCAATGTAGGTCAGGCAGGCGGACGTTCCTGCGTCACTGTAGAAAAAGTAGGAATCAACCTTGCAGATGCCCGGATTCCGGACAATGCAGGTGACCAGCCACTTGATGAGCCACTTCAGGCAGACGGTCCAACCGGATACTTTGCAACAATTCCGGTAAATGCAATGGTTCAGAATGTACGTGCTCACGGACTTCCATGCCATGTATCTTTCACGGCAGGAACCTACGTATGCAACTGTGTAATGTACAATGTACTGCATATGTGTGCAACCAAATACACTAACATCCGTGCCGGATTTATCCATGTACCATATGCTTGCGATCAGGTTGTAGATAAGGCGAACGGAATGGCAAGTATGCCGCTTGAGACAATCGCAAAGTCTCTGGAGTATTGTGTTGAAGCTGTAGTGAATAATACAGAAGATGTAAAAGAGGTTATGGGAACTACTCACTAGTTTTATGAAAGAAAAAAGTACCGCTGTGTCAGAATGAAGCTGATGCGGCGGTGTTTTTTTGTAAAATTTTATTGGAAATATAATTTCATGTCGCTTAATGAAAATGGACGTTCATTATATATTAAGAAATTCTATTATAAAGAAAAAGAATTGATTTGTCACGGGCAGAAATGTTATGTATAATATGCATAAAGAAAGTCGAAGCGGAAATAAGAAAAATGAACAATTTTATGAACGGAGAGAGCTTTTTCAAAAAACAAGTTGATTAAGAAGGTGAAGAAAAAAATCTAGTGGGGAAAAGATTATCGTAAAAATAGAATATGGATGGAAAACAATAACAGAGGCGAAGGAGAAGTGAAATGAGTAATTTAATGGGGATGCTGACGACTATCCAAAGTTATGTATGGGGACCTCCGACATTGTTGCTGTTGATCGGTACAGGGCTTTACTTTACGATTAAATTGAGAGGACTGCAGATCACAAAATTTCCACGTGCAGTAAGGGCCATTTTTGAAAAAGAAAGTGGGACCGGAAGCGGAGAAGGAGATGTATCGGCATTTGCGACTCTATGTACAACGATGGCAGCAGACATAGGAACGGGAAGTATTGTTGGAGTTGCAACGGCGCTTCGAATTGGTGGACCGGGATCGTTATTCTGGATGTGGATTTCAGCCATACTTGGTATGGTGACGAAATATTCAGAAAGTCTTTTAGCGGTAAAATACCGAGTGACGGACGAGAATAACCAGATGGCCGGCGGACCGATGTTTTATATCCAAAATGGTATGGGAGAGAGATTTATCTGGCTTGCAAAAGCCTTTTCTGTGTTTGGCATATGTACAGCATTATTTGGCTGCGGAACGTTTCCGCAGGTAAATGCGATCACAGAATCTGTCAATGTGACATTCCATATACCGATCATTGTAGCAGGAGTCATCATAACAGTGCTTACTGCGGTTGTAACGATCGGAGGAATTAAAAGTATTTCAAAGGTTGCTGAAATTGTGGTGCCGATTATGGCGCTTACTTTTCTTGGAGGCTCGGTAGTGGCGCTGGTGATCAACCGGGCGGCAGTACCGGATGCTTTTAAGACCATTTTTACCTGTGCATTTGCAAAAGAATCGGTAATCGGAGGAACTGCAGGAACAGGTGTCATTACGTTTATGACGGTTATGAGAACCGGGATTGCCAGAGGTGTCTATACAAATGAGGCAGGACTTGGAAGTTCACCGATCGTGGCAGCAGCGGCGAAGACGAATTCCGGTGTAAGACAGGGCCTTCTTTCCATGACAAGTGTGTTTGTTACTACGATTCTGACCTGTTCCATGACAGGACTAGTTATCATCAGCAGCGGGCTGATGGACAGTTCGGATATGAACGGAAGCACACTTGTTACAGCTGCTTATAACATGTGTCTGCCACACAATATAGGCATGCATCTGATCGCAGTAGGAATTATGTTCTTTGCATTTACCACTATTCTGGGATGGAATTATTACGGAGAACGCTGCCTGGTTTATCTGACTGGCACAACAAAATGGATCAAACCATATAAGATCATCTACATTGCAGCGATTGCACTGGCACCGTTTTTATCGCTGGAACCAATCTGGCTCCTGGCAGATATCACGAATGCGCTGATGATCATTCCAAACCTGATCGCAATCATTGCACTTAGAAAAGTGATCATTGGGGAAACAAAACTGTATTTTTCAAAACAAAATGAAGAAAAAATGTCTGCTGCGGTAAAGGCAGTGGAGTAAGAAAAGAAACCACCGCATGGGAGAAAAAATATCAATGCGGTGGTATTTTTGCGTTAGAACTAAGGCTGGCACTCAAAGTTATAGGTGTAAACCAGAAGAAACTTAACAGGCTTACACTTGCATAGAGTATGAGTGGTACAGCGCAGGTAAGTATAATCTGTGTTTCCATCAATTCTCTTCCTGCAGATTCCAACACATCCAGAAAATCATTCGATACCGTTGAACAGGCGGATTTCCAAATATATATACTCCGGTTCCCTTCGAGGTAATGGAGATGAAACCCAGGAATCGTGGAAGCCTTTGCTGAACACGATTCCCGCTTTCAGGGGTTCATCGGAATGTTTTGCCGAGGGGAACCGGAGTATATATATTTGGAAATCCGCCGCCCACCAACCTATAAAATTTTCCCCCCACCAGTTGGAAATCCCCCTCATTTCTGCTAAAATGGAACACAGAGAAAAGGAGCGAACACAATATGAATTTTGCGCATTTGCACGTCCACACGGAATACAGCCTTCTGGACGGTTCGAATAAAATTAAAGAATATGTTGCCAGAGTCAAAGAACTGGGGATGACAGCGGCTGCGATCACAGACCACGGTGTCATGTATGGCGTCATTGACTTCTACAGAGCCGCAAGAGCGGCAGGAATCAATCCTGTACTGGGATGTGAAGTCTATGTGGCACCGGGATCCAGATTCGATAAAACAGCCGTAGGACGCGATGAGGACCGATATTATCACCTGGTACTTCTTGCCGAGAATAATACAGGATACGCCAATCTGATGAAGATCGTGTCACGTGCATTTACGGAAGGTTACTATTATAAGCCAAGAGTAGATTATGAGCTTCTGGAGACCTATCACGAAGGAATCATTGCCCTCAGTGCATGTCTTGCCGGAGAGGTACAGAGAAACCTGGCGAGAGGGATGTATGAAGAAGGAAAAAAAGCTGCGCTTCATTATGAACAGATTTTTGGGAAAGGCAACTTTTTCCTGGAACTGCAGGATCATGGGATCCCGGAACAGCGCACCGTTAACCAGCAGTTGATGCGTCTGTCGCAGGAGATTGGAATCGACCTTGTGGCGACAAATGACGTGCATTATACTTACGCAGAAGATGAAAAGCCACATGATATCCTGCTTTGCCTTCAGACAGGGAAAAAGCTCGCAGACGAGGATCGGATGCGCTATGAAGGCGGACAGTACTACGTGAAGTCCAAAGAAGAGATGGCAGCACTTTTCCCATATGCACCGGAGGCGCTGGAAAATACACAGAAGATTGCAGACAGATGCCATGTAGAGATTGAATTTGGTGTGACAAAGCTTCCGAAATTCGATGTGCCGGAAGGATTTACCTCATGGGAATATTTGAATAAGCTCTGTTTTGACGGACTAAAAAGACGATATGGAGAAGACCCGGATCCAGCCCTTGTGGAGCGCCTGAATTATGAATTGGGCGTTATCAAAAGCATGGGTTACGTGGATTACTTCCTTATTGTATGGGATTTCATTCATTTTGCAAAAAGCAACGGAATCATGGTTGGACCTGGGCGTGGATCTGCGGCAGGAAGCATTGTGGCGTACACACTTGCGATCACCAATATCGATCCGATCCGGTATCAGCTGCTGTTCGAGCGTTTTCTGAATCCGGAACGTGTGTCCATGCCCGATATCGACGTGGACTTCTGCTTTGAAAGAAGGCAGGAAGTCATTGATTATGTTGTGCGTAAATACGGCAAAGACCGGGTAGTGCAGATCGTAACCTTTGGTACACTGCAGGCGCGCGGGGTGCTGCGGGATGTGGGAAGAGTTATGGATCTTCCGTATGCTTTTGTGGATTCAATTGCAAAGATGATTCCGAAAGAACTGAATATTACACTGGATAAATCCCTGAAGATGAACCATGAGCTGAAGAAGCTCTATGATGAAGACCCACAGGTAAAAGAGCTGATCGATATGTCAAAGAGACTGGAAGGTCTGCCACGGCATACATCCATGCATGCCGCGGGAGTCGTGATCAGCCAGAAGGATGTGGATGAATATGTTCCGCTGGCACTTGGAGCGGACAACAATGTAGTCACACAGTTTACCATGACCACGCTGGAAGAACTGGGACTTCTGAAAATGGATTTCCTTGGACTTCGTACCCTGACCGTCATCCAGGATGCGATCAGACTGGTTGAAAAAAGTACCGGTGTGAAGCTGGTAACAGAAAAATTAAATTATAATGATAAAGCAGTGCTTGACTATATCGGAACCGGCAAGACGGACGGCATTTTCCAGATAGAAAGTGCAGGGATGAAGAGCTTCATGAAGGAACTTCGTCCACAGAGTCTGGAAGATATTATCGCCGGAATTTCTCTTTACCGGCCAGGTCCGATGGATTTCATTCCACAGTATATCAAAGGAAAGAACCATCCGGAGCTGATTACTTACGAATGCCCGCAGTTAAAGCCGATCCTGGCACCGACCTATGGCTGCATTGTATACCAGGAACAGGTTATGCAGATTGTGCGTGACCTTGCCGGATATTCACTTGGGCGAAGCGACCTTGTACGCCGTGCCATGAGTAAGAAAAAGGGCGACGTGATGCAGAGAGAGCGTCAGAATTTTGTATATGGTAATGAAGAAGAAGGCATTCCGGGTTGTGTCAAAAATGGAATCGATGAAAAGGTTGCGAATAAGATCTATGATGAAATGATCGATTTTGCAAAGTATGCGTTCAACAAATCACATGCGGCAGCGTATGCGGTTGTCTCATACCAGACAGCGTATCTGAAATATTATTATCCGGTAGAATATATGGCAGCGCTTATGACTTCTGTCATCGACAATCCGGGAAAGGTTGCCGAATACATTTACACTTGCCGACAGATGGGAATTTCTATCCTGCCGCCGGATATCAATCGTGGGGTTGGTGATTTTTCTGTAGATAACGGTAATATCCGTTACGGACTTGCGGCGATCAAGGGGGTTGGAAGACCGGTGATCGAGCAGATCATCCGGGACAGAGAAGAGCATGGCACGTTTCGTGATCTGAAGGATTTTCTGGAACGGCTTTCCGGTAAGGAAGTCAATAAACGTGCGGTAGAAAACTTTATCAAATCCGGCGCATTTGACAGTCTGAAAGGGACCAGAAAGCAGTTTATGATCATTTATGTACAGATCATGGATCAGGTAGCACAGAACAAGAAAAATTCGCTTGCCGGACAGATGTCGCTCTTTGATATTGTAGATGACGAACAGAAAAAAGAATTTGAGGTCACGCTTCCGGATGTGGGAGAATACCAGAAGGAAACGATGCTTGCATTTGAAAAAGAAGTACTCGGCGTGTATATCAGCGGACATCCATTGGAAGAATATGAAGAGAAATGGCGCAAGAGTATTTCCGCAACGACATTGGATTTTCAGCTTGATGAAGAGACCGGACGGACAAAAGTACGTGACGGGTCAAGGGAGATCATCGGTGGTATGATCACATCGAAGATGATCAAATATACAAAGAAGAATCAAACGATGGCATTTATTACCGTAGAGGATCTTCTTGGAACGGTAGAGGTTGTCATTTTCCCGCAGAGCTATGAGAAAAGCCAGCAGTATCTGCAGGAGGACAGCAAAGTATTTGTGCGGGGACGTGTATCGGAAGAAGATGATAATGCAAGTAAGCTGATCTGTGAAGAGGTGATTCCGTTTGATATGACGAAAAAAGAACTGTGGATCCAGTATGCCGACAAACAGAGTTACCTTCAAGATGAGCAGAATCTGTTCCGGATGCTCGCGGAAAGTGAGGGTGAGGACCAGGTTGTAATCTTCTGCAAAGCGGAGAGAGCGGTAAAAAGACTGCCTAAAAACGCAAATATCCAGGTAGAACCTGGAATTTTGAGCAGATTGACGAATTATTTTGGAGAAGATTGTGTAAAAGTAATAGAAAAACCCATTGAAATGAAGGGGTGAATATTATACAATAACGTGTGGATTGAGATAAATTAAGCAAAAGGATAGTAAAGTTACAAAGTAGAAGAGACGGAGGAGACATATCATGGCAGAAAAAGTAATCAGAACTATCGGCGTATTGACCAGTGGTGGAGACGCACCGGGAATGAACGCTGCAATCCGTGCAGTTGTAAGAACCGCATTGGGAAAAGGACTGAAGGTAAGAGGAATCAGAAGAGGTTATTCAGGACTTCTTAACGAGGAAATTATTGATTTAAGTGCCAGAGATGTATCAGACACGATCCAGAGAGGTGGAACGATTCTTCTGACAGCCCGTTGCGAGGAAATGCGTACACCAGAAGGACAGCAGAAAGCAGCAGCAATCTGTAAGAAATATGGAATTGACGGTCTGGTAGTTATCGGAGGAGACGGTTCCTTCAAGGGAGCACAGAAATTATCTGATTTTGGAGTAAATACAATCGGACTTCCGGGAACGATCGATCTTGATATCGCATGTACAGAATACACAATCGGATTCGATACAGCGGTTAATACAGCGATGGAAGCAATTGACAAAGTACGTGATACATCTACATCACATGAAAGATGTAGTATTATCGAAGTTATGGGACGTGATGCGGGATACCTTGCACTGTGGTGTGGTATTGCCAATGGAGCAGAGAAGATTCTTCTTCCTGAGGAACATGACTACGATGAAGCAAAGATCATTGCAGACATCAAAGAAAGCAGAAAACGCGGTAAAAAGCATTACATTATCATCAATGCCGAAGGTATCGGTGATTCTATGAATATGGCAAAGAGAATCGAAAAAGAGACGGGTATGGAGACACGTGCTACTATTCTTGGTCATATGCAGCGTGGAGGAAGCCCGACAGCAAAAGACAGAGTTTATGCATCTATCATGGGATCTCTTGCTGTAGATCTTCTTCTTGAAGGAAAAACAAACCGTGTAGTAGGATACAAACATGGCGAGTATATTGACTTCGATATCAACGAAGCACTGGCAATGCAGAAAGGAATTCCGGAGTACCAGTACGATATCGCAAAACAGCTTGCCATCTAATAACAGACAGATTGGATGACGTGTATGACACAGGATGTATTATTGACGATTTCCGGACTGCATGATATGGTATTTGCAGATCCGGAAGAAAATGAAGAGAATGAGCCGATCGAAGTGATCACTCCGGCGAGCTATTACTGGAAGAACGGAAAGCATTATATTCTTTATGATGAAGTAATGGAAGGGATTCCGGGGGTGGTTAAGAATAAGATCAAGATCACCGGTGAAGATTCGATGGAGATCATGAAGAGCGGAATTACGAATGCACATATGGTATTTGAGAAGAATCAGATGAATGTCACATATTATGATACACCGTATGGGCAGCTTCATGTTGGAATTCATACACGGAAGCTGGATGTGAATGTGGATGATGAGCGAATTGATATTGCTGTGGAGTACGGGCTTGATGTGAATCATGAAGCGACGGCAGACTGCCGGATCGCAATGAGCATAAGACCGAAAGCACAGGCAGAGGAAGCAATTTCAGGAAAATAAAACAAAAAGGGTAAATGATTCAATCAGCTCAGAATCATTTACCCTTTTTTGTTACTTGTTCCGCAGTCTTGCCCAGAATCCTTTTTTCTTAGGTGGAGTCTCAAGAGAACCTCTGACTCCTTTTACTGCAGTGATGTAAATACCGCTTACGGTTGCTTTTACTTCTTTTTTGACTGGAATAAGATCATAGATGCTTGCATCACACATCAGAGTCATGATCTTTGGTCCGACTTTTGCCTTGACTACAGGTACCTTTGAACGACGAAGATACTTAGGTGTATTCTCAAGAACAACTGACGGGAAACCGGCATCTTTAAGCTTCATCTTACCTTTGTCGATAACCAGGATGTTGACCTGCTGTGCAGCAGCTGCAATCATCTCTTCCTGTTCTGCCTGCTTTTTCTGCGCTTTCTTACCGAGGAAATACAGAACAACCAGGGCGATAAGCAGTACGGCAAGAATTACCAGTAATACGATCGTTATCTTACTCACGGGTTTTCCTCCTCAAATCATATTTACACATAGCTTATTGTAGCATTGTTTGTAGACAAGTGCAAGTAATTTGAAGTTTTTGGCGGCTTTTTGAAAGTAATGGAAAATCTGAAATAAATGTGAATTTTGGGAAATCCCTTTTCAATGACGGATTATGTGTTATAATCATATGTAGCGCTCTGATGTGGGTGATTTGGACAGTCAGAGAGAATGAAGATATAAGAGGTGTAAAAGAAAATGAAAAAGAAATTAGCAGTACTGGCAGCAGGTATCTGTGCATTGTCATTATTTCTTACCGGATGCTCCGGTGAGATTTCCAATGATTATGTTACGATTACAAAATATAAAGGTGTGGAGATTGATAAAGTAGATGCGGATGCGGTATCGGATAATGATGTAGAAGCACAGATCAACAGTGTACTTCAGTCTAAATCAACTACAACAGAAGTTACAGACCGTGCAGCACAAACCGGAGATACGGTAACGATTGACTACGAAGGAAAGAAAGATGGTGTGGCATTTGATGGTGGAACAGCGACAGATGCACAGCTTACATTAGGAAGTGGTCAGTTTATTGACGGATTTGAGGATGGCGTTGTCGGACACAATATTGGCGATACTTTTGATCTGGATCTGACTTTCCCGGAGAACTATGGAAATGAAGATCTTGCAGGTCAGGCAGTCGTATTTACCGTTACACTGAAGGGAATCAGCCAGACCGATGTACCGGAACTTACAGATGAATTTGTACAGAGTGTTTCTGATACTTCCAAGACGGTGGAAGAGTACAAAAAGGAAATTAAAAAATCTCTGAAAAAAAACGGCAAAGAAAACCAGCAGAATACAATCAAGGAAAATGCATGGAAAGCAGTACTTGAGAACACAACTGTGAACAAGTATCCGAAGAAGGATCTGAAGAATATGATCAGTTCGATCAAGACACAGTATAAGAATATGGCATCTTATTATAACCTTGATTTTGCAGATTTCCTTAAACAGTATATGAATATGGATGAGGAAACTTTTAATTCAAAGGCAACCCAGGCTGCAAAGGATCAGGTAAAGGCCAACCTTGCGGCAGATCTGATCATTGAGAAAGCAAAGATCGATGTGTCAGATAAGACACTTGAGAAGAAGTATAAGGAGTATGCAAAGGCTTACGGATACGAAGATGTAGATGCACTCAAAAAAGCACTGGAAGATGCTGGAAACCTGGAGAATCTGGAGAAGACAGCAAGACTGGATATCGTAGAAGACTGGGTAGCAGACAACTGCAAGCAGGTGAAAAGTACTTCATCTGACAGCAGCAAAAGCGGTTCAAACAGTACAGGAAGTACCGGCAGCACAGAAAATACAAAATAGATATAAGCAAACATTCAAAAGGCGGAGAATAAAATCTCCGTCTTTTTTCTTCCTGAAGGGAATGGTATGATATAGAAAGTAATTGTTTTTACAAAATGAAATATACTACAGGAGGACAAGATGAAAGCAGTACTTTTTGATATGGATGGCATCCTGATCGATACAGAGAAATATCTGACAGTATACAAACAAAAGGCAATGCGGGAGGCAGGATACCGGCTGGATCTGGAAACGGCATACAAATTCCGCAGCTGTGCATCCGTATTTGCAAGAGAGCAGATGAAGGGAATTTTTGGAGAGGATTTCCCATACGATGAGCTCAGACGGCGCAGACAGGAGCTGATGAGTGATCATATTGCGCGTTTCGGAATTGAGAAGAAACCGTATGTGGAAGAGACGATCAAGGAGCTGAAAAGACGTGGTTATCAGACGGCAGTCGTGACGGCTACAGCGGAAGACAGGGCTGTGCGTTATCTGGAAATGGTCGGATTTAAAGAGCTGTTTGATGAAATCATCAGTGCATCTATGGTGAAATTGGGAAAACCGAGACCGGATGTGTATCTCTATGCCTGTGAGAAGATCGGGCGGAAGCCTGAAGAGTGCATGGCGGTCGAAGATTCACCGAACGGGGTAAATGCGGCTTACCAGGCGGGCTGCCATGTGACGATGGTTCCGGATCTGACACCTGCAGACGAAGAGGTCAAAAAGATGGCAGATCATGTCGTTCCAGACCTGCGAGGACTTCTGGAATATCTGAAATAACCCCTGAAAATGAGGAGAGCCGATATCCGGTTTCCCGAATATCGGCGTTTATGAAAAAGAAAAATTTTATTATGTGAAAAGGTTTATTTCCTTTTGACAATTATTAGTATACTCGTATCTTGTGAAAAAAGTGTGTTTATAATTTGAAAGAATTATGAACGTTTGTGAACATAGTATACATATATTCTGAAGGGACCGCAGACAGCAGAGTCTGCAGCCCGACAAAAGGGATTTAATCTGTTCCGGGAAGCATCGACCGGACGAAAAGCGAAAACAATTCCCGCATACATGGAGAAGTAAAAAACATGGATTCCGGATGCCACTGAACGCCAAGTGCAAAAGGCTGTCCTTCGATTTCAATTGCCTCAACTGTGCCATCAGAAGTGTGTGCACATGCATGGACATTTTTTCCGAGCAGATGAACGGACTGATGGTGGAAACTATTGGTATACAGAGTGTCTCCGGTCAGTTCATGAAGATGGCTGTCTTTGGCGATGAAAATCTGGTGCCACATATCGCTGCGGTTCTGTGAGGTCTGCATATGCAGAAAAGGATCTCCGGGCTGACAGGAAAGATCCTGGTAGATACTTCCGCCACAGGCGGCGTTGAGCACCTGCATACCCCGGCAGATGCCGATTACCGGAAGATGACGTTTTAAGATTTCCTCTGCAAAATGAATCTGGAAAAGATCTACAGAAAGATTGGTCTGTCCTACACCTGGAAGTGGATCTTCATTGAAGAGAAACGGTGTAAAATCACCTCCTCCGGGGAGCAGAAATCCATCGCATATGTCAAGATAAGAATTGATCGGGAAATCCTGAGGAAGAATCGGTATCAGCAGGGGGATTCCTCCGGAAATGCGGACTGCCCGCACATAGGTATCGGTTACAAACTGGTTTTTGCCGTCGAAGCCACAGCATAAGATTCCAACAACTGGTTTCATATTTACAATCCTCCTCTTTATCAGATAAATCAGTTGTTACAAAATATGTGGAGTCTGTATGAAATATGTATTATAATAAAAAAAGCAACATGCCAGATGGCAGGAAAGGAGTTCCTATGAAACTGGTTATTCCGGAATATAAAACATTAGAACTTGATACGATATTTTTAGATATGAACGGGACGATAGCTGTGGACGGCGTGATCCCGCCGAGTGTGAAGGAACGTCTTATCGCACTTTCAGAGCAGTTCCGAATTTATGTACTGACTGCAGATACGCATGGAAATGCGAAAGCGCAGTGCGAAGGGCTTCCGGTGATCCTGGAGACATTTCCGACAGGTAATGCAAAGGAGTATAAAAGGGAATTGGTAAAAGCAACCGGTGCAAAACGCTGTGTGGCAATCGGTAATGGCAGAAACGATGAGTGGATGCTGAAAGAGGCGGCGCTTTCCATCGCTGTTATGGACCGGGAAGGGGTCTATGGGAAATTATTGAAAAATGCGGATCTCTGTGTCAGATCTATGCAGGATGGACTGGATCTTCTGCTCTATCCAGGTCGGATTATTGCAGGACTCCGTGGATAATATTTGAAGAAGAATACGTAAGAGTATGTGGAAGGAGAAAAGATGCGTCAGGCTATAGTGACATTGAAAAAGGGTGAGGGACGTCTGCTGAAATCAGGCGGCGCCTGGATATTCGATAATGAAATTGATTCGATTATGGGAGAATTTGAGAATGGTGATATTGTGATCGTCCATGATTTTGACGGGTACGGAATGGGAAGAGGATTTATCAATATGAATTCTAAGATCCGGATCCGTATGATGACAAGAAAGCAGGATCAGGAGATCGATCATGCATTTCTGGAAATGCGGGTGAGAGATGCGTGGGAATACCGGAAAAAGACAGTAGATACATCAAGCTGCCGTGTGATTTTCGGGGAAGCGGATTTTCTTCCCGGACTGGTGATCGATAAATTCTCAGATGTGTTGGTTGTAGAGTCTCTTGCACTCGGAATTGACCGGATGAAAGAAGAAATCGTGGACATTCTGAAAGAGGTACTTTCAGAAGATGGAATTACGATCCGTGGCGTGTATGAACGAAGCGATGCAAAGGTTCGTCAGAATGAAGGAATGGAGAGAGTCAAAGGCTTTATCGGTGAAGAATTTGATACCAAAGTTGAGATTGTGGAAAATGGTGTCAGATATATGGTTGATGTCAAAGACGGACAGAAGACAGGATTTTTCCTGGATCAGAAATACAATCGTCTGGCAATCCAGAGACTTTGCAAGGATGCAGAGGTGCTGGACTGCTTCACGCACACAGGCTCTTTTGCGCTGAATGCAGGGATTGCAGGGGCAAAGCATGTGACAGGTGTAGATGCTTCAGAACTTGGCATAGAACAGGCAAGAGAGAACGCAAGACTCAATGGATTAGAGGATAGAGTTGAATTTGTCTGTGCAGATGTATTTGACCTGCTTCCAAAGCTGGAAGAAGAAGGAAAGCAGTATGATGTGGTAATCCTGGATCCACCTGCATTTACCAAATCCCGTAAGACGATCAAGAATGCGACAAAGGGATATCGTGAGATCAATATGCGCGGAATGAAGCTGGTAAAACCAGGCGGATATCTGGCAACCTGTTCCTGCTCGCATTTTATGGATTATGAGCTTTTTACGAAGACGATCCACCAGGCAGCGCAGAATGTGCATAAGAGGATCAGACAGGTAGAATACCGGACACAGGCACCGGATCATCCGATTCTGTGGTCTGCAGAAGAATCGTATTATCTTAAATTCTATGTGTTCCAGATCGTGGATGAAAAATAAAGTGTTGTAGTAGATAAAAAAGGTATCGAAAATCAAACATAAATGATTTTCGATACCTTTTTTAATAGTGTACATATTTCAGATTTGATATTCTATTCAAACTGCGCAGCCGATAATGTAACATAATCTGCAGCATTTTTATAAATTGACTGGATCTCTTCCTCAGTAAGAGGTCTTTTTACTTTTGCCGGGCTTCCGATAACCAGCATTCCATCCGGAATAACTGTGTTCTGAGTAACCAGACTTCCGGCACCGATCAGGCAATGCTTTCCAATCTTTGCACCGTTTAAAATCGTACTTCCCATCCCGATTAGAGACGCGTCACCAATTGTACAGCCGTGGATCACACAGTTGTGACCAACAGTGACATCATCACCGATAACGGTCGGAAAACCGTAATCTACATGGACGGTACTGTTATCCTGGATATTGCTGCGCCTGCCAATCGTGATCGATGCCTCGTCGCCACGGACGACTGCGTAATAGAATACGCTTGAGTCAGCACCGATAGTGACATCACCTAGGATGACGGACTGACTGGCAATGTGCGCCTGCGATGAAATATTTAAAGAAGACATTACAGCAGATTCCTTTCTCGTTGTAAGATTATTTTTTGGCTTCAACAGCTTTGACCGGGTTTTTGGCGGCTGCTTTTGTATCCTGTTCCGCTTCCGGCTGATAACCGTTGATATTATATTTCTGCTCGTAATAATCAAAGGTGGATACATAATTGTTGTCTTTCAATTTCCGTACACTCTTAGTGTATTCGTGCATATCGAAATTGGAAGAATCCAGTTCCAGGATTGCAACGGCAATGTTAGAACAGTGGGCTGCAATACGATCATAGTTGGTGAGCAGATCGTTAAATGCAAATCCGGTGTTCAGATCACACTGCCCGTTACGGAGCCTTTTAATATGACGCATTTTCAAATCGTTGCATAAAATACCGATCAGTTCGCGAAGCGGTTCTACTTTGGCAGCATTTACAAGGTCTTCATCTACAAATGAATTGATCGTGAGATCAAGGAGCTCTTTTAATGCGGATTCAAGAACATGAAGCTCGTATTTGGCTGCATCTGAAAAAATACGTGATTTTTCATGAAGTTCCTGTGCAACACGGGAAATATTGACTGCATGGTCACCCAGACGTTCAAAATCACTGATCGTATGAAGAAACTTGGCGGTCTGTTTGGACTGTTCCGGTGTCAGGTCGTGCATATTGAGCTGCATCAGATAGGTTCCCAGTTTATCTTCGTATTTGTCGATCAGATTTTCCTTTTCCTGAATTTTGTTGAACTTATTATCTGAAAAATCTTTCAGCAGTGCAAGGGCGCGACGGATATTTTTGTATGCTTTCTTTGCCATTCCGTTGACTGCAAGCTGGCTCTGTGTGATTGCCAGTGGCGGATAATTGAGGAAACGTTCCTCAAGAAGATCGAAATCTGCCTGCTCTTCGTTGTCTTCATCGGTATCTTTAATAAGGAAGAAGACAAGCTTTTCAATCTTGCCGATAAATGGAGCAAGAACAAGGATCGTCAGAAGCCGGAATACCGTATTCAAAAGTGCCACACGGAAAGGTGACATAATTTCACCCATAAATGGGAAATGCACGATGGCATTTACAGAATAGAATACGATGGACCAGAAAATCATACCAAATAAATCGTTCAGCAGATAGATCAGAGCAGTACGCTTTCCGTTCTTGTTCGTTCCGATTGAGGAAAGAAGAACCGGACATGCGGCGCCAACGCCGATACCCATTGTGATCGGAAGTGCAGCTGCAAAGGTGATCGATCCGGTAATGGACAGTGCCTGGAGGATACCTACAGAAGCAGAAGCACTCTGCAAAACTGCTGTAAATACGATCCCGACAAGGATTCCCATAAATGGATTCGTGAACATGGTCAGAAGTCTGACGAAATGCGGATTCTCTTTCAGAGGAGAGACAGCACCGCTCATGGTCTGCATTCCGATCATCAGGATCGCAAAGCCAAGCATGATGTCACCGATATCAGAATACGGTTTTTTCTTGATAAATGTACGGAAAATAATTCCGATGATTGCTACGATTGCAGAAATTGTAGCGGTTGATAAAAGCTGCGCGATTCCGCTGGAACCATCAATGTAGGAGAGACATAGGATCCATCCGGTGATACTGGTTCCGATGTTGGCACCCATGATGATACCAATTGCCTGTGCGACCTTCATCATACCAGAGTTTACAAATCCGACTACCATAACTGTCGTTGCAGAGGATGACTGAATGATAGCGGTTACGACAGTACCGAGCAGAAGTCCTTTCAGAGGAGTATTGGTCAGCCTGTATAAAATAAGTTCAAGCTTATTGCCGGCAACTTTCTTCAGACTGTCGCCCATCAGTGACATACCGTATAAAAACAGGGCTACCCCACTGAGCAATGACAAAACCATTGTAATTCCCATAATTTTGTTTTCCTTTTCTTTAAGCATTAGTTTACATTTTGTCGCAAAAAAAATATCGTACAGCTACTTTAAATATGAAAAGTCTGCATGCAGATCACACAAAGTGACGCTATACGACACTCTTATTATATAACAAGAAAGTTTCCATAGGTAGACTGAAACGATATTTTTTTACACTTTTTTTACAAGGACTTAACTTTTTCTATACATTCGGTAGCAAAAAGAGCCGCATTTTCAAGGTCTGTGCGTGTCGGATGAATCATTGCTTCGTCAAAATTCTGTAATTGCCTTCGGATTTGCTGGCAATCGCAATCTTTTGGTGTGTTCAGCAAGGATTCATATTTTTGACGGACAGCAAGCGGCATTTTCCCCTGGCAGATAAAAGAACCGAGATAGTGATTGTCATCTTCAAGCCAGATCCGGACGCTGGATGCGATCTCTTTGTAGTATTCCGGGCTGTTTCCGGCACCGCAGGTTCCAAAGAGAGCAACGGATTTGTCCGACAGACCGGAAAGGAAGTTGCCAATCTCGAGGCGGCAGGTTCCGCGGTGAACACAGAAACCAACAAAATAAATTTTGGCTTCTGGGAAATCGGTACGTTCATGAAGATTTATCAGATCTTTGGACATCCCCGGAAGGGATGCAAAAATTTCTGTTGCTATTTTTTTTGTATTTCCTGTCTCACTGTCATAGACAACAAGATAATCTAACATATAGTATTTCCTCCTGTCATTTAGTGGTATGTATAAGGAGAACCGCAGAAGAATCCACCGCCGCCACAGCAGAGATTGCACATGATGTTGGCAATGCAGAGCTTCACGCAGAAATCATTGTTGATCGTTGGTGTACCGCCATACATTGTCTGTTGTGTACGATACCAGCTTCCACCATTTTCAAGACGGCTGACAAGAGACTGATATTGATAGTTGGACGGCTCCAGACGAAGAGCTTCTTTGGCGTGCTCCAGGGCGAGGACATTATTGCCCATGCCGGAATTGGCGATAGAGCTGTAATAGTACCATCTGGCAGAACGGTCTTTGATTCCTGAAAGGACATTTAAAGCTTCTTTATAATGACCACTGTTCAGATAATTGGCGGCGGCACGCAGATGAATATCTTCTTCTGTCTCGGTTGTCTGCTGATTCTGATTGGTATACTGACCGTAGAAACCGCCGAATGGACCAAAACCGCCAAAACCTCCGTATCCGCTTCCGGCATCGCCATAACCTCCGGAGCCTGTTCCGGTATATCCGGAGGCACCCATTTCTTTTTCTTTCATAATCTGCTGGTAAGCCTGTTGGATTTCTTTGAATTTGGCTTCTGCCTGATCTTTATTTGGATTGTTGATATTGGCATCCGGATGATAAATACGGCTTAATTTGCGGTAGGCTTTCTTGATATCCTCGTCGGAAGCATCCCGTGAAACGCCGAGTATTGAGTAAGGATCCTGCATAATTGATTATTCTCCTGATCGTTAGCTTTTTTTGATAAAAGTAGTCTGGCATTTTGGACAGCGGATCTCAATTTTACCTTTTCCCTTTGGGACACGGATCTTCTGCTTGCAGTTTGGACACTTGTAAATGTGGTGTGTCTTGCGCTGCGCTGCCATATACTTCTGTTTTGCAAAAAATCCACGGATCTTTGAAGTGTGCTGGAGAAATTTCTGGTTTTCCAGTGCACGCTTGTAGGTCTGACGTGAAAACATGCGATAGTAAGAGTATATCACGAATGCCCACCCAATTACATAAAAAATACGAAAATGGAAGATGCTTGTGATCAGCATCAGAATTACGCCGCTCCATAAGAGAAATTTGCCGAAGGTATCTACTCCGTACCTTCCATACATAAAACGCATCAGTTTTTCTTTCATAATGTTCACCCAATCTTTTTTATTTATAGAATATGATGATACCAGGGGCAAAAGGCCAGAAAGCACGTAGCAATCTGGTATCAAAGGGGTCAAAATACCTTTTGACCACAACATCATATGATACTATACGATGGTTTACATTGTACGCCTGCACACACAAAAATCAATAAACTCTCTATTAAAAAACTCTAAAAAGTATGTTATACTGCTGATATCGTGAAAATATGGAAGAAAATAGGACTTCTGAGATTACATGGCAATGGAGCAATCTGGGAACATCATATATAAAAAGCAGAGGAGGAAATTATGGGACGGAAAGGACATGGTCGGTATGGAAAGCATTCCAGGCGTGATCGGCGCAAGAAAAAAGGTGGAATCATCAGTACGGTCATTTTGATCGTTGCAATCTGTGTGTTTGCATTTTCTGCCTTTCAGCTGTATAAAATCTTTAACGGATATCACAAAGGGGAAAGTGAGTATAATGATCTGGTAAAGCTTGCGGTTACGGAAGATAAGGGGGAACAGGAGAACGGGACGGACGATCAGGATGGAAGCAGATTTTCCGTGGATTTCGATGCACTCAGACAGATCAATCCGGATGTGGTTGCATGGATCCGTTTTGATGAACCGGCGGTGATCAATTATCCGGTTGTGCAGGGAAGTGATAATTCAGAATATCTGAGTAAGACATTCAAAGGATATGACAATACCGTAGGAACGATTTTTGTAAATGCTTATAATCATGCGGATTTTAATGACAGAAACACGATCATTTACGGACATTATATGTATAATGGAACGATGTTTAATGAGCTGGAGCAGTATCACGAAAAAAGTTTCTGGGAAAAATACCCTTCCTTCTATATTTATACACCGGATGGCAATGTGGCTACTTATCAGATTTATTCTGTTGGAGTGGTAAAAGATACTTCCGAAGGCTATACATATCAGTTCGCAGATGATGCGGCGTTTGCATCCTTCCTTGAAGCAACGAAGGCGTCTTCTTTGTATGATACAGGTGTGGAAGTGGGAAATGATTCGCAGATCGTGACGTTGTCCACCTGTACACGGGAGGGAAATGATGACAGAACGATCGTACACGGTGTCAGGGTAAATGTACAGCCGGCAGGAGAATAAAAGAGGAGTAAAGAGATGGCAGCAGAAGCAAAATTTGAAGTCGGAGATGTGATCCGGATGAAAAAACCGCATCCGTGCGGAAGCTCAGAGTGGGAGATCCTGAGAGTAGGGGCGGATTTTCGTCTGAAATGTCAGGGATGCGGACACCAGGTAATGGTACCGCGCAGACTGGTTGAAAAAAATACAAAAGAAATAAGAAAAAAGGCTTGAAACAAAGCTTGAATTATGATATCATACCAACTTGTGATATATTATTTATCCTTGTTCCCGGCGGATCCGGGAGCCAAAAGACCATAAGGAGGTGCAGGACATGAGCAAATATGAATTAGCAGTTGTTGTCAGCGCAAAACTCGAAGACGACGCCAGAGCAGAAGTAATCGAAAAGGTGAAAGCACTTGTTACACGTTTCGGTGGTAACATTACTGACGTTGACGAATGGGGAAAGAAGAGATTAGCTTACGAAATCCAGAAGATGAAAGAAGCTTACTACTACTTCATTCACTTTGAATCTGAAACAACAACACCAGGCGAAATCGAAGAAAGAATTCGTATCATGGATGGTGTAATCAGATATTTATGCGTGAAACAGGAAGCTTAGAAAGAGGCAACGTATGAATAAAGTAGTTTTAATGGGACGTCTGACAAGAGATCCTGAAGTGAGATATTCACAAGGTGAGAACGCTCTCGCTATTGCAAGATATACATTAGCTGTAGACCGCAGATTCAAGCGTGACGGAGAACAGACCGCAGATTTTATTAACTGTGTTGTGTTCGGAAAGAGTGCTGAATTTACAGAACGTTATTTCCGTCAGGGAATGCGCGTAGTGGTTTGCGGAAGAATCCAGACCGGAAGCTATACCAACAGGGATGGTGTAAAGGTCTATACAACAGAAGTTGTTGTTGAGGAACAGGAATTCGCAGAAAGTAAGAATGCTAGCAGTGCTAATACACAGTCTTATCAGGCAGCCCCGGCACCGGCGCCAAGCGCTGATGCAGGTGACGGTTTCATGAACATTCCAGACGGAATTGATGAGGAGTTACCGTTTAATTAAGGTTGAAAGGAGATGTGTACAATGGCATTCGAAAAAGGAAACAGACCGGATTCTCCAATGAAGAGAAGAGGCGGACGCAGAAGAAAAAAAGTTTGTGTATTCTGTGGTAAAGAAAACAACGAAATCGATTACAAAGATACAGCAAAATTAAAGAAATATGTTTCTGAGAGAGGAAAAATCCTTCCGAGAAGAATCACAGGAAACTGTGCAAAACATCAGAGAGCTCTTACAGTAGCAATCAAGAGAGCAAGACATATCGCTTTAATGCCATACGTTCAGGATTAATCGAATATGATCAGAACAGGATTTCCGTTTTGGAAGTCCTGTTTTTTTTACTGTTTTTCTGTCTGGCAGACGATTGAAAAAGGAGTCATTTGGGGTTAGAATAAGAAAGAGAAAGTTTTGAAATCTAAAAAAGAATTGGAGAATCAATTATGAAAAAACCAGTTTTAGTAATTATGGCAGCAGGAATGGGAAGCCGTTATGGCGGACTTAAACAGATCGATCCAGTTGATAAAGAGGGACACATCATTATGGATTTTTCCCTGTTTGATGCAAAAAGAGCCGGATTTGAGAAGGTTATTTTTATTATAAAGAAAGAAAATGAAGACAGTTTCAGAGAAGCAGTAGGAAACCGTATGGCAAAATATATGGAGGTTTCTTATGTATTTCAGGATATCAACAACATTCCGGAAGGTTTTGAAGTTCCGGAAGGCAGAGTGAAACCGTGGGGAACCGGACATGCAGTCCTCAGCTGCATTGATGAGATCGACGGGCCATTTGCTGTTATCAATGCAGATGATTATTATGGAAGACATGCGTTTGAAGCAATTTATAATTATCTGTCTGAGCATGAGGATGATGATAAGTATCGTTATGCGATGGTCGGATATCTTCTGAAGAATACAGTAACAGACAATGGTCATGTGGCAAGAGGAATCTGTACGACCAATGAAGAAGGGGAACTGGTAAATATTACCGAAAGAACCCGCATTGAGAAGCGTGACGGTAAGATTGCGTTTACCGAAAATGATGGCGAAACCTGGGAAAATTTACCAGAGGATACACTGGTTTCCATGAATATGTGGGGATTTACGAGAAGCATACTGGACGAGCTGAAAGCAGAATTTCCACAGTTCCTGAAGAAAGGACTTACTGAAAATCCGATGAAGTGTGAATATTTCCTGCCGGCAGTCGTAAGCAATCTTCTGGAGGCAGACCGCGCAACAGCAGCGGTTCTTCCGTCGGCAGATAAATGGTACGGCGTAACTTATAAAGAAGACAAACCGGTTGTCGTAGAAGCGATCCGCAATCTGAAAAAAGAAGGTCTTTATCCGGAAAATCTCTGGGAAGAGTAGGAATGTGTTGAAATTTAGTAAATAGTTCATTTGATTTACTAAAAAATATAAATAATTTAGTAAAAACACTTCCATATAGGCAGGATGTGTGCTATAGTGTGTAAAGAAAAGTAAATGATTCTAATTTCAGGAGGAAAAAATCATGGCAATTTTAGTAACAGGCGGAGCCGGATTTATCGGCAGTCACACATGTGTAGAGATGCTGAATGCAGGATATGAAGTTATTGTAGTAGATAATCTTTGCAATGCTTCTGAAGAAGCAATCAGACGTGTAGAGAAGATCACCGGTAAGAACGTTACATTTTATAAAGCAGATATCAGAGATAAAGAAGCACTGGATCAGATTTTTGACAAAGAAAGTGTAGAATGTGTCATTCATTTCGCAGGACTTAAAGCAGTCGGAGAATCTGTTGCAAAGCCACTTGAATATTATCAGAACAATATTGCAGGAACACTTACACTTTGTGATGTTATGCGTAACCATAATGTGAAGAACATCATCTTCAGTTCTTCAGCAACGGTATATGGTGATCCGGCATTTATCCCGATTACAGAAGAATGCCCGAAGGGAACCTGTACGAATCCTTATGGATGGACAAAATGGATGCTTGAACAGATCCTGACAGACCTGCATAAGGCAGATCCGGAGTGGAATGTTGTTCTTCTTCGTTACTTCAATCCGATCGGCGCACATGAGAGCGGACTGATGGGAGAAGATCCGAAGGGTATCCCGAACAACCTGCTTCCATATATTGCACAGGTTGCAATCGGTAAGCTGGAATGCCTGGGGGTATTTGGTGATGATTATGATACACCGGACGGAACAGGTGTGAGAGACTACATCCATGTGGTTGACCTTGCAATTGGACACGTAAAGGCGCTGAAGAAGATCCAGGAAAAATCAGGCGTAAGCATTTATAATCTTGGAACCGGAGTGGGATATTCAGTACTGGATGTATTGCATGCATTTGAAAAAGCATGTGGAAAAGAGATCCCTTACCAGATCAAGCCAAGAAGAGCCGGAGATATCGCAACATGCTACTGTAATGCAGAAAAAGCAAAGAACGAGCTCGGATGGGTTGCAGAACGCGGAATCGACAAGATGTGTGAGGATTCATGGAGATGGCAGACAATGAATCCGAATGGATATGAAGCTTAATAAAAGAAAGAAAAATGTGTCAGGGTGTACGTTCCCTGGCACATTTTTTAGTTCCCTAATATCCGGAAAGGTGATATAATACAAATATCTATAGGTTTTAAGAGGGCTGAAAGATGAAAAAGGATATAAAGTTAAAGGGACAACTGAAATTGTATATGCAATGGCCGGGAATTATGATTCTTTTCCTTATCCTGATGAATATCTGGATCTTCAGGATGGATCGAAAGGCCGGGCTGCTTATGAGTGCGTTTGTGCTGGTTTATGCAGTCGTCATTGGCATTATGTATTTTTACAATAAGTCTCTGATTCTGGCAGACATGGTAGAGTTTGCAGCGCAGTACGGGATTGTCCAGAATACACTTCTGAAGGAACTTTCGATTCCGTATGCGATTTTACTGGATGATGGAAAAATCATCTGGACGAACACACAGTTTCGGGAAGTCCTTGGGACGACTATCCGGAAGGATACCTATCTGAGTAAATATATTCCGGAGTTGAACCGGGGCGTATTTCCAAAGGAAGAGAATGAATCGGTAAGCCTGGAATTCAATTATCTTGACAGAGATTATCAGGCTGAGATCCAGTGCGTATCGGTCGAAGGTTTCAGTGAGACAGAGCAGCTTCTGGAGATACCGGAGGAAAAGGAATATTTTATTGCGATACATCTTCAGGATGTGACAGAGCTGAACCGGTATATCCGGGCGAATGAAGAGCAGCGGCTGGTGGCCGGACTGGTTTATATTGATAACTATGAAGAGGTCATGGAAAGTGTCGAGGAAGTAAGGCAGTCTCTTCTGGTGGCATTGATCGACCGTAAGATCAACCAGTATATTGCGGATTTTTCCGGTATTGTGAAGAAGCTTGAGAAAGACAAATATTTTGTTGTAATTAAAAAAGAAAGCTTCAATCGAATGGAAAAAGACCGTTTTTCTTTACTTGATGAAGTAAAAGGAGTCAGTATCGGCAATCAGATTCCGGTTACACTAAGTATTGGGCTTGGACTCAGTACAGATACCTATGCTGCAGGATATAATTATGCCCGTATAGCGATCGATCTTGCACTTGCAAGAGGCGGAGATCAGGTAGTTGTGAAGAATAACAAGGGAATCAGCTATTATGGCGGAAAGCGTGAGCAGACTGCTAAGAATACCCGAGTAAAAGCAAGAGTAAAAGCAGAAGCACTCCGGGAGTTTATCACCGGAAAAGAGCGTGTGATCGTAATGGGACATAAGATGGCAGATGTGGATTCATTTGGTGCGGCAATCGGTATTTACCGGGCAGCAAGTGCGATGAAAAAGAAAGTCAATATTGTCCTGAACGATATTTCTGTGACACTCAGACCGCTTTATGAAGCATTTACTGATGATCCGAAGTATCCGGATGATCTGTTTGTGACTTCCCATGAGGCGGAGGAACTGGCAGATGACAATACAATGGTAGTTGTTGTTGACACCAATAAGCCAAAGATGACAGAATGTGAACGCCTGCTTCGTCTGACGAAGACGATTGCAGTTCTGGATCACCACAGACAGAGTGATGAAGTGATTGAGAATGCGGTTCTGTCGTATATTGAGCCATATGCTTCCTCGGCGTGTGAGATGGTAGCAGAGGTTCTTCAGTATATCGGCGATGATCTGCGTTTGAATTCCATGGAAGCGAACAGTATGTATGCAGGTATTCTGGTTGATACCAACAATTTCATGTCCAGAACAGGAGTCCGGACCTTTGAGGCGGCTGCGTACCTGAGAAGATGTGGCGCAGATGTTACTTATGTAAGAAAACTCCTCCGTGATGATATGGCATCTTACCGGGCAAAAGCTGCAGTAATCAGCAGTGCTGAGGTATATCGGGATGTATTTGCGATCGCGCGAGGCGAACATCTGGGAATTGAAAGTCCCACTATTATCGGAGCACAGGCGTCAAATGAGCTTCTCAATATTGAGGAGATTAAGGCTTCTTTTGTACTGACTGAATATAATGGTAAGATTTACATCAGTGCACGTTCCATTGATGAGATCAATGTACAGATCATTATGGAGCGGCTCGGCGGAGGCGGTCATATCAACACTGCCGGTGCCCAGTTTCCATATTCCGATATGGAAAGAGCGATTGAAACTCTGAAAAAGACAATCGATATTATGATAGAAGAAGGAGATATTTAAGATGAAAGTTATTTTATTGGAAGATGTAAAATCCCTTGGGAAAAAAGGTGAGGTTGTAAATGTAAGTGACGGATATGCAAGAAACTTCATTTTCAAAAAAAACCTTGGACTGGAAGCAAATGGAAAGAATTTAAATGACTTAAAGCTTCAGAAACAGAATGAAGAAAAGGTTGCACAGGAGCATCTGGAAGCAGCGCAGGAACTTGCAAAGAAATTAGAGGCAGCAAAAGTAGAACTCAAGATCAAGACCGGGGAAGGTGGAAGAACATTCGGTTCTGTGTCTTCAAAGGAAATTGCAATTGCAGTAAAAGAACAGCTGGGATATGATCTTGATAAGAAAAAGATCCAGATCAAAGAAGCAATCCGTACACCTGGAATGCATCTTGTACCGGTCAAACTTCACCAGAAAGTGACTGCTGAATTAAAAGTGCACGTTGGGGAAGCTTAGGAGGATCTGAGACATGGATGAAGCACTCATTAAGAGAGTACCGCCACACAGCATAGAGGCAGAGCAGTCTGTTGTTGGAGCGATACTGATGGACCGGGATGCGATTACAGTAGCTGCCGAGATCATTTGTGGAGATGACTTTTATCAAAAGGCATATGGTGTAATTTTCGATTCAGTGGTAGAACTTTTTAATGAGGGAAAACCCGTTGACCTGATTACACTGCAGAACCGTCTGCGTGAAAAAGCTGTTCCGGAAGAGATCAGTAGTCTTGAATTTGTCCGGGATCTGGTAACAGCAGTTCCAACCTCGGCAAATGTAAAGTATTATGCTGAGATCGTCTCTGAAAAAGCAACGTTGAGGCGTCTGATCAAGATGAATGAAGCGATTGCGGATGAATGTTATCAGGGGCAGGAGCCGCTGGAGGCGATCCTTGAAAGGACAGAGAAGCAGGTTTTTGAGCTGGTGCAGAACCGCGGAGGAAACGGTGAATACGTGCCGATCAAGCAGGTAGTGTTAAATGCCCTTGAGAAAATTGAGAAAGCATCTAAGAGTAAGGGAACTGTTACAGGAATTCCGACTGGATTTATTGACCTGGATTACAAGACATCCGGTCTGCAGCCCTCCGATCTGATCCTGGTCGCAGCCCGTCCTTCTATGGGTAAGACGGCGTTTGTACTGAACATTGCACAGCATGTGGCGTTTAAACAGAATCGTACAGTTGCCATATTCAGTCTGGAAATGTCAAAGGAACAGCTGGTAAACCGTCTGTTCTCGCTGGAATCCTATGTAGATGCACAGCTTTTAAGAACTGGTAATCTGAAGGATTCTGACTGGGAAAAGCTGATCGAAGGTGCCGGAACAATTGGAAGATCGAACCTGATCATTGATGATACACCGGGTATTTCGATTTCGGAAATGCGTTCCAAATGCAGAAAATATAAAATGGAACATAATCTTGAGCTGATCATCATCGACTACCTGCAGTTGATGAGCGGAAGTGTTGGTGGACGTAATGAGTCCCGTCAACAGGAAATTTCCGATATTTCCCGTTCCTTAAAAGCGCTTGCCCGAGAATTAAGTGTGCCGGTCATTGCGCTGTCACAGCTGAGCCGTGCGGTTGAGCAGAGACCAGATCACAGACCGATGCTTTCTGATCTGCGTGAGTCCGGAGCAATCGAGCAGGATGCCGACGTGGTTATGTTCATTTATCGAGATGATTATTATAATAAGGATACGGAGCATGTCAATGAGGCAGAGATCATTATTGCCAAACAGAGAAACGGTCCGATTGGAACCGTAACGCTTACATGGCTTCCGCAGTACACGAAATTTGCCAATTCAGAACGAAAAGTTGTGGATGGGGAATAAGAAATTATGAAATGAAAAAGACAGAGAACAGAATCAAAACTGTTCTCTGTCTTTTGACTTTTATGTGGTTTCGCCAAATAATTTCCGCAGGTAATGTCCGGCGGCAGATTTTGAAGCTTCTTTCCGGAGTGCCTGCTGCTGACGAAGTAAATGATCAAGCTTCCGGTAACGGTCTTCTTCCAGGCGTTCTTTTGCCTGTAAAAGAAAATCCATTTCCTTTGTTACTTTTTCAGATACGGATTTGCCGAGAGACCCCTCCAGGATCTGGTTGTTTTCCAAAAGAATTTTTCGGAGAGACTCTTCGAGCAGAGGCTGATAAACAGAAAGAGAAAGGTTGTCTTCTGTATAAACAGAAAGAGCCGGATCCTGGGGGTCAGCAACTTCGTTTATCGAAGCGGCAGCCTTTGGTGCATCCGATTTTCTGGCCTTCAGAAGTGCTTTTGTGCGAAGCATGTCCGGAAGGAGCTGTTTGATCTCCTTCAGGAGTAGTCCCTGTTCTTTGAGTTCTTTGATACAGCTAAAAAGCTGTATATCTTCTTCCGTATAGTGCCGATGTCCCATCTCAGTGCGTCCGATCGGAAGATCAAGCTCTTCCTCCCAGTAGCGAAGAACATGTGATTCTACGCCAACGTGTTTGGCAGCTTCTGAGATCATGTAATGAACGTCGCCCATACGATAACCCCCTTATTAAAATAAGTATGTGATATAGATTGAGTACAAGTCTATTGTAGCATAAGAAGAAGAGATGGAAAGAAAAATCGTTCGACAAATGTTGCAGAGGGAAGAATGTCAGATAGGATGATGCTTACTGGATCTGTATTTGGTTCAGACGTATACATAAAAAGAGACGATCTTCAGATGAAAATCGTCTCTTTCTTACTGTCTTATTCAATCTACGTGTTCTGATTACTCAGCGCTGATTGCTCCTGTAGGACATGCTGATTCACAAGCGCCACAGTCAACACATGCAGAAGCATCGATCTGCATATGATCTGCACCCATAGAGATTGCTCCTACTGGACATTCGCTTTCGCAAGCTCCGCAGCTTACACATTCGTCTGAAATTACGTGTGCCATGATATGTATCCTCCTTATTATTATGAAAAAGTTAAAATCGATATGCCTTTCGCATAACTTTATTCTAATACAGAACTTGAAAATATACAAGAGGAATTTATGCTTAAAAATAGATACAATTGAGTTAGAAATGTCAAACTAATAGCGCGAAATGGGCATTTCTTTGGTTAGAAATATAAAACCAAAAGGTTAGTAATATAAAACTTACAAATGAAACCAAAAAGAATTTATGAAATCTTAAGAAATTTTTCTACCTTTCCCGGGCGATTTGGTGTATAGTGGGTACTGTATCATTTTATAACCAATAATGAAACTGATTTTAAGATAGAGAAAGTGGAGTGGATTTATGAAAAAACGGTGGAGTATACTTTCGGCTGTACTTTGTGTGGCACTTTTGACTGGTGGATGTGGAACTGGAAGCAAGAATGATGCAGGTACAGGAAAAGAGCAGACATTCAGTCATGAGACAAGGGAAGAGAATGAGCATCAGAGTAACCTGGATGTTTTACAGCCATCTGCATATGGCAATGTGCAGGGACTGAATCTGGAGAAAGGAAGCTCGATTTCTATTATAGGAAGAGGAAGTTCTTCCGCATACTGGAAAGCTGTTCAGGAAGGTGCAAAGCAGGCGGTAGCGGATATTAATACAAACCTGGGATATAAAGGGAATGATAAAGTAAAGCTTGTTTATTCTGCGCCGGAGACAGAGAATGATGTAGATGATCAGGTAAATATTCTGGATGAGGAGCTTGCACGGTATCCGGTTGCGGTCGGGATCGCAGCAGT